>NZ_JAJSRC010000027.1:0-96036 GCF_021283245.1 Pseudomonas sp. NMI760_13 | reverse complement strand
TGCACCAAGGCGGGCAACCATGGCCTGACAGGTTTGGCACGTTGCAACAAATGTAGGAGCGGCCTTGCGTCGCGATGCGCCGCGCGGGCGGCGCTCGATCTGATAGGCGCTGCAAGGGTTGCGGCGGACACCTGGTAGCCTCACTCGGTCAACGCCCAACAAACTTGACGGCCTGCCTCTAAAACTCCCTACCCAACGGCGGCCCCTTGAGTTCGACCCGATTGCCATCAGGGTCATAGCAATACAGCGAGACACCCTCGCCTTCAGCCCCGTAGCGTTTCTGCGCGGCCTCGACCCGTACCCCGGCATCGCGCAGCAGTGCGCTCAGCGACGGTTCGTCGAACGGCTCGATGCGCAGGCAGAAATGATCGACATTGTGCCCGGTCGGGCCGGGCTGCGCGCCGCCCTGGCGCCCCAGCGGGCCGTCGATCGCCACCAGGTCGATCAGGCCGTCGCCGGCCCCCAGGTGGATCATGCCCAGCGAATCCCGGCGTTTGCGCACCGGGCAGCCAAGCAGTTCATGGTAGAAGGCCAGGCTGCGCTGCAGATCGCCGACGCGCAGGACCAGGTGGTCGATATGCAGGATGGTGAAAGCTGGCATGGCAGTGCTCCACGTTCAGGCTTTGTCTAGACCATAGCAGCGTCCCCGCCGACTGACCCTAGGCCGTCGCCGTCAATGGCCGAAGGTGAGTCCGCCGCAGGTGCTGTGGGCCAAACGGTCTGGGGCGTGTCAGCCATCACCCTGGCGACGGCCCAAATATGTACCGCCCAAGACCTTGCCACCCGCACTTGAATGGCCGCTCCCCTTCATTGGAATGCGACCATGCACAGCATCGACCCGCCCTACCACCAGCAACAGATCCTGCGCAGCCTGCCAGGCTGGACCAGACAGCTGCAGCCAGCCCACGCTCAAAGGTTGTTGCGCCGCGCCCACCGGGAGCACGTCCAACCGGACGGGCAGCTCGCGGACTGGTTCGTCCTGGCGTCCCCTGTCCGACAAGCCGAATTGCGCCAAGCCATCAAGCAGCGTGCGGCCAGCAGCAAGGCACTGGCCAAGGCCTTGCAGGGCCTGCAGGGCATTACCGAGTTCTGCGAACCTTTGCTGAAGGCGCGGTTGGGCGTTCAGGTTTCCCTCACGCAAGCGCAGTTCTGCCGTCAACCATTCACCCAGGGTCTGGAGGGCGGGTTCCCCGATCCAGATGCCTCCCATGACAGGCCTCGCCCTGCGATCCCGAGCGAACAGCCGTCCGGCGCCGCCACCCTCACCAGCCTGCTCGAAGCCGCCCTGCACAACTTCGAAGGCATGGCCGAAGTCGGCCCCTTCAGCACCTTGCAGCTCAGCGTCGACGACACCACCCCGGTCCCAGGTCTGAGTACCAGCGCTTTTGTCGGCCACTGCCGTGCGCTCGACCTGGGCAAGCGCTATCAGCAGCACCTGCGAAGCTTCTATGGCGGTAGGCGAAAAAACGTGCTGCAACCGCTGTGGAGCCAGGCGCGGCGCGACGAACTCACCGCGCAGGCGCTGATCGCCCATATGCGTGGACACCTGACCGATGATGGTCTCCAGGCTTTGCTCCAGCTCTGCGCCAGCGACCAGGCGCCAGGTTACGGAGCGGCAACAGCCTCTGTGCGGACCTTGAGCATGCTGGGCACGCAACTGCACGACCTGTGGCTATTGGCGGCAGACGGACAGTCCGATCCCGTCTATATCACCTACCTGCCCTTCGACGACGATCGGCCTGTACAGGAATTCATCAACCTGCTGGCCTTCGGCAGGTACCTGCGTCGCCGCTTGCTGGAGCCCGACTATCGCGAACGTTTTCTGGAACATGTCGCCCTGAAGGATCGCCCGGAGCTGGCAAGAAAACTCAAGGCCAGGTTGTTCGAAGGCCCACTGGCCGAAGTGACCCCTCTCGAGACACCTTCCCCGGCCTTTGCCGAGACCGAGCCCGCCACGCATCCCTGGCAAGGAAGGGAGATTGCCAGCGAATCAGATGATCAGTCAGCACCGCGTCCCGTCCGCTTCCCCGCGCTGGCGGTACATGAAACGCCCATTGCCTTCCCGGTGTGGCCCAAGCTGTTCAACGACCATGTGCAGCGGCTGCTGGACGACGCTCGCAGGATAGCGGTACCGACGGCGGATATCGACACCAAGGCCCGGGAGGAACGCCTGATGCTGTGGGGCGAACGCGGCCTGACCCTGCTGGGGGTGGCGGCCATGTTCGTTCCGGGCCTGGACGTCGCCATGCTGGCCGTAGGCGCCAGCCAGGTGATGAGCAGCATCTTCCACGGTTTCGAGGCCTGGTCCGAAGGTGACAACGCCCAGGCCGTGAGCCAGGTCGAGTCGTTGCTCGTCAACCTCGGCAGTGTGGTCGCCATCGCCGGTGTCGCCAGGCTGGCCAAGGCCTCGGGCTTCGTCGACTGGATGGAAAGCCTCCGGCTCGATGACCAGGAACGGCTGTGGCAGCCTCAGCTCGCGCCCTATCGCAGCCCGGTCGAACTGCCGGTGGACCTGCAGCCGGACGATGAAGGCATCCTGCAGTATGACGATCGGCATTTCCTGGAACTGGACGATGCCCTCCACGAGGTCCGCAAAGATGCCGGGGGGGACTGGCGAATCCTCCACCCGGACGATCCACAGGCCTACCAGCCACGCTTGCACGGCAATGGCAACGGCGCTTGGCGCGTGGCGCACGAGCGGCCTCAGGCGTGGCCTCGGGTCAAGCTGATGCGTCGTCTCGGCCCACTCTGCAAGGGGTTGACCGATGAGGACCTGCTGGCCGCACTCGACAGCAGCGGCCTGGAGCGTGGCGTGCTGGAACAGGCCCACGCCGACGGCAGACGCCCTGCGCCATTGCTCGAGGACGCCCTGCAACGGTTGAACGCCGACAGCACCGCCGACACCATCATCGCCCGAACCCGCCAGGGCCGTCCGCTGGCCGCCTACAAACAATTCGCCATCAGCGTACTCGGCGAACTGCCCGGCTGGCCCGAGGATGTGGCGCTGGAGGTGTTCGACGGTGCCGAGCCCATGGGCAGCGCCACCCGCTATGGCCGCAACCGGCTCGGCGACCAGGTGATACAGGTGACCCGCAGCGACCTTGAGAATGGATACCTGGCCAGGATCGTCCTGGAAAACCTGGACGAAGAAACGGTGGTGGCACTGCTGCCTGAAGGAACTCCAGGCGCTCAACGTCAACAGGCCTTGCAGACGCTGATGGCCGACCGGCTGAGCGCAAGGCGGGCATCGCTGTTCGACAGTCTGTACCGCAGCCAGCCCAAGGCAGCTTCCCCCGCGACCCTGGCCATCGCTCGGCAGTTTCCCAGCCTGCCCTGGCGGGCACTCGACGAACTGGCCGGCCAGGCCAACAGTGCCGAACGGGACAGCCTGCTTGCAGGCCGGGTGCCGCTGCGTATCGCCGAGGAAGCACGGCTGCTGCAAGCCCGCGTGCGACTGGACCGTGCAATTCTGGGCCTGTACCGCAACAGTTTGGCCAACACCGATAGCCAGCTCATCAGCGACAACCTGCTGGCCCGCCACCCGCAATGGTCCGCGCAACAGCGCTATCACGCGGCACTCGCCGACCGATCCGCCGCCGCCCGGCTGATTGGCCAGCAACCCATGCCCACCGGCTTTCGCTCGCCACTGCGGCTGAGCGATGGCCGGTATGGCTACCCGCTCAGCCCTGGGATGTTCGCCTCCCGTGCCGAGCGCGAGTTGCACGCCTTGTACCCCGGGCTCACGGGGCGCGAGATCCGACAATTGCTGGGCACCCTGCGCGCCAGAGGTAGCGCGACCGAGCAGATACAGGTGATGCGCACTCAACTGGCAGTGCTGCGCGAGCAACTTGGCGCCTGGGCCAGCGCAGGCGCCAACGACTGGGGCGAGGAAGTCGGCGCGTTTTACACCACCACCACCGACCGGCTGATCCGGGCCTGGCAACGCCTGGACGGCGAGATGCTCAGCCTGTCCAATGTCGCCCTCGATGCGCTGCCGCCGCTATCGACACGTTTCGATCACATCACCACGCTGACGCTGGAGAACCTCAATGTGATCGAGATACCCGCCGACTTTTTGCAGGCCTTCCCGTCATTGCGCCGAGTCGATGTACGCAGCAGCCCGCAACTCAGCGCCACATCGCTCCTGCGAGCGCTGCGCAATGCCCCGCAACTTCGAGAACTGCGCTTGAGCAGTGCGCGCCTGGGTCAGCTGCCGGTCACCGCCCACGAGGTATTGCCGACCCTGAACAATCTGCGCAGCCTGGAACTGCCCCGCAACCGTCTGACCCTCACCCTGGCGGACCTGCAGATGATCGCAGGCCTGCGCCTGGAGAACCTGGACTTGCGGGCCAACCGCATTGCGCTGGATGCGGACATGGCGGGCGCGTTCCGTTCAATGCGCGAATTGCGGCACTTGCACCTGACCCTGAATCCGCTGGGCCTCAGTCCAGACCTGAGCGGCCTGGAAAATCTGGCCACCCTGCGCCTGGACAGCGGCCAACTTCAGCAGTGGCCCACCGGGCTCAGCACCTTGATGCAACGCACCCCCTGCATGCTGCGCGAAGTGGACCTGAGCATGAATCGCATCGGGCAGGTTCCCGATTTCGACACCCTCCTGAACTCTGCCTATTTCGACCATCTGCTGGCAAGGCGCGCCAATTATCGCTGGCGCTTCAATTACAACCCATTGGATGAACGGACCCGAGAAAGTCTCAGGGTAATCGGCGCCTCCGTCGAGGAAGAAGCAGTCGCGGAACCTCTTCCAGCTTCAGCGCAGCGAACAACCTGGCTGAACAACGCCAGCAATGCCCAGCAAGCCACCTGGAACGCACTATTTGAAGGCGACCGAAATGCCTGCCTGCGTGATGTGGTCGAACAGGTCGGCATGTCGGCCAGTGCGCTGCGTCAACCCGAGGTCTTTGCCCGCCAGGTCTGGACGCTGCTTGACCGGGCAGCTGCCAGTAGCCGCCTGCGCAGGCGGCTGAACGAGGTGGCCGCCGCATTCCCGGTCAGTTGCGGTGATGCCGGTGCCGATGGGTTCGGTACGCTGCAAATCGAAGTCATGGCCTACGATGAAACCGCAGGCATGGAGATTGCCACACCACCTCTGTTCCAATTCTTCCGGCGCCTGTTCCGGCGTGATCAGGTGAACGCCCTGGCACAGGACCTCTATAACGCGCGACTGGCGCGGCGCGATGCACTGCGAGTCTTGGACGCCTGGCAAGCCCGGCCGCTGGGCGAGCGTGGCGCCAGGCCTGCGCTGCCGGACCTGCATCGCTTCGATACGCTGTCGGACGACGTGTTGCACAACGGCCTGGGCGAAGGTCTGGATTTGATCGAGATCCGCCTGGCCCTGCGCACCCGCTTGTCGAGGCGTCTCGATTTCCCCGAACCGCAGCAGGAGATGCTTTACCGGCAAACCGCCGAGGTCTCTACGTGGACCGAAGACGCGGTACATGACGAGGTCGAGATACAAGACGCCAGCGCAGACTTGCGTCGCCAATGGATCTCCCGTCACCCAACCTGGCGCCGTCTACTGCGCCGGGAGTACAGTAACCGCTTCGATGCGCTCAGGCGCCGCTGGGACGTCGGCTTGGATTACCTGGAAGGCAATGAACTGGACGACACGCTGGAACCCCCGGTAATCGAGGCCCTGACCCAGGCACTGGGCCGCAGCCCCCTTGGCGAAGATGGCCAGCCCCTGCGCCAGGCCATCACCAACGAGCCTTACATCGCGGGCATGAAACGCATGGCCCTGGGCCTGGAGGAGGACGAAGACGGCCTCTACCTGCGCCTGACCACCCGCCGCGATCCCAACGACTGAAGCTACTGGCCGCGCAGGTCCTCGAAGAAGACCTGCCGGCCCTGCACCTGGCTTGATGCGCGCGGCTGCCCGGCAGCCTCGCCGCTGGCCTTCTCCACATGCCAATAGCAATGGCGGACCGCCCGGGTGACCGCCACATAGGCCAGGCGCTGCACCTCTTCCTTCTGCGCCGTGTCGAACGCCTGGGCATCACCTGGCTTGCCCAGGCCGGCCAGGCGGTAGACCTGGTTCTTGTACGGCGAGCTGGTCAGGTACTGGCAATCGCCCAGCATGAACACCGCATCGGCCTGCAGGCCCTTGGCACTGTGATAGGTCAGCTGGCGCAGGCGGCGCTGGCCAGGCGGCAAGCTAGAATCAGCCTTAATAACTGCCGATAAATGCTGTTCAATCAATAACTTATCGCTTGTTTTTCGAAACAGCATCATGACCGTTTCGCCACGCTGATAGTGTTCGATCACGGTTTCGGCCAGTGCCGCCTCGTCGCGGTCGAAGACCCGAACCGGCGTCAGCGCTAGCTCGGCCGCAGGCCCCGCGGCCCTGGCCTTCTTCCCGGTGATGGCCGGCGCGCCTTTGACCAGGTGCTCGGCGGCATCGATGATGTGCTGCTGACTGCGGTAGTTTTCCACCAGCATCACCCGCGTGTTGGCGGGGGACAGAAACGCCTTGGTGAACTCCATGAAGTACTTCGGCGAGCTGCCGCGCCAGCCGTAGATCGACTGCCAGTCATCGCCCACGCACATCAGCGACGAATGCTGCGCCACCCGTCCGGCATGCAGGGTCGGCCCACGGCGGCGAATCTCGGTCAGGCTCGCACGCAGCCAGCTGACGATCTGCGGCGAGACATCCTGGAACTCGTCGATCATCAGGTGCGCCAGGGGGCGCAGCAGCGGGTCGGGCAACAGCCCGAGGTTCTCCGGGTTGTTCTCGCCGAACAGGGCGAACATGCGGTTGTAGGTCATAACCGGCGGCGACTGGGCCAGCAGATGAGCCTCCAGCGCCTTCCAGTACAAGGCCAGGGCTTCGAAGAAGACCGCATCGGTGTCGCCGGACGGGAAACTCATGGCCGCCACTGCGGCATTGACGTCCAGGCCCAGGTTCTCGATAAAGCTTGCCGCGGTGACGAAGGCGTCGAGCAGCGGCGCCGGGGCCAGCTCGCCCTTGACCTTGTACTCGAAGCCAGGACCCGCCACGGCATCACCCGCCAAGGATGCCGCCAAGCGCTTTGCCGATGAGTAGTTATCAAGCCATATCAATGGCTTATCACAGAAAGCTTGAAACAGGGTGCGTTTAACCGCCCATTCCGCACGCACCGCCAGCTTGGCGCCAGGGCGCTGGTACTGGCCGCTCTCGGCTGGGTCGAAGCCCAGTACCACCCAGGCATCCAGCCCTTCCAGGCGACCGTGCACATGGAAGCGGCTGCCACGGATCTGCACCGTGTCCCGGCACGGCTCGATGCCCTTGATCGGCCAGGCGCCGGCGGCGAACCACAGGTCCTCGATCACATCGCACAACTCCTCGTCGCGCTGGGCCGCCAACTGGGTCACCTGGGCGCGTTTCTGCACGTCCGGGTGATCCGGATCCAGCGGTTTGAGCAGCAGGGCTTCCTGGCGCAGCGCCCCGATCAACTGGGCAAAACGCGGGCTCTGCCCCATCAGGTCGCGGTAGCACAGGTTGAGTTGCTGGCGCTGGGCGTCGTTCAGGCGCAGGTCGAACGGATTGCTGTCGGCGCTGGCCTCGCTGCCAACGGGCATCTCGCTGCCCAGGGTCTCGAACGCCCGTACCTGGGCGAAACCCGGCAGGCTGCGCACCAGTGGCAGGATGCGCGAGTGGAAGGTGCGCACCAGCTCGCGCCCCTGGGCCGGTGACAGCTCAACCTGCCACAGGGCGAACACCTGCAGCAGGCGCTGGATGAAGTCCTTGCGCGACTCGCGGGTGAAGGTCACCACGGTCAGGGCATCGAGTTCGAAGCCCAGGTAGTGGCGCAGCAACAGGATGCGCAGCACCAGCGAGGTCGACTTGCCCGCCCCGGCACCGGCCACCACGCAAGTGGACGGCGTGTCGCTGAAGATCAGCTTCCACTGCGCCGCGCTCGGTTGCGCCTCGGCAGGCAGGCGCTGGGCGACATCGGCCTTGAAGCGCTTCTTCAGCTCGGTGGTCAGCGGCAGGCGCCAGTCGTCAAACAGGTTGTCGTCCTGGCCCGGCACGGCGACATGCTCGGGGCGTGTATCGCGGATTACCAGGACCTGGCGCCCGGCCTCATAGCCATCCACCCGGCCCCGCTCATAGCCTTCGCGCAGGCCGTCAGAATGGCCGTTGCGCTGCCCCGTGGCGTGGCCCAGGAACCAGGAGTCACGGTGCTGCGCCTGCAGGCGCGACAGGCCACGCCCTAGCAGGCGGGCCGCCAGGCGGCGCAGCCAGGGCAACTGGGCGGGCGGGGTCAGGTCGGCCGGGGCCTGGGGATGCTCGTGAGGCACGGTCACTCCATTGAAAGTCGAAACAACGGGCATGTTCGCCTCATCCACGCAAAAGTGCCAGCGAATGCTTATGGATCAGGGCATTAGGCGATGAAACGCATGCTGATTCACACCAAATATTATCGAATTATCAGATCATATAAAGCCGATATTTACGCTTTTTATCGATCTATTAAAGCCGCATCATGGCCCCATTCCACCGAATCAGAGGAGCATCACCATGCTGCAACTGCGACCCTTCGAGAGCCTTGGCCACGCCAACCACGGCTGGCTGGACGCCCACCATCACTTCTCGTTCGCCGAGTACCATGACCCGGCGCGTGTGCACTGGGGCAACCTGCGGGTCTGGAACGACGACCTGATCGCCGCCGGCGCAGGCTTCCCGCCTCACCCGCACCGTGACATGGAGATCATCACCTACGTTCGCGAAGGTGCCATCACCCACCAGGACAGCCTGGGCAACAAGGGCCGTACCGAGGCCGGCGACGTGCAGGTGATGAGTGCCGGCAGCGGCATCGTCCACAGCGAGTACAACCTGGAGAAGGTCGACACGCGGATCTTCCAGATCTGGATCATCCCCGAGAAGGTCGGCGATGCGCCGTCCTGGGGTACCCGGCCGTTCCCCAAAGGCGAGCGTGGCGAGGGTTTCGTGACCCTGGCCAGCGGTCGCGAGGGCGATGAGCAGAGCCTGCGCATCCGCACCGATGCACGTCTGGTGGCCGCTACCCTGCGCGCCGGGGAAAGCGCCGAGTACCGTCTCGATGAAGGGCGCCGTGCTTACCTGGTACCGGCCAAGGGGCTGGTCGAAGTGAACGGGCTGCAGGCCAAGGCGCGCGACGGCGTGGCGATCGAGCAGGAGACGGTGCTGAAGGTGACCGCGCTGCAGGACAGCGAGATCGTGCTGGTGGATGTGGCCTGATCCACCTCGAACACGGGGCAAGCCCACTTGGGTTTGTCCCGCGCTTTGGCTAGCCTCGCCGCTTGAGCGTTTCCGACGGCAACTCACCGAAACGCTGGCGATAGCTCTCGGAAAACCGCCCCAGGTGCAGGAAGCCGTAGTCCAGCGCCAGTTCGGTGACGCTGCGCACCGCGCAGCTGGGATCGCTCAGGCAGGCCTGCACGCGCTCCAGCTTGCGTTGGCGGATGTACTGCCGGGGCGTGGTGCTCAGGTGGCGATCGAACAGCGCATACAGCGAGCGCACGCTCATGTTCGCCTGCTCGGCCAGCGCCTCGGCGCTCACCTCCAGTTTCAGGTTGCGCTCCACATAGTCCAGAATCCGCTCCAGACCCATGCCCGCCCCGCCCAGCGTCTCCATGCGCACATTGGTGGTCATCAGCGTCAGCAACTTGCTGGCGACGATCTGGCTGTAGTGCCCCTGCACCCGCGGCAGTGAGCCACTCACTTCGGCTTCGTTGCAGATCATGCCCAAGAGATTGAGGAAACCGCCCAGTTCCTCCAGCCGGTAGTGGTTGCGCAGGAAGCGCACACCGCCGCTGGGGCGCTGCCAGCGTTGTTCGGCGCAGATACTGTCGAGCAGGTGCACCGGCAGCTTGAGGATGAACTTCTCGCAATCCTCGGAATAGGTCAGGTCCACCGGGTCGTCCGGGTTGATCAGCAGCAGCTCGCCCGGCACCAGGTGGTGCTCGCGCTGGTGCCCGCGCCACAGGCAATTGCCGTTGAGCAGCACCTGCAGGTGGTAGATGGTTTCCAGTGCCGGCGAGGTAACGCGAACGCTGCCGCCGTAGCTGATGCGGCACAGGTCCAGCTCGGCGAACTTGCGGTGGCTGAGACTGGCCTGGGGGTGGGTGGTGCGGGACAGGCCGATATGGTGCTGGCCCACATGCCGGTTCACATAGTCGGACACGGCATAAGGGTCGGCGTGGTGGAACACGCAGCTTTGCTCGCTCAGCAGGCGGCTTTCCATGGACAAGGCACTCGCCATCGTTATTGTTATGGGCGCCGCCTGCGGCTACCGAGGGGTGCGCAGGTGGTCGTTCACGGTCATTCTATTCAGCCGCGCGGTGTGTGTCGGGGCAGGTGACGGTCGGCTGGCAAAGCCCACACTAAGCAAAAACCCGGGGTCTGGGCAATGCGCAGGCGACAAACGCCGGGCGGACAGCGGACAGTGACCGGGTCAGCTTGTGCGATCAGCGGACATGGATCATTGCACCGGCAGGAAATTCATCAGCAGCAGGCTCTGCGCATAGTTCAGGCCGATCCGTCGGTAGCGCTCATCGAGCATCTGCGCCAGCAGGTCCAGGCGGGCGACGACCTTGCCGAACTCCACGGCGAAGCTCAGGTTGCTGCCCTGCTCGGAGATCTCGTTGGAGAACAGCAGCAGCACGCCGTTGGCATCCTGGCGCTGGCTGAGCATCCAGGTGGCCTTCTCGATGTTGCGGGCAGCGTTGTTGATGAACAACGGGTCAAGGGTGTCGGTCATGTAGAACTCGGTGCGCCCGCCATGGGCGGTAACCAGCATGCTGCCGATGGCGTAGATGAACGCGCCGACCCGATCACCGCGAAATTCAGGGCTCAGGGCGTAGCTCAGGGCCGCCAGGTCACGGCGCTCGCCCAGTTGCGGCAAGGGTTGGCGCTGCTCGATGGCGATGCGGATCTGCCGCGCCGCCGTGGTGGCGTCGAGGTACCCGGACTGTTTCCACTGGCTGGGGTTACGCAGGTACAGCTTGTTCATCAGCAAGTAGAGGCTTTGCAGGTTGTCGCGCATGGCCAGGGTCGCCATGCGGTCGACACTGGTCTGGAACAGCTCGTCCGGCTTGCCGTTGCCGAACTGGGTGAGCATGTCGCGCCCCTGTTGCTGGGTGCAGGCGGCCAGGCACACCAGGGTACCGGCCAGCAGCAGGCGGCGGGGAAACTGAGCATGTCGTCGTACGGCCATCGGCACCGGTGGAAGTCGTCGGCCCAGCCGGGGATCGGCGGGGCCTGGCCATGCATAGAACGCACAAATGCGAAAAAGTGCGATGGCGAGGCCGATTGCGGGCGCACAGCCTTACATGGCGTGACGCAGCATCTCCACCACCTGCGCGTGCAGCGCCGGATCGCCGCAGGCCACCACGCAGCCACCGTCCTGGGCCGAGCTGCCATCCCAGGCGGTGATGACACCGCCCGCCCCTTCGATGATCGGCATCAGCGCCTGCACGTCGTACGGCTGCAGGCTCGCCTCGACGATCACATCGACGAACCCCGAAGCCAGCATGCAGTAGGCGTAGCAGTCGCCGCCGTAGCGCATCAGCCGCGCCTTGCCGGCGACCGCCTCGAAGGCCGCCTTGCGTGCCGGGGTGTCGAACATGTCAGGGGTGGTGCACATCAGCGTGGCCGAGGCCAGGTCGACGCAGGCGCGGGTCTTGAGCTTCGTTTCGCCGCGCCATGCGCCTTGCGGGGTGCCGATGAAGCGCTCGCCGGTGAACGGCTGGTTCATCACGCCGACCACCGGGCGCTCGCCATCGTTGAGAGCGATCAGGGTGCCCCACAGCGGCAGGCCGGTGATGAAGGCTCGGGTACCGTCGATTGGGTCGAGCACCCAGGTCAACGGGCTGCTACCCTGTGCGGCGCCCTGCTCCTCGCCAAGGATGCCATGCGTTGGATAATGAACCTGGATCAGCTGGCGCATGGCCTCTTCAGCGGCCTTGTCGGCGACCGTCACCGGGTCGTACAGGCGTCCGCCCTTGTCCTCGACATCCAGGCTGGCGCGAAAGTACGGCTGGATCGCGGTAGCGGCGGCCTCGGCCAGCTGTTCGGCGAAATGGCGGAATTCGACGATCTGGTCAGCGCTCAGGGACATGGGGCGGGCCTCGTGATGGGAAAGGATCGGCATCATACCCGACTGCACGATAAGGCGGATGCCCGGCGGGATCGATGATATTGTTATGCCATTATTCCTGCTTCATTTAACCGTCACTCAATCGTTGTACTAGGATAGCAAGCAGCTCCAACGGCCCCGCCGGCAGTCAAGGACGCTGGTCACTGGCGTGCGCGGGCCCTTTGTTCCAACGCCTATCATGGATGACACGATGAATTCGCACCTGCTCTTCCCGCAGATCGGCAAAGTCATAGCCAGTACCGGCAGCCGCCATTTTCCGCGGTATCTGCACGACCTGATCCAGACCCACCTGACTATTGATGCCACACACATTCGCCAGTTGCGCGACCCGGTTTGCGCCACCCGCCCGGACGCGACGCTGATCAGCGAGACGGTGTTCAGTGCCGGTGATTCGGGCGAAGACTTCGACGACCCTGCCCGCCTGCACCTGGCGCGACGCAAGGATGGTTACCGCTACGAGATCACGGTGTTGCGGGCTGACCCGCGGGTTGGCTTTTCGGCGACCGAGCGCAGCCGGCTTGAAGACATTTCGCCGTTGCTGATGCCGATGCTGGAGAAGCACATCAATGCCTTGCAGCCAGTTGCGCCTGAACCGGTGGATGTCGACAGCCTTGGACAGCGGTTTCTCGAACGGCTGCGCCAAACGGGGATCAGCTTGTCGGAGCGGGAGATGCAGGTGTGCGAAGGATTGTTGGCCGGGCGTACGGCGCCGCAGCAGGCCGAGCATTTGCGGCTCAAGGTCAATACGGTGGAGAGCTACTTGCGCAGGGCGGCGATCAAGTTGGGGATCAGTGGGCGGCATTCGTTGATGAGGTGGATGTATGCTGAGGGGTGAGTTGGGTTCTTTGGTGCTTGTTTTGAGTTTTTTATGTGCATTCGTAGAAGATATCGACATTTAGTCACCTTTCCGCCCTTACGGCGGGTTACTTTGGTCTTGGCCAAAGTAACCAAAGCCGCCCCGCTCCGTTCATCCGGCCCCTGCGCTTCGCTCCGGGGTTCCCTCGCTCCGTTCTTGCTCCCGGGAGGACCGCGCTGAACGCCCCATCCTGGGGCGCAGCGCTTGACGGCCATCCATGGCCGTCACCTCCCTCCGCAAGAACTCCGCTCGGCCTCCTGAAGTCGCAATTGGTGTTGCCTGAACTATCGCGCGCTTAGAAGCAAGAGCAAGAGCAAGAAATGCGAAGTTAGTTGTTTGACCATTAGTTATGCATTGACTGTTCCGGCCCTTTCGCGGGGCAAGCCCGCTCCTACAGGGTTTTATATAACGGCGACTATTGCGTGGGAGCGGGCTTGCCCCGCGATGCGATCGAGAGATTAACTAAACTTCCAACTAGCGACAGCTGCGCCAGTCCAGGCGCCGCCCGTAACTTCGCGACTTCAGGAGGCCGAACGCAGGCCTTGCGAAGGGAGGTGACGGGCATGGATGCCCGTCAAGCGCTGGGGCCCAGGATGGGCCCTGCAGCGCGGTCCTCCCGGGAGCAAGGCCGGAGTGAGGGAACCCGGAGCGAAGCGGAGGGCCGGATGAATGGAGCGAGGATTTTTTGGTGACTTTTTGATCCTTCAAAAAGTTACCCGCCGTAAGGGCGGAAAGGTGAATAAGCGTCGACATCACAAATGAATGCGCCTACAACTTTCAAAACCACCTAACAACAACCCTCAGATCACAAACCCCCAACGCCCCGCCAAGAACAGATAATCAACCCAAAACACCTGATGCACAAAAACAATCCCCCAGAACACCACCTGATAGGCAACCTTCCGTGTCTTGTGCCGAAACACCTGCTGCGCCAGCAACGCCCCCGGCCATCCCCCCAGCAGCTCGCTGGCATGCAACACCTTCTCCGGCGTGCGCCAAGCCTGGTTCCGCGCCTGCTGCTTGTCCTGCCAGTACAACATCAAGCTGACCAGGCTCACCAGCGGATACATCGCCAGTGGCAGCCAGGTCCCATCACTCAACCCCATTCGCAGGCCACCCACCACCGGCAGCAGGCAAAGCACCACCAGTACCAGCCATTTCAGGCGTGCATGGCGCACGCCCTCCTCGCGCCTAGCCGTAGACTGCATACGGGCCATGTCAACCGTGCGCCGTCGACCAGTCGACCCAACCGAACTCCCAGGTCGCCAGGATCAGCAGGCCAAAGGCAATCCGGTACCAGGCAAACACCGCATAGCTGTGGTTGGCAATGAACTTGAGCAACCCACGCACAGCGATCATCGCGAAGATGAACGACACCACGAAACCGAGGGCGAACACCGGCAGGTCGCCCGGCTGGAACAACTCACGGTACTTGTACCCCGAATACACCGCCGCGCCGACCATGGTCGGCATGGCCAGGAAGAACGAGAACTCGGTGGCCGCCTTGCGCGACAGGCCGAACAGCAGGCCGCCGATGATGGTCGAACCAGAGCGCGAGGTGCCCGGAATCATCGCCAGGCACTGGACGAAACCGATCTTCAGCGCATGGCTCCAGCGCATGTCGTCGACATGATCGACTTCCACCCGATGCTGGCGACGCTCGGCCCACAGCATGATCACCCCGCCCACCACCAGTGCGGCGGCCACGGTAATGGGGTTGAACAGATACTCGTGGATCAGGTCGGCGAACAGCACGCCAAGGACCACCGCCGGGAAGAAGGCGATCAGCAGATTGGCGGTAAAACGCCGTGCCGGCACCTGTGTGGGCAGGCCCAGCACCACGTCGAAGATCTTGCGTCGAAACTCCCACACCACCGCCAGGATCGCGCCCAGCTGGATGATGATGTTGAACGCCATGGCACGTTCGCCGCCGAAGTTGATCAGGTCGGCGACGATGATCTGGTGCCCGGTACTCGAAATGGGCAGGAACTCCGTCAGCCCCTCGACCACGCCCAAGATGATTGCCTGCAAGGCACTCCAAAAATCCATCTTTCCCCCAAGTGCGACGCTGCGCGTGGCAGGCCGCTTGTTTTGATTGACTCAATGATGCCGCACGCGGCGCGTGCTTTTTACAGCGACAGTGGCTCCCAAGGCCAGCTGAAAAGCCCAGCAGCCTAAAGGTTTCATCTGGCGCGGCCGAAATCCTAGCAGAGCCTGTGTTTCAAGGCTTGCGTTACCTGCTACACAGGATGTCAAGAAAGACTCATTAGCCGTTGGTCGAGTGGGGGCCGGCGGCAAAGCATGCTTGGATGCCCTGGATAAAAAGAACAAAGACTGGAGTAACGCATCATGAAGACCCTGAGGTCGATGTCGATCAGCCGCCGTCTGTGGCTGATCCTGCTGGTGGCCGTGGCCATGCTGCTGGTGTTGGGCCTGCTGATGCTGCGCCAGCTCCACGGCGACCTGTACCAGGCCAAGGCCGAAAAGACCCGCCACGTGGTGCAGACCGCCGCCGGCATCCTGACGTATTACCAGGGCCTGGAGGCCGCCGGCACGCTCACCCGCGAAGCCGCGCAGCAGCAAGCCCTGCAAGTGGTGCGCGGGCTGCGCTACGACCAGAACGACTACTTCTGGATCAACGACCTGCAACCGAAGATGGTCATGCACCCGGCCAACCCCAAGCTCGATGGCCAGGACCTCTCGGCCATCCGCGACCCGGATGGCTTTGCCGTGTTCAACGAGATGGTCGCCCTGGCCCGCAGCCAGGGTGCGGGGCCGGTCGACTATCGCTGGCCCAAGCCCGGCGCCAGCGACCCGGTGGAGAAAACCTCCTACATCCAGCTGTTCAAACCCTGGGGGTGGATCATCGGCTCGGGCGTTTACGTCGACGACGTGCAGGCCGAGTTCGCCCGCCAACTGCGCGACGCCTCGCTGGTCGGCCTGGGCATCGCCCTGCTGATGGCCCTGCTGGTGATGCTGATCGCCCGCAGCATCGCCCGCCCGCTGCAGGAGGCGGTACAAGCCATGGGCACCATCGCCAGTGGCGAAAGCGACCTGACCCGGCGCCTGGACACCCATGGCCGTGATGAAATCACCCTTCTGGGCGAACACTTCAACCGTTTCAACGGCAAGCTGCAGGGGGTGGTCGGCCAGTTGCAGGGCGCTGCCCATCACCTGGCCGAATCTGCCGGCCATGTCGGCGACAACGCAGGCGCCGCCCAGGCCCGCAGTACTCAGCAATCGCTGCAGATGGACCAGGTGGCCACCGCGATCAACGAGGTTTCCTACGCCGTGCATGACGTGGCCAAGCACGCCGAACAGGCCTCCAGCGAGATGCGCAACGCCCAGACCCAGGTCGGCCATGGCCAGCAGGCGATCCACGGCAGCCTGCAGCAGATCGACCGGCTTTCGGCAACCATCGAGCAAGCGGTGCAGGTGATCCGTGAACTGGCCAGTCACAGCACCAAGATCGGTGGCGTGCTCGAGGTAATCCGCTCGATCGCCGAGCAGACCAACCTGCTCGCCCTCAACGCCGCCATCGAGGCCGCCCGCGCCGGCGAGCAGGGCCGCGGCTTCGCCGTGGTCGCCGACGAGGTGCGTCTGCTGGCGCAGCGCACCGCTCAGTCGACCGCCGAGATCCAGACCATGATCGAGCACCTGCAGGGTCAGTCCGAGGCCGCAGTGCGGGCCATCGACACCAGCAGCGAAGCCTCGCGCCAGACGGTCGAGCAGGCTCGCGAGGCCGGTAGCAGCCTCGATGCCATCAGCCAGGCGCTGGGCAACCTCGGTGCGCTCAATGCCTCGATCGCCAGCGCCACCCTGCAGCAGTCCCACGTAGTCGAGGAGATCAACCGCAACGTCACCGAAACCGCCGACCTGTCGCAACAGACCGCCGAGGCCGCGCGCCAGTCCAGCGACGCCGGAGTAGCCCTGGCGCGGCTGAGCGAGGACCTGGAGCAACTGCTGCGCCAGTTCAGGGTTTAGTGGCGGCAAGCGACAAGCTGCAAGCGGCAAGAAAGAGCGCCCCAGCAGTGTCCCCGCCACTGCAGCTTGCTGCTTGCCGCTCGAAACTTGTAGCATCCCGCCCTTTCCCCGCCCAAGGATCGCCGATGTCCGGCCTCGAACTCTTCGCCGCCGCGCTCGGCGTCATCGCCGTCTGGCTCACCGTCAAGCAGAACCCCTGGTGCTGGCCGATCGGTTTGGTGATGGTGGTGCTGTACAGCTGGATCTTCTACGAGGTGAAGCTGTACTCGGACATGCTCCTGCAGTTGGTCTACGCGGTGCTGCAGCTGTACGGCTGGTGGCAGTGGACCCGACCTGACCGTATCGAGGATGCCCGCCAGGTGACCCGCCTGGCCCCTGCGCCGATGCTCAAGGGCCTGGCGGCCGGCCTGCTGGCCAGCTTGCTGCTGGGCGCGGGCATGGCGCACTGGACCGACGCCGCCCAGCCCTGGCTGGACGCCGCCCTCACCGGCTTCAGCCTGGTGGCGCAGCTGTGGATGGCGCAGAAGCGCCTGCAATGCTGGGCGTTGTGGGTAGTCGTGGACGTGATCTTCGTCGGCCTGTTCCTGTACAAGGGTCTGTACCTCACCGCCGCGCTCTACGCCCTGTTCACCCTGATCGCCGTGCGCGGCTGGCTGGAGTGGCGCCGCGACCCGGCGCTGGCAACGGTATGAAAGTGCTGGTGCTGTGTGGCCCGGAGTCCAGCGGCAAGAGCTGGTTGAGCGGCGAAATCCAGGCGCATTTCGGTGGCATGCTGGTCGGCGAGTACGTCCGCCATTTCATGGAGCGCGAACAACGCGACACCTGCTATGCCGACATCCCCACCATCGCCCGCGGCCAGCTGGCCTGGGAAGATCAAGGCCGAGAGCAAGCACCGGCACTGCTGATTCTCGATACCCACCTGCTCAGCAACATCCTCTGGAGCCGGGCACTGTTCGGTGACTGCCCCGCCTGGATCGAAGAAGCGCTGACGGCGCGCCATTACGACCTGCACCTGCTGCTGCGCCCTGAGGGCGTCGAATGGGTCGGTGACGGGCAACGCTGCCAGCCCCGCCTTGAGGAGCGCCAGGCGTTCTTTGACGACAGCCTGGCCTGGTTGCAACGCCATCAACAGAACGTGCAGGTCATCGACGGAGACTGGCCACAGCGCAGCGTCACGGTGCTGGGCGCGGTGCAACGCTTGCTTGACGGGAAATGCCCGGCCTTCCCCACTGAATGTTAAACCGCTGATACACACCGACTGGCCTTAGTCCCCGGATTTGCGCGTATTGCCGCAGTTTCGGGGGCAGTGTCACATCGCTGATACACCGCCGTCGCCTCCCCTTCGAAGCCCGATAATACGGGCTTCGCCCCCTTCCTTGCCGGGGATCTGTCTCAGCACTGATACACCAACTCTCTGACGCACGAGCGCTTCCCACACAAGCTCCTGATTTTCAAGCAATAACAAAAACCGGCACAGCTTCTGCTCTCCTTCTGGCAACGCGGCCCCTGGCCCAAACGCCGAAGAAGGAATTGCCATCGTGGGGAAACCAGAAAAAGGCAAGATCTGTCACCTCCTGCTGCTTGGTTGCGCTTTGGGATCCAGCTTCAGCCTGCCCGCCCAGGCAGACAACGGCATCGTCGTCATCACCCGCGAAGTGCAGACGCGCAGCGCGATACGCGCCCCCATGATGCCCGACCCCAATCCGGTCACTGTCAACACCAACCCGTCTGCGCACATCCTCAGGCAGACCAGTGAGCTGAGCGACGGCGACTTCGCCGGCATCACCAGCGGCGCCGGGATCAACTCGCTGATCACCCAGCAGACCAACACCATCGGCAGCAACATCGGCAACCAGACCCAGTTGCCCAACATCGCCGGCGGACGTGGCTCGGGCTCGGGCGGCAACGGCATCGCCAACATGGTCAACTCCAACGTCCAGCAAGGCCTGGGCGCGTTGAAAGTGCTCGGCGGAGGCCAATGACATGAGGCATTCGCTGCTGATCCTGGCCACGCTGTGCAGTGCTTCGGCCTTCGCCCAATCCCCCGTGATCAACAATGCCACCATCGACAGTTCCGGCGCGCAGTATCAAGGCAACCTGGGCGTCAACCAGGCGGCCGGCGACCAACAGCAACAGGTCAACGCCCGAGCCATCGCCATCGGCCACGACGCCAACGCCAGCACCCAGATCCGCCAGCGCCTGCGCACCCATGTCGACCCTGCGCTGGACGCCCAGGCCAGTATCCAGGGCACGGCCTTCAGTCATGGCAACGGCATCCTCGGGGTCAACCAGAGCGCCGGCGCCAGCAACCAGCAAGCCAACGCACTGCGCATCAGCGTCAGTGCCCAACCGCAAAGCATCGACGACAGCGTCCTTCTGCAACAGAACGTGGCGCTGGTCAACAGCTCGGATCCAACTGCCCAGACACCCGGCCATCGCCAGGTCAGCACCAGCGACCAGGCATTCACCGGTAGCCGTGGCGTGGTGCAGTTGAATCAGAGTGCCGGGGTGGGAAACCGAACGGCCAACACCCTGAGCATCCGGGTCGCGGATTGACCCAAACAGGTAACAACAACACTTAACCTAAAATAAAGTACGGAGAACCACCATGAAACCCTCGATGGCACTCAAGCCTCTGGTTTTCGCAATTGCTGCGATCATGGCTGTGGCTGTACAAGCTGGGCAGAATGATCGGCGTGGCAACGACCATCACAATGGTCATCACAACAACGGTCATCACACCCCTCCTCCTACCAAGATCCCGGTGTATGCAACCGCCAATGCCTGGGACAAGCAAAGCAGCACCAACAACCGCATCAGCAATGAAGGCACCGTGAACGAAGCCGAAATGAGCAGCTCGGCTTCCGGCACCAGCGGCAACGTCGGTGTCAACGTGGCCGCCGGCGCCGGCAACCAGCAAGACAACGCCGCCGCCATCGCCAACGCCGGTGCTGACTCGAGCCTGGATAACACCTTCGTGTTCGGCTCCGCCTCGGCCACCGCCGATGTGCGTCAGTACAGCAACAACAACAAGGTCAACAACTACGGCGTCACCAACTCCGGCATCATGAGCGGCTCGGGCAACAACGGCAGCGGCAACATGGGCATCAACATTGCCGGTGGCGACCTGAACCAACAGAAAAACACCATGGCCATTGCCAACTCCAATGCGCCACTGGGTAATGCCACCGCCACCGCCTCCGCCGACCAGAACGGCCCAGGCCTGGTCGTGAACAACAACGCCGACCGCACCTTCCGGGTCGATACGCTGACCTTCACCACCACGAAAAGTGGCAGCGCCTCGTACGACAAGGACTCCAGCTTCAGCAAGGAAGGCAGCTCCTCGTCGAGCTGGGAGGCCGCCGGTGCCAACAGCTGGAGCGCCAGTGGCTCGAAGAGCTCGGACGCCAGTGGTTCGCGTAGCCATGAGTCGAGCTCCTCGGCCAGTGGTTCTCTGAACGCTTCGCTGGATGCCTCGGCAAGTGGCAGCGTGACCCACACCCAGGACTTCGGCCGCCACGAGCGCAGCCGCACCGATTCGTTCGATGCGTCGCTGAGCGCCTCGATCGACGCCTCGTATGACAAGTCGCGCGACAAGTCTTCCAGCTCTTCGTTCGAGAAGTCCTACGACTCTTCGTTCGAGAAGGCCTACGACTCTTCGTTCGAAAAATCGGGTAGCAAAGCCTCCGAGTACGCCAAATCCGGCTCGAAGAGCTACAGCGAGTCCAGCTCGTACGACCTGAGCAACACCGTGTCCTTCCAGGTGCTGACTCCTACCGGCTGGGCTAACCCTGTGACCAACACCGCCACCCTGAGTGGCTCGGTGAATGGCGGCAGCGGCAACCTCGGTGTCAACGTGGCAGCCGGTGTGGGCAACCAGCAAAGCAACTCGCTGGCCATCTCCAACACCTCGTTCTGACAGCTGTGACCTTGAGGCCCCCTTCGGGGGGCCTTTTCCTCAACAGGATCGGGGGACAAGACCATGCGTATGATCGCCTTGGCGTTTTTGCTGTGCATGGCCAGTTACAGCGAAGCGGCGCAGATGCCGCTTTCGGTTTTGCCGGGGGGCGCGGTGATCTACAAGCCCATCCAGAGCATCCGCGAGCGCAAATTCGCCGACCTGGTACAACAGAAGACCGACTTCAGTTGCGGCGCCGCAGCGCTGGCAACCATCCTGCGCCAGGCCTACTGGTTGGACGTGGACGAACACACGATCATCGAGGGCATGCTGGCCCACGCCGACCAGGACCTGGTCAAGGTCCAGGGCTTCTCGATGCTCGACATGAAGCGCTATGTGGAAAGCCTCGGCATGCGTGCCCGCGGCTACCGGGTCGCCGCCGACACCCTGACCAGCGTGCGCATTCCCGTGGTGGTGCTGATGGACATCCGTGGCTACAAGCACTTCGTGGTCCTGCAACGGGTCGACAAAGGCTGGGTCTACATCGGCGACCCGGTGCTCGGCCACAAACGCTACAAGGTCGAAGATTTCCTCAAGGGCTGGAACGGCATCATCTTCGCCGTGATCGGCCAGGGCTACGACAAGACCAACGCCTTGCTCGACCCGCCCCTGCCGCTGAGCGCCAAGGACCGCATCAATTCCTTCACCCCGGTCAAGGATGCCGAACTGATGGACTTCGGCTTCATCCGCAGCGACTTCTTCTAATGATAATCGAGCGCGACGCGTCGGGAGCATCCCATGAAGACTCCAGCCTGGCTTACCCTGATCTGCCTGGCCACCGCCCTGCCCATCCAGGCAGAGACGTTCAAACCCATTGAACTGAAGGATCAGGAGTTGGCCAACCTGCGCGGTCGCTATGTGCTGCCGGGGCGGATAGTCAGCTTCGGCGTGGTCATGAGCAGCACCTGGCAGAACGCCAATGGCGATGTTATCGGCGCGAAGACCTCGATGCAGGTGCAGCAGTCGACCATCAAGCCGCAGTTCTACGTGTCCATGATCGACGAGAAAGGCAGTGGTTCGTCCAGTTCCAAGGGCACCGGCACCGTCACCGGTGGCGGTGGCCTGGACACCACCGTCGGCGTCACCCAGGTGGTGCGCGCGGCCGGTGACAACAACATGGCCAACAACAACGTCGACATCAACGTCACCAAGGCCAACCAGGCCCCCGAGGCGCCACAGCAAGGCCAGGTGCTGGCTGCGGGCTCGACATTGGTCGGCAGCAATGCCGCAGGCTCCCTGAGCGTCTCCGCGAGCGGTACCGGCGTGCAAATGAACGTCGTGGCCAGCAACAACCAGGGCAGCACCCTGCAGCAGATCGCCCAGGGCGGGCTGATGCAGAACGCCACGCTGCTCGGCAGCGGCAACCAGGTCAGCAACCTCACTTCGCTCAACGTCGTGTTGCGCGACAATGTCCCTGCCGCCGCGCTGAACGGCAATCTTGACCAGCTCAAAGGTCTTCGCGCCCTCGGATACTGATCTACGCTCAGTCTCATCGTATGTAGTCAGAAGGGACGGCTAACCCATGCAACGATCGTTGACGTTCAGAGCTGTAATCTGTTTGAGTACATTGGCCCCTGCGACAATGCTTAACGCGGCTCCGGACCCTCAGGTCGAGGCACTGAAGCAGGAATTACGCGAACTGAAGCAACGCTACGAAGCCCAGCAGAATGCCCTGATGGTGCTTGAGCAGCGTGTGCGCCAGGTCGAGGAAACCCCGGCAGCCCCGCCGCCCAAGCGCCTGACCAAATCCCCCTCGTCACCGGCCAAAGGCGCACAGACCGTGGCATCCGGCGCACCGGGCAGCACTGGCAGCTCCTACGGCCAATCGCTCAAGGACGATTCGGAACCCGCGCAAAGCGTTTCCAACCTGTATGATGAGGCCAGTGGCTTCTTCGGTGGCGGCAAGTTCAGCGTCGAGACCGGCATCACCTACACCCACTACGATACCCGCGCCCTGACGCTCAACGGTTTCCTCGCCCTGGACTCGATCTTCCTCGGCAACATCAACCTGGACCGGATCAAGGCCGACAACTGGACCCTGGACCTGACCGCCCGCTACAACATGGATCAACGCTGGCAGTTCGATATAAACGTACCCATCGTTTATCGCGAATCGACCTATTCCTCCGGCGGCGCCGGCGGTGCCGGCCCGGTCACCTCCGATGCGTCGGTCACCCGCGACCCGGCCATCGGCGACGTCAACGTTGGCGTGGCCTACAAATTCCTCGACGAATCGGAGAACTGGCCCGACGCGGTGTTCACCCTGCGGGTCAAGGCGCCCACCGGCAAGGACCCCTATGGCATCAAGCTGGTCGAGGACCCGACCAACAACAACCTGTCGGTGCCGGAGAGCCTGCCGACCGGCAACGGCGTCTGGGCGATCACGCCGGGCATTTCGCTGGTCAAGACCTTCGACCCGGCGGTGCTGTTCGCCAGCCTGTCGTATACCTACAACATGCAGGATTCGTTCAGCGATATCAGCCCCCAGGTCAACAGCAAGGTCAAGGGGGACGTGAAACTGGGCGACTCCTGGCAGATCGGCGGCGGTATCGCCTTTGCCCTCAACGAACGCATGAGCATGTCGTTCTCGGTCACCGACCAGTTCGCCAGCAAGAGCAAGATCAAGCCGGACGGCGGCGACTGGCAGTCGATCACCAACAGCGACTACAACGCCGCCAACTTCAACATCGGCCTGACCTTCGCCGCCACCGACAACCTGACCATCGTGCCCAACCTGTCCATCGGCCTTACCGAGGACTCGCCGGACTTCTCGTTCAGCCTGAAATTCCCCTATTACTTCTGACCCTTCCGCCGGGCCCGATCCAGGGCCCGGGATTTGGTTACCGGTTTTGTAGCGACCGACTTTCCCGGCATCGGCCTGTTATCATCGCGCACAGTTTTGTGACGATTTAATGGCATTAAGGAAAGTTTCGTGAACAACCTGCTCGGTCACCCTCGCGCCCGCCTTGCCACGCTGGCAATCCTGGTGCTGGTGATTCCGCTGACCGCGCGTGCCCTGCTGGGCTGGTCCAACCCCTTCGGCTACCTGTCCGACCTGGCCATCGGCAGCCTGCTGTTGCTGCTCGGGCAGCGTCGCGCCTGGTGGCTGGCCCTGCCGCTGCTGCTGGCCTGGGGCGGCCTGTGGGTGGCCTCCGCCGAGCTGGTCAGTGCCGTCGGCCGGCTGCCCACGGTCGACGACCTGGCCTATCTGGTCGACCCGCAGTTCATGGAGAACTCCACCGCCGGCGCCCTGGCCCATCCCTGGCTGCCCGCCCTGTTGGCCGCCGGCCTTGGCGGCTGGCTGGCGAGCGTATGGCGCTCACCTGTCGGCGCGCCATTGCCACGACGCCTCTGGGCCGTGCCCGTGGTGCTGTTCGGCCTGCACTGGGGCGGCCAGCAGTTGGCCCCCTCCGATGCCGACCAATGGCGCCAGTACGGTCTCACCCACCAGGCGCTGTCGGCGGCGGTGGGCAAACTCCAGCACCAGGCCCTGAGTGGCATGGGCCAGGCGCCAACGATTACGGCGCTGTCCAGCGCCGGCCTGACCCAGTCCGACCTCAATGGCGTCAAACTGCTGGATGCGCCAGGCAAGGCGCGCAACCTGCTGATCATCACCGTCGAGGGCATCCCCGGCGCCTACCTGCGCCCCAACCGCGAGGCACTGGGCAGTCGCTTCGAGCAGGACCTGATGCCGCGGCTCAGCCAGTGGGCCGAGCGCGGCATGAACACCCCCGACTATGTGCTGCACACCCACCAGACCATTCGCGGTCTCTACGCGATGCTCTGCGGCGACTACGACAAGCTGGCCAACGGCACGCCCAAGGGCGTCGAGCTGCTGACCCAGCAGCAACGCAACCAGGCCTGCCTGCCGGCCCAGCTGCGCGAGGCCGGTTTCGCCACCCATTATCTGCAGGGCGCCGGCCTGCGCTTCATGGCCAAGGACCGGATCATGCCGCACATCGGTTTCGACTCGGTGCATGGCCTGGAGTGGTTCGCCAACGACAACTACCTGGAGTTCCCCTGGGGCAAGGACGACCGCGCCTTCTTCGAAGGCGCGCTCGACTACGTCGGTGAGCTGCGCAAGCAACCCCAGCCGTGGATGCTCACCCTGCTCACGGTTGGCACCCACCAGCCCTATTCGGCGCCTGACGCCTACCTGCAACGCTTCGATACGCCAAAGCAGGCCGCGGTGGCCTACCTCGACGATGCCTTGGGCGGCTTCCTCGACAGCCTCGAGAAACAGGGCGTGCTGGAAGATACCCTGGTGATCGTCACCTCGGACGAATCCCACGGCATCGATGGCGTGCGCCTGGCCTCGGCCTGGGGCTTCAACCTTACGTTGGCGCCGGAACAGGCCCAACTGCCCAGGCTCAAACAGGGCACCTACGGCCATATCGACCTGAGCACCTCCCTGCTTGACTACTTCGCCCTGCCGATCCCGGCAGCCCTGGGCGGGCGCTCGCTATACCGCGACTACGACAGCGGCCGCGAGATGATCTCCTTCACCAATGGCATGCTGCGCTACCACGACGGCCAGGGCACCTTCAGCGAGTGCGACTTCCAACTACGCTGCCGACGCTATGCCAGCAGTGGATTCATTGCCGACCAGGCCAAATTCCTCGGCCGTGGCGACGACAGCCTAGGCCCACAACTCAACCTGCTGGCCGCCAGCCTCGACCAGTCGCTGCTGCAGACCCCACTCAACCTGCGCTACCAGTTCGGTGGGCCCTCGCCCATCGCCCTGGCCGAGCGCATCAAGGATGACTGGGCGGACAACCTGATCGGCGCGCAGTACCTGGAGATGCCTGAGGGCTCCCGCACCCGCGTGCGCTTGAAGGTACGGGCGCTGGATCCCCGGCATGCGGCGTTTATTCGCCTCAAGGCCAAGGAACTGGAGCAGGACGTGCAGCTCGGGCTGCCCGAAGAGATGCGGGTGACGGCCGACGAACCGCTGGAAATGGAGTTCGACTTCGACAACCCCACCGTGCGCAAGGCGTTTTCCTTCCATTTGCTGGGGTATGGCGGTGGCGAGGTGGAGGTCAGCGACTTCAGCGTGATCACTGCACTGCCGGATGAGCCGGAGACGGTGGAGGAACTGGCGGATGGGCATCTTGCCCAGTCGAGTTGAGGGATGGTTGTAACGGTCATCCCTTCAAGGATTTTGCATTTATTGCCGGGGTCGCTTTGCGACCCTTTCGCGGCACAAGGCCGCTCCTACAGAGGACCGCGCCCCCTGTAGGAGCGGCCTTGTGCCGCGAAGAGGGCTGCAAAGCAGCCCCTGGCGTCAACGAATCTGATGCTTGTGCAACAACCGATAAAACGTCGGCCGCGAGACCCCCAGCACCTTGGCCGCGATGCTCAGGTTGTCGCTGTGCCGGTTCAGCACATCGCACAGCGCCTGACGCTCGGCCCGGTGCTTGTAGTCCTCCAGCGTGCCCAATGGCTGGTCCTGCTCCTGCAACTCCTGCAGGCCCAGGTCCTGCGCTTCAATCTGCCGCCCCTCGGCCAGCACCAGGCCGCGCCGTACCCGGTTGGCCAGTTCCCGGACATTGCCCGGCCAATCGTGGCGCCCCATGGCCGCAAGGGCGCCGTCGCTGAACGAACGCGGGCGCCGGCCGGTCTCGGCGCTGTAGAACTGGGAAAAATGACTGGCCAGCATCGACAGGTCGCCATGCCGGTCACGTAGCGGCGCGGTCATCACCTGCAGGACATTGAGCCGGTAGTACAGGTCCTCGCGAAAGCGCGCCAGCGCGATGGCCTTCTCCAGGTCCACATGGGTAGCCGCCAGAACCCTGACGTCCACCGCGATAGGCTGATTCCCCCCTACCCGCTCGATGTGCTTCTCCTGGAGAAAGCGCAGCAGGTTGGCCTGCAGCTCCAGCGGCAGGTCACCGATCTCGTCGAGAAACAGGGTGCCGCCATTGGCCGCCTCGATACGCCCCACCTTGCGCTGGTGCGCACCGGTGAACGCGCCTTTTTCATGACCGAACAGCTCGGACTGGATCAGGTGCTCGGGGATGGCGCCGCAGTTGATGGCGATGAACGGCTTGTCGCGCCGTTGCGATTGCCGATGCAGGGTACGCGCCACCAACTCTTTACCCGTGCCGCTTTCGCCACGGATCAGCACCGGCGATTCGGTTGGCGCCAGCTTGCCCAGCAACTTGCGCAACTCGCGGATCGGCCGGCTCTCACCCAGCAGTTCATGCTCGGGCTCATCCACCCGTACCGCGCCCTTGCCGCGCAGCCGCGCCATGCCGAAGGCGCGGCCCAGGGTAACCTGCACTCGCGAGACATCGAACGGCAGGGTGTGGAAGTCGAAAAACCACTCGCAGACGAAATCGCCGACATTCTGCAGGCGCAGCTCTTCGGCGCTGAGCACGGCGATCCATTCGGTATTGCTGCGCTTGATCAGGTCCTTGAGCGCTTCGGGGTGCAGCAGGTGCGAGGCCTGCAGGCGTACCAGGCCGACGTCGCAGGGCTGCTCCATTGCCGCCTCGAGCGTGCTACTTCGCACATCCCAGCCGACACTGCGCAGGCCCGGTAAAAGGCGGTGGCAATCATCGCAGGGGTCGACAATCAGCAAGCGGCGTAGGGATGCGGTATCGAGCATGACCTTTCCTTGGCGCCAGATTTAGGTTTTTTAACTATAAACAGACAGTTGCGACGCCCGAATTAACAGTAGCAATGAACTTGACGCCCCCCACTACCGTTGGTCAGCCCGCCTTGATCCACGCATACGCCTCCGGGAATTTTCCAACTCAATTGCCGTCTTAGGTGCGCTGGGCAGGCAGGAAAACATCATCGATATAAAAAAATTTCAACGGCCATGTGACTTGAACCCTGATCTGGAGCATCAGTACAAATAACCCCGCGCTGTACACTTTTGTGGAATAACACCGCGGCACCTTATTTCGCTGTTTGGGACCATGAGAGAGACCGAACCATGAACGCCCCGCTCCGTGTCAACGAAGCACTGCTGATCGCCGACCACGCCTTCGAACCCTTCCAGTGCGTAGCCTGGGATGCACCCAACGGTACTGGTGAACTGAGCCTGGCAGTGATCGACCGGACCAGCACCCGTATCGGCAGCAAACAAGTGTCCTCGCGCGTCTATTCCGACCCCGCGCAATGGGCCAGCCTGATCGAGGAAGTGCGCGCCGAACTATCCGGCAAAGGTTACGACCTGCAACCCTGGTCAATGCCGAAGTAAAAGAGCACTGTGCCGCCAGTGCGTGGTTGCCACGCACTTGTGCAAGTTTCCCCACTTTCGGGGATAACTTTTTCTATTGCGACATCCTGTCGCAGTTACATCCTTATTTGACCACCGCGAACTGCTCGATATGCCGATAGTCGGCCTGCAGTTGTTCGGCAAGTTGACGTGCCCGGCCCACGCGCACCGCCGCTGTTTCCATATCCACCAGCAACGTCACGCAAGGTAGTGGCTGCAACACAGGGCCCTGTTGCAGGCGACCATCGGTCAACACCAGGCAGCGCTGGGTTTCATGGGGAAGGCGCTTGCTCCGGGCCAGCAACCACTGACGCGCCTCTTCCAGTGCCGCCGGCAACGGTGTACCGCCGCCCGCTCCCAGCGCCTGCAACCAGGGCTGCAAGGCCGCCGAGGCTTTCAGGCCGTGGCGTTGCCATTGCGGACGGTTGCCACTGGCTGTCAGCAAGGCCAGGCGTGCGCGCTGACGGTAGGCCTCATCGAACAACCCGGCCAGCAGACCCTTGGCCTGGGCCAGCGCCTGATTGCGCCGGGTCGAAGCCGACGCATCGACGATCACCAGCCACAGTTCCGGCGCCTGTGCCTGGCGCTGCTGCCAACACAAGTCGCGGCGCTGGCGTGGCCGCCCTTTGAGCAAGGTTGCCAGCCAGGCGATGCGCCCGCTATCGCTGGTGCGCGGGCGGCCCCGGGAAGTCCCCGTCAAATGACCGACGCGAGGCCTGGCATCCGCCACCCGATCATGGGGCGAACGGATGCTCAGGGCTTTTTTGCCCAGTTCGGCACCTCGCGCCGAGCTCCCGTGGCCACTGGCTGGGCAGGCAATGCCCCCCAGTCGCCCTGACCGCCCGGTGCCTCCTGCGCACTCGCCTGCCCGCCCGCCGAAGTGGCCTGGGGTGGCGGCTCCTCAGCACGGCGCCGGTGGCGCAAGGCAAACTCGGCAACCGCCTGTACATCCACCTCCTCGATCACCGAATTACCCCGCCAGGCGGCGTGGGCCCGCGCCGCGCGCAGCCAGACCAGGTCGGCACGCAAACCGTCCACGCCGGCGGCGAAGCAGCGCTCGGTGATCCACGCCAGGGCCTGGTCGTCCAGGGCGATAGATACCAGGCGCTCACGGGCCGACCGGCAGCGTTCGCGCAACGCCGCCTGCTGCTCGGCCCATTGTTCGCAGAACGCCATTGGATCGCTGTCGAAAGCCAGCCGGCGACGAATGATCTGCTGACGCGCCTCCGGCGCCGGCAAACCTTCCAGGGCCACGTTGAGGCCAAAGCGGTCGAGCAGTTGCGGGCGCAGTTCGCCCTCCTCCGGGTTCATGGTGCCGATCAGCACGAAACGGGCCACGTGCCGGTGGGAAATGCCGTCGCGCTCGATGCGGTTGGTGCCGCTGGCGGCCACGTCCAGCAGCAGGTCTACCAAGGGGTCGGGCAACAGATTGACCTCATCGACGTACAGCACGCCTCCGTCGGCATGGGCCAGCACGCCCGGTGAGAACCGCACTTGGCCCTGGCCGAGCGCGACATCCAGGTCGAGGGTGCCGACCAGGCGCTCCTCGGTGGCCCCCAGCGGCAGGGTCACGAACGGGCCGTCGCCAAGCAGATCGGCCAAGCCCCGGGCCAGGGTGCTCTTGGCCATGCCACGTGGGCCTTCGATCAGCACGCCGCCGATCTTCGGGTCGATGGCTGTCAGGCACAGGGCCAGCTTGAGGTCGTCGGCGCCAACCACGGCGGCCAGGGGGAATTGCACGGGTTCGCTCATGTTCAGCTGTCTTCCTCGCCGGCGAGCAACTGCTGCTCGAGGCTTTCACGATAGTCGCCCGGCTCCTGCCACAACCCGCGCTGCTGGGCTTCCAGCAGGCGCTCGGTGAGGTCACGCAGGGCTTCGGGGTTGTGCTCGCGCATGAAATCACGGGTGGCCGGGTCGAGCACATAGGCATCGGCCAGCCCTTGGTAATGATGATCGTCGATCAGGTGGGTGGTGGCGTCGAAGGCGAACAGGTTGTCGACCGTGGCCGCCAGCTCGAACGCACCTTTATAGCCATGGCGCTTGGCGCCGTCGATCCACTTGGGGTTGAGCGCCCGGGCGCGGATGACCCGGTTGAGTTCTTCCTTGAGGGTGCGCACCCGCGGCCGGTCGGCCTGGCTATGGTCGCCGTGGTAGCTGGCCCGCAAGGTGCCGGCCAGGGTTTCGGCGGCCGCCAGCATGCCGCCCTGGAACTGGTAGTAGTCGTTGGAGTCGAGCAGGTCGTGCTCGTGGTTGTCCTGGTTCTGCAGCACCGCCTGTACCTGCGCCAGGCGCTGGGCGAACGCGGCGCGGGCCGGGGTGCCTTCGTCGGCGGCGCCATAGGCGTAGCCACCATGGTTGAGGTAGACCTCGGCCAGGTCGTCGCGGCTGTGCCAAAGGCGCCCGTCGATGGCGTTCTGCACACCGGCTCCGTAGGCGCCAGGCTTGGCGCCGAACACCCGCCAACCGGCCTGTCGCGCCGCCTGTTCGGGCTCGATGCCAGCGCCGAGCAGCGCTTCACGCTCGGCGCGCACCCGTGCGGCCAGGGGGTTCAGGTCGCCTGGCTCATCCAGCGCCGCCACCGCCTGCACGGCAGCGTCGAACAGGCGGATCAGGTTGCCGAAGGCGTCACGGAAAAAGCCCGACACCCGCAGCGTCACGTCCACCCGTGGCCGGTCGAGCAGGCTCAGCGGCAGGATCTCGAAGTCATCGACCCGCTGGCTGCCGGTGGCCCACACCGGGCGCACGCCCATCAACGCCATGGCCTGGGCGATATCGTCGCCGCCGGTGCGCATGGTCGCCGTGCCCCACACCGACAGGCCCAGCTGGCGCAGGTGATCGCCATGGTCCTGCAAATGGCGTTCGAGGATCAGGTTGGCCGAGGCGAAGCCCAGGCGCCAGGCCGTGGCCGTGGGCAGGTTGCGCACATCGACGGTATAGAAGTTGCGCCCGGTGGGCAGCACGTCCAGCCGCCCGCGGCTGGGCGCGCCGCTGGGTCCGGCGGGGACGAAGCGCCCGGCCAGGGCCGCCAGCAGGCCATCGATCTCGGCAGCGCCGCAGGCATCCAGGTCGGGGGCGACCTGCTCGACCAGTGTGCGCAGTACCGCGCGCACCGCGTCCCACCCTGCTTCGTCCGGCAGCGCGACAGCACCCTGCAGGGCCTGCTCGATCAGTGACAAAGCCAACAACTCCAGGCGCTCGCGGGTATCGCCGCAGGTTCGCCAGAGGCTGGCGTCGAGTTGTGCCAGCAGGTCCGGGCGTGGCCCATCCCATGCCTGCCCCAGATCACAGTCCAGCGGGTCGAAACCCAGCGCCAACGCCTTGGCCAGCACACGGATCAGGCTGGCGTTACCGCCCTTGCCATCGCCCCGCGCCACCCGCAGCAACGCCAGCAGCGTATCGCTGCGCAAACGCCCCTGCGGCGACTGGCCGAACACGTGCAGGCCGTCGCGGATCTGCGATTCCTTCAGGTCGCACAAGTAGGTGTCCAGCCGCGGCAGCCACACCGCCGCGTCCTCCATCTGCCCTTCGAGCTGCAGCTCGCGGTCGATATGGTGGGTCTTGACCAGTTCAAGGATGTCCCGCTGCAGCTCGCGGGCGCGGCGCGGATCGAGCAACTGCGCCTCGTAGTATTCGTCGGCCAATTGCTCCAGGTGGCGCAGCGGGCCGTAGGTCTCGGCACGGGTCAGCGGCGGCATCAGGTGGTCGATGATCACCGCCTGGGTGCGGCGCTTGGCCTGGGCGCCCTCGCCCGGGTCGTTGACGATGAACGGGTAGATGTTGGGCAACGGGCCGAGCAAGGCATCCGGCCAGCACTCGGCGGACAGGCCCACCCCCTTGCCCGGCAGCCATTCCAGGTTGCCGTGCTTGCCCACATGGATCACCGCGTCGGCGGCATAGCCGTTGCGCAGCCAGAAGTGGAACGCCAGGTAGCCATGGGGCGGCACCAGGTCCGGGTCGTGGTACACCGCGCTGTGGTCCACCTGATAGCCCCGCGCCGGCTGTATGCCGACGAAGGTCAGGCCGTAGCGCAGGCCGGCGACCATCATGCGCCCACTGCGGAACATCGGATCCTGCTCGGGCGGCCCCCAGCGCTCCAGCACGGCGCGTTGGTTGGCCTCGGGCAAGGCGGCAAAGGCGCGCTGGTAGTCGGCCAGGGCCAGGCTCTGGGCGCAGGGGCGCTGGTCGAGGTGGTCAAGGTCGTTGGTAACCCCGCCGAGCAGTTGGTGAATCAGCTCGGTGCCGCTGTCGGGCAGCCCGGCCACCGGGTAATCCTGCGCTTGCAGGGCCCTGAGGATATTGAGCGCCGCGCCCGGCGTGTCCAGGCCGACGCCATTGCCGATGCGCCCGTCGCGGGTCGGGTAGTTGGCCAGCACCAGGGCCACGCGCTTTTCCTGGTTGTCCAGACGCGCCAGGGTCACCCAGCGCCGTGCCAGTTCGGCGACGAAGTCCATGCGCTCGGGATGGGCCCGGTAGCAGACCACATCGGACTGGCTGCGCTCGCTGCGCCAGGCCAGGTCCTTGAAACTCACCGGCCGGGTGATGATGCGCCCGTCAAGTTCCGGCAGGGCGATGTGCATCGCCAGGTCGCGAGCGCCCAGGCCCTGTTCGCTCTGCTCCCAGCCAGGCTGGTTGTCCTGGGCGCAGATGGCCTGCAGCACCGGTACATCGCGGCGCAGCGGGCGCAGGTTGGGTTGCTCGGGGCTGGACAGGGCGAAACCGGTGGTGTTGATCACCACTTCGGGCTGCACCTCATCGAGCCAGGCCTCGACCTGGTCCAGGCAGGCGCGCTCCTTCAGGCTGGCCACGGCGATGGGCAATGGGTTCAGACCGCAGGCCTGCAGGCGCTGGCAGAACACATCGATGAACGCGGTGTTGGCCGCCTGCAGGTGCGAACGGTAGAACAGCAACGGCGCCACCGGATGCTCCGGGTTCCACTCGGCGTACCAGTCCTCGGGACAAGCCGTGCCCTTGGCTGGATGATAGACCGCCGTGCGCGGCAAGGGCTGTGGCTCGTCCCACGGGTAATCGCGCCCCAGCCACTGGCTGGCCAGGCAGTTGAACAGGTTCACCGCGTTGGCCTTGCCGCCCTGGCGCAGGAAGTGCCAGAGGCGTTCGGCCTGTTCGCCGCGAACCGTGCCCAGGTCGGTGAGCTCAGGGTCGGGGCGGTCGTCGCCGGGCACCAGGATCAGCTGTACCCCTCGCCCCGCCAGTTCGACCAGTTGCTCGACACCATAGCGCCAGTAACCGACACCGCCATGCAGTGATATCAGGATCACCTTGGCATGGCGCAGCACCTGGTCGATATACAAGTCGACCGAGGCGTGGTTCTGCACCTGCATCGGGTTGGCCAGGCGCACGCTGGGGAAATCCGCCGGCAACTGCTCGGCGGTTTCGGCGAGCAGCGCCAGGTGTGAATCGCCGCTGCAGAGGATCACCAGGTCGGCGGGGGTCTGGCCGAGATCGGCGATGCTGTCGTCCGGCACGAAGCCGCCGGGCTGGGTCCGCAGCAGGTGCATGGATCAGGCGCCCAGGGCCTGGCGCAGGCGCGCTTCCAGCTGCGCCGCGTCGAGATCCTGGCCGATCAGCACCAGGCGGGTGATCCGGGGCTCGTCGCTGCGCCAGGCACGGTCGAAATGCTTGTCGAAGCGGGTGCCCACACCCTGGATCAGCAGGCGCATCGGCTTGCCGGGGATGGCGGCGAAGCCCTTGGCGCGCAGGATGCCGAACTCGGTGACCAGCTGGGTCAGGGCATCGAGCAGCAGGCTCTCGTCGGCCTCGGGCAGGTCGATGGAGATCGAGTCGAAGGCGTCGTGGTCATGGTCGTCATGGTCATCGCCGTCGTGATGCGAGTCGTGATGGGTACGGCGACCGTCGATATGCGCCTCGGATTCGGCGCCCACGCCCAGCAACACTTCCAGCGGCAGGCGGCCGCTGCTGGCCTCGATCACCTTGACCGCCGGCGGCAGTTCCTCGGCCACCTCGGCACGGACCTTGGCCAGGCCCTCGGCGTCGATCAGGTCGGCTTTGTTCAGCACCACCAGATCGGCGCTGGCCAGCTGGTCGGCGAACAATTCATGGAGCGGCGACTCATGGTCGAGGTTCGGGTCGAGCTTGCGCTGGGCGTCGACCTGGTCCGGGTAGGCAGCGAAGGTGCCGGCGGCCACGGCCGGGCTGTCGACCACGGTGATCACCGCGTCGACGGTGCAGGCGTTGCGGATTTCCGGCCACTGGAAGGCCTGTACCAGCGGTTTGGGCAAGGCCAGGCCGCTGGTTTCGATAAGGATGTGGTCGAGGTCGCCGCGCCGGGCCACCAACTCGCGCATCACCGGGAAGAATTCTTCCTGCACGGTGCAGCACAGGCAACCGTTGGCCAGTTCGTAGACGCGGCCATTGGCCTCTTCCTCTGTGCAACCGATGCTGCACTGCTTGAGGATCTCGCCGTCGATGCCCAGCTCGCCGAACTCGTTGACGATCACCGCGATGCGGCGGCCCTGGGCGTTGTCGAGCATATGGCGCAGCAAGGTGGTCTTGCCTGAGCCGAGGAAGCCGGTGACGATGGTGACGGGAAGCTTGGCCAGTGTTTTCATGTCGCGATGCCCTTGGCAGCAATGGCGCGGGCATGCAGGACGACAGCCACGGCCATGCCGGCCTGGCGCGTTCGCCACCGGATCACCCCGCCCGGTTGAAAGTCGAAAACGTCACGAGGCAGGTCTCCTGGCTTGCACCGCTGCGGCTCGCTGGCCGGTGGGCCGGCGCCTTCCCGCGCGCCTGCGCAGTGGCTGTGCCGAACCCTTCAGTGCTTACAGTTGCGGGGGCAGCCGCGGCTTGTACCGCGTTCCCGTCTTAGCTCGGGCCAACGCCCGAGAACCTCGCAGCGGCAAGGCTACGCAGTGCCTGCCTGGCGGTCAACCGCCGCGGCGATTGACGCGGGCCCGGCCCCGTGATTTGCTAGCGCATTGCGTTCAGGTGCCCCCACGGGGGTGAAACGGGAAACCGGTGCGTCGCGTCTCCATTCCAGGAGCCGACAAGGCCGGTGCTGCCCCCGCAACGGTAAGCGAGAGAAGCGTCCGGACCACTGTGCCAGCCTCAAGGCATGGGAAGGTGACGCCATGGAAGGAGCTTTGCTCCACCTCGCGAGCCCGGAGACCGGCCTGACGTGCTCACAGTACACCCCGCGGTGGGCGGGCGTCGTCGTATCACTCGGGCCAGCCGTGCCCGGGGTCGTCGCGCATGCCCGTTGCCACAACAAAAGCAGCAGAGGAACGCGTCATGCCCATCACCAGCGCCAAACACAGTATCGCCACCCCCGTCAGCCTCAGCCAGCGACTGATCGTCGCGGTCGGCGCCAGCCTGCTGGGGCTGTGCCTGGTGTACTTCGCCGGTTTCTCGCACATCGAGGCGGTGCACAATGCCGCCCACGACACCCGCCACAGTGCCGCCTTCCCTTGCCACTGAGTAAATCCGCATGATTACGCGCATCGCCCGTACCGCGGGTTTCAGCGGCCTGCTCGCGGCCCTGTTGCTGACCCTGCTGCAAAGCTTCTGGGTCGCCCCACTGATTCTCCAGGCGGAAACCTACGAATCCACTGCCCCGGTCGCCGAACAGCATGAGCACGGCGACGCCGCAGCGCCCCATGAGCATGAACACAGTGCCGAGGCCTGGGCGCCGGAGGACGGCTGGCAGCGCGTGCTGTCCACTACTGGCGGCAACCTGGTGGTCGCCGTCGGTTTTGCCCTGATCCTGGTCGCCCTCTACAGCCTGCGCGAACCGAACCGCGTGGCCACCGGCGCACTGTGGGGCCTGGCCGGCTTCGCCGTGTTCTGCCTGGCACCGACCCTGGGCCTGCCACCGGAACTGCCCGGCACCGCCGCCGCCGACCTTGGCCAGCGCCAGACCTGGTGGATCGGCACCGCCGCAGCCACCGCCGCCGGCCTGGCGCTGCTGGTGTTCGCCCGGCACTGGTTGTTCAAGGTGCTTGGTGTGGCCCTACTGGTGATCCCGCACCTGATCGGCGCGCCGCAACCCGCAGTGCATGAAAGCCTGGCGCCGGAAGCCCTCGAGACCCAGTTCAAGATCGCTTCCTGGCTGACCAACGCCGCGTTCTGGCTGGCCTTGGGCCTGCTCAGCGCGTGGCTTTACCGTCGTTCCAGCCAGGCCTGATGCGCGATCTGCCCGTGCAGCCGGCGATGTTCGCCGGCTTTGGTTGCCGCCGTGGTTGCCCGGTCGAGACACTGGCGGTGCTGCTGCGCCAGACGCTCACCCGCCACGCCCTGCCCCTCTCGGCCCTGCGCGCCATTGCCAGCATCGAGCCCAAGGCTCGCGAACCCGGCCTGCTGGCATTGGCCGAGCGCCTCGGGCTGCCTTACATCTGCTTCGACGCCACGCACCTGACGGTCTTCGAGCCGCTGCTCAGCCATCGTTCGGCCACGGTGTACGCCCAGACCGGCTGCTGGGGCGTCGCCGAAAGCACCGCCCTCGCCCTGGCTGGCGAAAACGGCCGCCTGCATGTGCCCAGGCAAGTACTCGGCGGCGCTACCCTCGCTTTGGCGATCGGCGGATAATCCGCGCCATATTTCTGCAAGGAACCCCCATGACGGTTTATTTCATCGGTGCCGGCCCCGGCGATCCGGAGCTGATCACGGTCAAGGGCCAGCGCCTGATCCGCCAGTGCCCGGTGATCATCTACGCGGGCTCCCTGGTCCCCGCCGCCGTACTGGAAGGTCACCAGGCGCACACCGTGATCAACAGTGCCGAACTCCACCTGGAACAGATCGTCGAGGTGATGCGCCAGGCCCACGCCAATGGCGAGGATGTGGCCCGCGTGCACAGCGGCGACCCCAGCCTGTACGGTGCCATCGGCGAACAGATCCGCCACTTGCGCGAACTGGGCATCGGCTACCAGATCGTCCCCGGCGTCACCGCCACCGCCGCCAGTGCCGCGCTGCTCGGTTGCGAGCTGACCTTGCCCGATGTGGCACAGACCGTGATTCTCACCCGCTTTGGCGACAGTTCGCCGATGCCGGCCGGTGAACAATTGGCCGACCTGGCCCGCCACGGCAGTACCCTGGCCATCCACTTGGGCGTGCGCCACCTGGCCCGCATCGTCGAGGAGCTGCTGCCACACTATGGCGTCGACTGCCCGATCGCGGTGGTCCATCGTGCCACCTGGCCGGACCAGGACTGGGTCAAGGGCACCCTGGCGGACATCGGCGAACGCGTGGCCGCCAAAGGCTTCCGACGCACCGCGCTGATCCTGGTCGGCCATGTGCTGGGCGACGCGCCGTTCGCCGACTCGGCCCTGTACCGCGCCGGTCATGCCCACCTCTATCGCCCAGGCTCGTGAAACGATTGCCGACCGGGGGCGCGGCGTAGCACACTGGATTTTCCAACTGGACGGAAACCAAGCCCATGCTCGAACTGCGCCCCAACTGCGAATGCTGTGACACCGACCTGCCCGCCAATAGCCCGGATGCACTGATCTGCTCGTTCGAATGCACCTTCTGCCGTGCCTGCAACGACCAGCACTTCCACAACCGCTGCCCGAACTGCGGCGGCCAGCTGGTGATCCGCCCCACCCGTGCCGGCAAGGTACTGGACAACAATCCCGCCTCGACACAACGTGTGCACAAGCCGCACGCACCCTGCGCCTGAACCTTCCTTGTAGGACTTTTCTACAGGTTGGTGCAGGTATTTCAACACACCTATACTCGCCTATTACCAAGGCTCCTGAATATCCGTAAGGTGCGCGCTGCCCAGCAAGTCCGCTGCCCAGCGCCTGTAATCGTAGGCTGGAAGCGCGCTGCACTTTGACAGGAGTTACCTGAATGACATCCGTGCTGTTGGTCGATGACCATCACATTGTTCGACTTGCCGTACGCATGCTGCTCGAACGTGAACGCTTCACCGTCGTGGGGGAAACCGGTAAAGGCAAGGAAGCCGCCCGTTTGGCCGAGCAGACCAAGGCGGATGTGGTCATCCTCGATATCGGCCTGCCGGACCTCGACGGCATGGAGGTGATCAAGCGCCTCAAGCTGATCGACCCGCCGCCGCGGATCATGGCCCTGACCGGCCAACCCGCCGACCTTTACGTGCGCCGCTGCATGGACGCCGGCATCTCGGCCTTCGTCAACAAGGACGAAGACCTCGACGCCCTGGTCTTCGCCCTCAAGGCCCTGGTCAAGGGTTACTCGACCTTCCCGCAGATGGCGGTCAACAGCAACACCCTGGAAAGCGAGACCGAGCGCCTGAGGCTACTGTCCAACCGGGAAGTGGAAGTGCTGCGCCGGCTCAGCGCCGGCCAGAGCAACAAACTGATCGGCGAGCAGATGAACCTCAGCGCCAAGACCATCAGCACCTACCGCGGCCGGATCATGGAGAAACTCAAGGTCGAGTCGCTGGTGGAAATGGTCGACCTGGCCAAACGCAACAACGTGGCCTGAGCCATGCACCAGGGGACATCGCTTTGCCTGCTGCTGGTCGCGCTGCTGTCGCTGCCCACCCAGGCGCAAGTGCACAGCGAGCCCCGCCACCTGCTGGCCCGCGCCCTGAGCGTGGCGCCGCCGCTGGCGGTGGCTGCTTCCGACCGCCAGTGGCTCAATGAACGCAGGCGCCTGGTACTGGGCAGCTCGCACCCGGACTACCCGCCCTTCGACATCAACATCAGCCAGGCCGACTACGAGGGCCTGAGCGCCGACTACGCCGGTCTGATCGCCGAACAACTGGGTGTGCCGATCGAGGTGCGCCGTTATACCAGCCGCGCCCAGGCCCTCGACGCGCTGCGTGCGGGCGAAATCGACCTGCTGGGCAGCTCCAATGCCTTCGAAGCCAGTGATGCCGACCTGGTACTGAGCACGCCCTATGCCGACGACCTGCCGGTGATCGTGTCGCGACAGAACCAGAGCCTGCCCGAGGGTGACGACCTGGAAGGCCTGCGCCTGGCCATGGTCGACCATTACCTGCCCATCCACACGGTGCAGCAGCTCTACCCACGCGCGCAGTTGAACCTCTACCGCTCCACCCTCGCCGGTGTCGCCGCGGTGGCACTGGGGCAGGCCGATGTCTACCTGGGCGATGCGATCAGCGCCGACTACGCGATTGCCAAGGGTTTCCAGGAACGGGTCAAGGTCGATCACTTCGTCAAGGCGCCAACCAGCACTTTCGCCTTTGCCCTGGCGCGCGACAACCAACGCCTGCTGCAACTGGTCGACCTCGCCCTGGGACGCATCGCCGACAGTGAGCGACTGAACATCCTGCGACGCTGGACCGGAGGCAGCACCAGTGTCCTGCTCGACCGTCGCCTGGACGCCCTGACGGCCGAGGAGCGCGACTGGATCGCCCGACACAGGCAGATCAAGGTGATGATCAACACCTCTCTCGCGCCGCTGAGCTTCACCGATGCCCAACAGCAACCACGGGGCATCGCCCTGGACTTGCTGGAGCGTATTGGCCTGCGCACCGGCCTGCGCTTCCAGGTCGTCGAGTCGGAATCGTTCGAGGACATGGTCGAGCAGGTTGCCCAGGGCAAGGCCGACATGATCGCTGCCATCGGTTACGGTGTGCTTCGCGCCCAGCGCATGCGCTACAGCCGCCCCTACATGATCAGCCCACGGGTCCTGGTCACCCGCCAGGACGCGCCAGCGCTGGACGCCGTGCAACCTCTGCAAGGCCAACGGGTGGCGTTGCTGCGCGGCTCGCCTTCGCTCGAAGGGCTCGAACGCCAGTACCCAGGCCTGCGCACCGTCGAACGGGAAAACCCCCTGCAACTGATGGAGGCCGTGGCCAACGGTGACGCCGATGTCGCCCTCAGCTCGCAGATCAATGCCACCTACTTCATCAACCAGGTGTTCAACGGCCGGCTCAGGATTGCCGGGTTGCTGGGCGACGAACCGGCGCTGGCGACCTTCGCGGTAAGCCCGACGGAACACCAGTTGCAGGCGATCCTCGACAAAGCGTTGCTGAGCATTCCACCCGACGAGTTGGAGCAACTGGTCAATCGCTGGCGCACCAACACCGTGGTCAGCGACAGTCCCTGGCGCAACTACCGCACCCTGGCCCTGCAGGTCCTGGTACTGGCCGCCCTGCTGCTGACTGGCGTGGTGTTCTGGAACACCTACCTGCGCAAGTTGATCCACCAGCGCAGCGAGGCCCAGCGCGCGCTGCAGGAGCAGCTCGCGCTCAGCCGCGGCCTGCTCGAACAATTGCGCCAGGCCAAGGACGATGCCGAACAGGCCAGCCGGGCGAAGAGCACCTTCCTGGCGGTCATGAGCCATGAGATCCGTACGCCCATGAACGCCGTCATCGGCCTGCTGGAAATGGCCCTGGAGGACAGCCGGCACGGTCATAGCGATCGCCAGGCCCTGGAGGCGGCCCACGACTCGGCGATCGGCCTGCTCGAGCTGATCGGCGATGTGCTGGACATCTCACGCATCGAGTCCGGCCACATGACCCTGCAACCGGTGGCCATCGACCTGGTCGAGCTGATTCGCTCCACCCTGCGGATCTTCGAGGGCAGCGCCCGCCTCAAGGGGCTGGCACTGCGTGCGGTGCTGCCTGCCGCCCCGGCCTGGGTGCTGGCCGACCCGCTGCGCCTCAAGCAGGTGCTGTCGAACCTGCTGAGCAATGCCATCAAGTTCACCGACCACGGTCAGGTCGACGTGTCGTTGCTGATGACCTCGCTCGATGGCGGCCTGCAGCAGGCCAGCTTGCAGATCAAGGACAGCGGCGTAGGCATCGGTGCCAGCGACCAGGCGCGGCTGTTCACCACCTTCTCCCAGGTCGATGGTCGACAGGCGCGCCAGGGTGCCGGCCTGGGGCTGGTGATCAGCCGCGAGCTGTGCGAACTCATGGGGGGCGAACTGACCCTGCACAGTATCGAGGGCCTGGGGACCCAGGTCGATGTCCGCCTCACCCTGCCCGGCGCCGAGCCCAGCGCCGACGCGATGCCCGACAACGCGGTGGTCGTAGCCCTCAGCGGGCCGCTAAAGGTCCTGGTGGTGGACGACTACCCGGCCAACCTGCTGCTGCTGGACAAACAGCTGCGCTTGCTGGGCCACCAGGTGAGCCTCGCCGACCAGGGCAAGGCGGCGCTGGCACTCTGGCAGGCGGATCATTTCGACGTGGTGATCACCGACTGCAGCATGCCGGTCATGGATGGCCATGAGCTGGCCCGCGCCATTCGGGCGCAGGAGCGCGAGACTGGCTCATCGGCCTGTCGCATCATCGGCGTCACCGCCAACGCCCAGGCCGAAGAGCGTCAACGCTGCCTGGACAACGGCATGGATGAATGCCTGTTCAAGCCGATCGGCCTGCAGGCGCTCAAGGCCTGCCTGCCACTGGCTGCCGCGCCCCAGCCTGACCCGGCTGGGGAAGCGCCGCGCTCCAGCGGCTTCGACCTGGCCGAGCTGCGTCACCTCACCCAGGACGACAACCAGCTGATCAGGCGCCTGCTGGAGCAACTGGCACGAAGTAGCGCCGAAGACCTGCAAGCACTGCAGGCGCTCGGCGCCAATCCGTTACCCGAGGCCCTGGTGCCCGTGGTCCACCGGGTCAAGGGGGGCGCCAAGATGCTCAAGGTCAGGGGCGTGAAACAGGACTGCGAGGCCCTGGAGCAGGCCATCGCCCAAGGCGAACCGGTGGACCGGCTGCTCGCCCGGCTCCAGGCCAGCCTGCGCAGCCTGGAACTGGAACTGCGCCAGAGCCTCAGTGCAATTGAAGAGTCGAACTGATCTGGCTGATGGCGTCCACCACGTGCCGCGAACCCTGCTGTATCTCCATGATCACCGTGCCAGCCTCGTTGGCCAGCTCCACGCCGAGCCCCGTACGGGTCAGGCTTGATTGCATGCTGGCCACTGCGGTCAGTGACAGGTCATGATTCTGTCGCACCACCTCGACGATCTCCAGGGTCGCCTTGCTGGTACGCGCCGCCAGGTTACGCACCTCGTCGGCGACCACGGCGAAGCCCCGGCCATGCTCGCCGGCGCGGGCCGCCTCGATGGCAGCGTTGAGCGCCAGCAGGTTGGTCTGGTCGGCGATGCCGCGAATGGTCAGGACGATCTGGCCGATCACCTCGGACTGCTTGCTTACCGCGTCGATGGTGCGGGCAGCGTCGTTCAGCTCGGAGGAAATCTGCTCGATCACCTCCACCGCCTGCTGCACCACCTGGGTGCCCTTGCGCGCGCAGGCGTCGGTCTGCATCGAACTGGCGTGGGCGGCGTCGGCGGCGGTCTGCTGGGTGCTGATCTGACGGGTGATGTCGCTGGCGAACTTCACCACCTTGTACAACCGGCCCTTGTTGTCGAAGATCGGGTTGTAGGACGCCTCCAGGTACACGGTCTGGCCTTGCTTGTTGACGCGTTCGAAGCGGTGCGAATGGTACTCGCCGCGATTGAGCGAGGCCCAGAAGTCGCGGTACTCGGCCGACTCGCGCTCATGGGGCAGGCAGAACAGCCCATGGTGGCGCCCGACCACCTCCTCCAGGCGATAGCCCATGGTGTCGAGGAAGTTCTGGTTGGCCTTGATCACCCGCCCGGCCGGGGTAAACTCGATCACCGCCATGGAGCGGCCAATGGCCTTGAGCAGGCTTTCGCTCTCATGCTCCTCGATCACGTGGCGGGTGATGTCGGAGGCCACCTTGATCACGCTGGTGACCTGCTGGCGCTCGTCGATCACCGGCATGTAGCTGGCCTCCAGCCACACCTCGCGACCGGCCTTGTCCAGGCGTTCGAAGGTGCCGCTGATGGCCTTGCCCTCGCCCAGCTCGCGCCAGAGCTGCTGGTACTCGGCGCTCTTGGCGTAGGTCGGGTCGCAGAAGATCCGGTGGTGCTTGCCGCGGATCTCGTCGGCGTTGTAGCCCATGGTCTTGCAGAAGTGCTCGTTCGCCTCGAGGATCGTGCCATCCGGCGCGAACTCGATCATCGCCATGGAACGGCTGATCGCGGCCAGCTTCGCCTCCATGCCCGCCAGGGCCTGCCGGGCGCGCTGAATTTCGACCAGATCGGACTTGCGATGGTATTCGAACATGGGCCGGGGCTCCTGTATCCACGGAATGCCCTGAGCATAGATCGGCCCAAGCGCCATGCAAGCGATCTGATATCACTTTTGGATTAGGCATTTGTACCGTTTGTCTGCCCGTGGCCTCAACTCCCGCCAGTCCAGGCTCGGGCTGTCGTCAGAACTGCACGCCGCGGGTCAGGCCGCCATCGACCAGCAGGTTGGTGCCAGTGATGAAGCTTGCCGCCGGGCTGGCCAGGAACACCGCAGCCCGGGCTACCTCGTCCGGCCGCGCCATGCGTCCGAGCGGGTTGGCCGCCAGGCTGCGGGCAAACACCTCGGGCTGCTCGCGTTCGATCCGTCCCCAGACGCCATCGACGAAATACACGTTGCCGGGCGATACGCAATTTACCCGGATACCCTCGCCGGCATGGCGCGCCGATAGTGTCTTGCCATAGTGATTCAGCGCGGCCTTGAGCACCCCGTACGGCTCGTCGAAACTGCTCAGTTCACGCCCGGACACGCTGGAGATCAAGACCACCGCCGCTTGCGCGGAAGCCTTGAGCCAAGGCAGCGCCGCCGTAACCTGGCCCACCGTGCCCAACAGGTCGGTTTCAAAGGCCTGGCGCCATATCGAGGCTTCGCTGCCGTGGGCCAGGGCGCTGACGTTGGGCACGACAATATCGATGCCGCCCATGCGCTCGGCGGCAGCGGCGATCCACCCGTCGACCTGCGCGGCATCGGTGATGTCCACCGCCCTGCCGCAGGCCTGGTCGCCAAGCTCGGCCTCGGCCTGGCGCACCCCGGCCTCGTCCCGCGCGCAGAACGCCACCTGGGCGCCTTCGGCGAGAAAGCACTCGACAATGGCCCGGCCGATACCCCGTGTGCCACCGCTGACCACGACCCGGGCACCTTGCAGTTGCAGATCCATGTACTGATTCCTCTGGCTGGTTGAAGTGCCGGCGAGTGTAGGCACAGCCCCCCGTCAACAGTGGAAGCGGGCGCAGAAAAGCCTCAAGGTTCGGCATTGCCGAACTCGAGCGCCTGCGCCGCCTTGCGATTGCAGGCACAATGGGCAGTCATCGAATACCGGGATCACTTTATGTCCGCCAACAGTCGCCAGATCCAGTCCCTGGAACGGGCCATGCACCTGCTCGAACTTATCCGCGCCGAAGGCGGTCGGGCGCGCCTGAACGACCTCGCCGAACGCAGTGGCCTGGGCAAGAGCACGGTGCATGGGCTGCTGGATACCCTGATGTCGCTGGGCTACGTCACTCGCGAGCAGCGTCACTACGCCCTCGGTCTGCGCCTGCGCCAGCTGGCCCAGCCACTGAGCGAGACCGAGCAGCGCCTGCGCCAGGCCTTCACCCCGGCGCTGCGCGCCTTTGCCGACCTGTGTGGGGAGCACTGCTTCCTGGCAGTGCCCGGCGGCACGCGTGCCTACCTCACGCTGGCGGCACTGGATGGCCGGGGTCAGGCTTTGCAACTGCCCGCGGACACCCGTCGCGACGGCCTGGCCACCTCGGCGATCGGCAAGGTGCTGCTGGCCCATGACCCTCAGCTGGCCAGGCAACTGCTGCGCACCCAACCAGTCCCGCAAACGCTCGAGCAGGAGCTGCACCAGGTCGCCAGCCAGGGGTTTGCCCTCGACCTGGCCGCCTCGCGTGGGGACCTGCACTGCTTCGCCCTGCCCCTGCGCCTGCGCGGCCAGGTGGTCGCTGCACTCGGTGCCGGCGGGCCGGCGCAACGCCTGCCGGCGCCGGTGATGCGACGCATGGCGAGCCGGGCGATGCGCTCGCTGTTCGACCTGGTGAAGTGTTGACTCGCGACAAGGCGCAGCAACCTCCACTCAAAGTCTGCGCGCCAATCCACCCGGCGCAGGCGGTCCTTCTATAATCTCCAGGTACCCGCAGCGCGATGCTGCCCCTCCAGAGGGATACACATGAAGATCGTGGTCACCAGCATCCTCGTCGACGATCAGGCCAGGGCCCATGCCTTCTACCACCATGTCCTGGGTTTCGAACCCAAGCACGACATCCCCATGGGCAAGCACCGCTGGCTCACCCTCACCTCCCCCAACGACCCCAACGGCGTCGAGCTGCTGCTCGAACCTGACGCCCACCCTGCGGCGAAGACCTACAAGGCCGCGCTCAAGCAGGCCGGCATTCCCGCCACCTCGTTCGGCGTGCGCGATATCCAGGCCGAGTATGAGCGGCTGTGCAAGGCCGGCGTGAAGTTCACCCAGCCGCCCACGGCCATGGACGCTGTCACCGTGGCCGTGTTCGACGACACCTGCGGCAACCTGATCCAGATCGCCCAGCGGCATTGATCAGCCCTGCTTCACCGGAAAACGCAGCGTGGCGCAAAGGCCCCGTGGCGAGCCATTGCGCAACTGCACGCTAGCGTCCAGGCGCTGGACGATGGTGCGCACGATCGACAGTCCCAGGCCGGCGCCATTGGGCGCATCCTTGCTGTAGAAGCGTTCGAACACGCGCTCAAGATCCGCCGCCTCGATACCCGGCCCTTCGTCCTCGATCGCCAGGACCAACGCATGGTCCTCGCAGCGCAGCGTGACACGTACCCGTCCACCCGGCGGCGAATGGTCCACCGCATTGGTCACCAGGTTCTGCAAGGCAATGCCCAATGCGCCGGCATCGCTGTACAAGCGGTAATCAGCACCCTCGGCAATGTCCAGGGATGGCTCCTGGCCGCGCTCGAGCATCCAGGGTGTCAGCTGCGCCAAGGTCTCGACGACCAGCGCGGCCAGGTCGAGCTCGGCCCAGTCGCGCTGCGCCAGACGCGGCTCGAGCCGCGCCAGGGTCAGCAGCTGGTTGACCACCCGGGTCAGGCGATCGACGCCGCCGATCAGGAATCCCAGGGCCTTGTCGCGCTCGGCCGCGCTGGTGGCGGCCTGGGCGTTCTGCGCATGCAGGCGCAGGATCGCCAGTGGCGTGCGCATTTCGTGGGCGGCGTCGGCAATGAACCGGTGCTCGCGGCGCAGCAGTTCGTCGATCTGCGCCAATAACCGGTTGATCGCCGCCTGCATGGGCTCCAGCTCCTTGGGCAGCGGCACCAACTGCAGGGGCTCAAGGGACTCGGCATGTCGCCCGCGGATCACCCGGGCCATGTTCTGCAGCGGCTGCAGGCCCCAGCCGATCGCGGCCCAGACCAGCAGGGCCAGGGCCAGGCTGCCGAGCAGGAACGGCATCAGGGTATGGCGCACGATACGGTCGATGAGGTCGTAGCGCACGTCATTGCGCTCCCCTACCCAGATCAGCCAGCGCTTCTCCGGCACCGGCAGCACGAAGCCGCGCCAACGCTGACCCTGCACCTGCATGTCGGCAAACCCCGGCGTGCTCGGTGGCGTGGTGAATGCAGGCGCACTGGGCGTGTGCACCAGCAGGTTGGCGCGGTCGTCCCAGACCTGGAAGGCCAGCTTGCTCTCATACGGGTGGCCGACCCGATGGCGCCCCGCCTTGCTCAAGGCCTCATCGAATGCCTGGTACAGCGCCTGGCGGTTCTGCTCCTGCACCGGCAGGCTCATGACCCCTTGCAGCAGGCGTGCGTTCTGCGCCAGGTGGGCGTCGTAGACTTCGGTGATCTCATGACGGCTGTCGTGGTAGTTGTACAGCGCCAGCAGGCCACTGCCGACCAGCAGCAACAGCATGACCCGCCATAGGGTTCGCTGGCGCAGCGAACTCATGCACGCCCCTCCACCAGGTAGCCGATGCCACGCACGGTGCGGATCAGGCCATTGAACAGCTTCTTGCGCAACTGGTAGATGTTGACCTCCAGGGTATTGCTCTCGGGCTCTTCATCCCAGCCGTAGAGCAACCGGGTCAGGCGCTCGCGGGTGAAGACCTTGCCCGGCTGGGCGAGCAGTTCGTGCAGCAGCAGGTACTCCTTGGGCGTGAGCACCACCGGCTGGCCCTTGTAGCGCACCTGCTGGGTGGCCGGGTCGAGGCTGACGCCGGCATGTTCGATCAGCACCCTGGCGCGGCCGGCGCTGCGCCGCAGCAAGGCGCGCAGACGGGCCTTGAGTTCGTTGAGATCGAAGGGTTTGACCAGGTAGTCGTCGGCGCCGGCATCGAGCCCGGCGATACGGTCCTCGAGCGCGTCGCGAGCCGTGAGGATCAGCACCGGCATGGTGTTTTCGGTGGCCCGCAGTCGTCGCAGCAGCTCGAGTCCGTCCAGCCGCGGCAGGCCCAGGTCCAGGACCAGCAGGTCGAAGGTCTCGACGCCCAGGGCGTGCAGCGCGCTCTGGCCATCCTGCAGCCAGTCGAGGGTATAGCCCTCCAGGCGCAAGCCATCGCAGATCCCCTCGCCAAGGGCGGGGTCGTCTTCAACCAGCAGCAGGCGCATGCTCAGTCCTGTTTGTCCCTGATGGCCTTGAGTAAAGCATCGATTTCCCCGCGCCGACCCTCGTCGGCCAGTTCGCGCCCCGGACGTGGCGCGGCGCGCAGCGCCTTGTCCAGGGCGGCGCGGGCCTCGGCGTAGCGGTTCTGCCGGTACAGGTGGTCGGCCCAGAAGTAGTTGCTGTCGATACCGTCGGGGTTGATCGCCAATGCCTGGCGCAGCATGGCTTCGGCCTTGTCCTTGTCGCCGAACCCCAAAGGCCAGCCCGGCACCCGGTCGTACAATGCGCCGAGGCTGGTGTAGGCCGAGCCTTGCAGGGCCTTGGGGTCCATCGCCAAGGCCTTCTCCAGGCTGGCGCGGGCGGCCTTGACCTTGCCCAGTGCGCCGAGCCCACCCGTGGCACCGGCCCAGCTGCTGTCGACGATACCTTCCCAGATCAGCGGCTGCGCCGAGCCCGGGTACTGACGAACCAAAGCCGCCGCGTCCGCCGCCAGGGCCTCGAAGGCTTTGCTGCGCTGCGCCTCGGGCAGTTTGTACTGGATCTGCGCCCAGCGCTGCTGCACCTCGTTCAGACGTTGGCTGCCGGCCTGGTCCAGAGCCCAGACAACCGGCGAGAAGGCCAGCACACCGGCCAGTAACAGACGTTTCATTTGCCTGACTCCTTGCCCGAGTGGGCGCTGTAGCGACGAATCAGCGGCAGTTGTTTGCGCAGGGCACGATCGACCAGCCCGGGCAACATGCCGTTCAAACGCACGAAGAGTTTTTCCGGCCAGCCCAGGTACAACTCGCTGCGGTCGGCCTGGACCGCGGCAAGCACGGCCCGGGCCACATCCCCCGGCTGATCCACGCCGACCTTCAACGCCTGGTTGAGCGCCGTCGCGGCACTGCTGTTCATCGCCGTGCGCGTTGCCCGTGGCGCGGCGTACAGCACGTTCACCGAGGTGTCGGCCAATTCGCGGCGCAAGGCCTCGGAGAAGCCGCGCAGGGCGAACTTGCTGGCACAGTAGGCGGCATAGCCGGGGTAGCCGATCGAGCCGTAGGTGGAGCCGACGTTGACCACCAGCGCCCGAGGCTGCAGGCGCAGCAATGGCAGGCAGCCACGGGTGAGCTGCACCGCGGCCTTGAGGTTGATGTCCAGCAGTTCGTCGAGGGCGGCTTCGTCGAGCTGGTCGAGCAAGGCGAAGCGGTTGATCCCGGCGGCATTGATCAGCACATTGACCCCGTCCATGGCCCGGGCGGCGCTCAGTACCGCCTGGCGACCCTCGGCGCCGCGCAGGTCGGCCGCCTGCCAGCGCAACTGTTGCGGGTAGCGGTTCATCAACTGCGCCAGCCTGCCCATGTGCCGGCTCACCGCCAGTACCCGCGCACCGGCGGCGCACAGCTGTTCGGCCAGTTCCAGGCCGATGCCGCCACTGGCACCGGTCAGCACCACCACGCATTCAGGCAAGCGCATGGCGCACCTCGGTCTGGCCGGCCCGCGGCAAGCCCTGGAACATTTCGGTGTACAGTCGGTACACCACCTTGGCGGCGTGGATCACCGCCTGCTGGTCGTCGCTGTCCTCCAGGCGGTCCATGAGGCCGCGATACGTCAGCATGTGGTCCTGGTCGAGGGCGCCATGGGAGCTGAGGTAGCTGAACGCCTTGTCCGGCAGTCCCAGGCTACCCTGGATCCTGCCGGCGGCCTGGGTGGCCAGGGCGATGCTGGTCCCTTCGAGCACATTGACCATGCCGAACAGCCCTACCGGATTGCCCCGGGCAATCAGGTCGTAAAGGTAGGCCACCATCAGTTCGATCGGCAGTGCCGGCCGGCCGTCACGGGCAGTGGCCGGGTCGGCGCCGCAAGCGGCGATGTCGTCGAGGATCCAGCGCTCATGGCCGTACTCCTCCTCGATGTACTCGCACACCGCGCCGCGCAGCCATTCCAGGCGCGACGGCAACCGCGCGCCGCAGGCCATCATCAGCGGCACGGTATGGCGAACATGGTGGTAGGCCTGGGTCAGGAAAGCCACGTAGCCCTCAAGGCTGACCACCCCGCCCAAGGCATCGCGGATAACCGGGACGCTGAACAAGGCTTCACGCTCCCTCGCAGTCTGCGCTTGCAGGATTTCGAAAAAGGACATGGCGTACCTCACGGATGCTGAAGGTCGGACAACAGTGATTGGTAATGCCGCAGGATCACGTCGCGGCGCGGACGGCCATTGGCGGTCAGGGTGCCCGCCTCGGCGCTGAAAGGTTCGGGCAGGCGTCGCCAGGCATGCACCCGGGCGTAATCCGGCAGGCCGTCATTGCACTGGCGGAGCGCCGTCGCGATCTGCCCATCACTGGCCTGCGGGTCCAGGGGCCAGAGCAGGGCCAGGTTGCCCGGCAGGCCCTCGCCGTGCACGAAGGCCTGGCCAATCACCCCACCCTGGGTCAGTTCGGCCTCGACCCATTCCGGGTTGACGTTGCGGCCGAAGCTGGTGATGAACTGGTTCTTCTTGCGCCCGGCCAGGTGCAGGTAGCCGTCACGGTCCAGCTGGCCGAGGTCGCCGGTCGGCCACCACTGGCCGGTGAACGCAGGCTCGCCCAGATAGCCGAGCAGCGCCGTACCCGCCACCAGCACCTCGCCATCCTCGGCGATGCGCACCTGCACATGGGGCAGCGGTCGTCCGACGCTGCCCGGGCGCAGCGCCCCGGGCCGGTTCAGGCACACCACCGATGCGCACTCGGACAACCCGTACCCCTCGTACACCGGCAACCCCACCGCCGCGGCGCGCGACAACAGGCTGTCGGCCACCCGGGCGCCACCCACGGCAACAAAACGCAGCGGACCGACCCGCATCGCCCCCCGTTCGATAGCCGTGACCAACCCCAGCAGCAGCTGCGGAACCAGGATCAGGCTCTCGGCACCGCTCAGGGCGATGGCCCCGAGCAGACGGCTGAAATCCACCTGGCTGGCGCCGCCAATGCCCAGCTGTGCCTGTGGGTAGAGCACTACGCTGGCGCCTGCCAGAAGCGCCGCGTACACCCCCAGGTTCTCCAGCAGCACCGCCAGCGGCAGCACCGCCAGGTATTTGCCCGGCGCCGCCGCGCGGCTGGCGACCTCCAGTTCGTGGGCCACCCTGACCAGGGCCGTCGCGCCCAGGCACACGCCCTTGGGCGCCCCGGTGCTGCCGGAGGTGTAGGTAATCTTGGCGGTGCCGTCCGGCAGGGGCGGCGACGCGACGCTGTCCCGGCTCCAGAATCGCGCGTCCCGGGTGAATCCGCAGTCGCTCAGTTCCGCCGCCAGGCCGGCATCGGCCAGAACCCGTGTCACGCCACCTTGCACCAGGCAGTGGCGTCGCTGGGCCGCACTGAAGAAGCCCGGAAGCAGCAGGCACGGACGCTCGGCCATCAGTGCCGCCAGATCCCACAGCAGGGCTTGCGGGCCGTTTTCCAGGGCCAGGGCGAAGGTACCGGGCGGTTGTTCGCGCAGCCAGCCCGCCCGCTGCCGAACCTCGCACAGCAGTTGCTCATAAGTGAAACTTTCGCCAGCGCCCTGTACCGCTGGCTGGGCACCGCGGTGTCGGCCATGGACCTGCAGCGTTTCGAAAAAGCTCTGGATGTCATGCGGCATGACCGGCCTCCTGGCGGATCGTCGGCAGGCCCAGCCGCTCGAACACGCCGGCATGGGCCAATGCCGCATGGCCCTGGTCGATGCTGCCGACGAACACCTGCGGGTGATGTGCGTAATAACTGCCCCAAGCGCCGGAGTCATCGTCGATACGCCGGGGGTCGGCTTGAGCAACTACCGTAGGTTCCAGGCCCAGTCGGCGAAAGCTGTTGAGCAACGTCGCCGCACCGGTGAAGGCCACCCAGCTCAGACCGCGGGCAGCCAGCAACCAGGTCACGGCGATGATCATGATCCGCGCGCTGCCGGCACTGAGTGCGGCCAGGTTGCCCACCTCCACCAGCTGCTCGCGGGGCACCGGGCTCCCCGCCACACCCGCCACGGCGCGTTCCAGCGGCATATCGAGGTAGCGCTCCAGAAACAGCGGCGCAGCGGCGGCCAGGCGCAGGCCGGCGGCGGCCATCAGTCGGCCATGGCGGTCCTGCAGGCCCAGCAGCTGCGGCAAGTAGTGATGGACATCGGCATGGTGGACACAGGCGAAGCGTGCGTGGATGAACTGCTCTATGGCAGCGCGACCGGATGTTTCCGGGTCGTGCAGCGTGAGCCGCGCCTGGTGGGGCGCATGGTTGCCAATAGGCAAGGGGAACAGGCTGTTCCAGGTCGGCTCGGTCATGACAGGCCCCCGCAGGTTACAGTGCAGGCAGTATCGGCGGCGAATCTGAAGGCAGCCTGAAGTGACCCACTCGATAGGTGATGGCGGGCCTTGCCAGGACTGCTACATTGCTGACTTCTCCGGCGCAGCCAGAACAAGGACTACCCATGCGCTACGAATTCAGCGAAGTGCTCAACGACCTGATCGACTATTTCCTGCTTGGTGATATCCAGTTGCTCGAACAGTTCAAGGAAGACCACGACCTGCCCGACGACCTCGCCCGCGCCTTCACCCGCACCGACAGCGGCGACCTGGCGGTGGCGCAAGGGGTGATCCTGCCGCTGGCCGGAATCGATAACCTGCCTTATCGCATCCTGTTCACCCTCGACGAGCGCACGCCGGCACTGCTGGAGCCCGGCAGCCGTCTCAAGCATCGTCGTGCGGGGTATGTGCTGCGGGTCGAGAACCGTGCGCTGATACTGTTCACCTGGCGCGTCCTGCAGCACTTCACCAACAAGACCCTGGGCGACCTGCTGGCGCGCTACCAGGAGCCGGGGCGGCCGATCATCGAGCTGGACAACGGCTGGTACGTGGTGGAGGTACTGGCGGGCGCCGTGGTGCGCGACGGGTTGTACGAACCGGCGATCGAGTTCGTGCTGAAGAGAACCTATGCCAAACCGCAGATGGCGGCGGTGGATGTCGGGTACCGATTTACCTTGCGTGGGTACTTCGACTGATCAACCGTCATCGCGGGGCAAGCCCGCTCCCACGAGCGTGTGGAGCGGGCTTGCGGGCGGTCAGGTGTGGTTGATGTCGCGATCCTTGGTTTCCGGCAGGAAGAAGATCCCCAGCACCGCAGTCATCACCGCGATCACGATCGGGTACCACAGCCCGTAGTAGATGTCCCCGGTCGCCGCGACCATGGCAAAGGCCACCGTCGGCAGGAAGCCGCCGAACCAGCCGTTGCCGATGTGGTATGGCAGCGACATGGAGGTATAGCGGATCCGCGCCGGGAACAGCTCCACCAGCCAGGCAGCGATCGGGCCGTAGACCATGGTCACGTAGATCACCAGGATGCTCAGCAGCAGCAACACCATCGGGTAGTGGATCTTCGCCGGATCGGCCTTCTCGGGGTAGCCGGCTTCCTTGAGAGCCGCCGTCAAGGTGGCGGTGAAGGCATCGCCCTGGATCTTCAGGTCCGCCGCAGCCAGGCTGCTGCCCTCGAAGCTCGGGATCACCCGCTCACCGATGCGGATCTGCGCCACGCTGCCAGGCTCGGCTTTCTCGTTCTCGTAGGGGATTGCCCGTTTGGCCAGCAGGCTCTTGGCGATGTCGCAGGAGCTGGTGAACCGGGCCTTGCCCACCGGATCGAACTGGAACGCGCACTGCCCGGGGTCGGCCACCACTACCACCGGGTTCTGCTCCTGGGCGACGAACACGTCCGGGTTGCCGTACTCGGTCAGTGCCTTGAAGATCGGGAAGTAGGTCAGCGCGGCGATGATGCAGCCGGCCATGATGATCTTCTTGCGCCCGATGCGGTCGGACAGGCTGCCGAAGACGATGAAGAACGGCGTGCCGATCAGCAGCGAACCGGCAATCAGCAGGTTGGCGGTCTGCGGGTCGATCTTCAGCGTCTGCAGCAGGAAGAACAACGCATAGAACTGCCCGGTGTACCACACCACCGCCTGCCCGGCGGTGCCGCCGAGCAGCGCCATGATCACCACCTTGAGGTTGTCCCAACGGGCGAACGACTCGGTCAGCGGCGCCTTCGACGCCTTGCCTTCGGCCTTCATCTTCATGAATACCGGCGACTCGTTGAGCTGCAGGCGGATGTACACCGAGATCGCCAGCAACAGGATCGACAGCAGGAATGGTATGCGCCAGCCCCAGGCCTCGAACGCCTCGGTACCCATGGCGGTACGACAGGCCAGGATCACCAGCAGCGAGAGGAACAGGCCAAGGGTGGCGGTGGTCTGGATCCATGCGGTGAAGAAGCCGCGCTTGCCCTTGGGCGCATGTTCCGCCACATAGGTGGCGGCGCCGCCGTACTCGCCGCCCAGCGCCAGCCCCTGCAGCAGGCGCAGGCTGATGAGGATCACCGGCGCGGCCACGCCGATGGTCGCGTAGCTGGGCAGCAGCCCCACCACCGCCGTGGATATACCCATGATCACGATGGTGATGAGGAAGGTGTACTTGCGCCCGATCATGTCGCCCAGGCGCCCGAACACGATGGCGCCGAATGGCCGCACGGCAAAGCCGGCGGCGAAGGCGAGCAAGGCGAAGATGAACGAGGTGGTCTCGTTGACCCCGGCGAAGAAGTGCTTGGCGATGATCGCCGCCAGTGATCCGTAGAGGTAGAAGTCGTACCATTCGAACACGGTGCCCAAGGACGAGGCGAAGATGACTTTGCGCTCCTCCCGGGTGATGCCACGTTGGGGCGCGCTACTGCCCGTGGATGCGCTGTCTAGGACCGCCATGGGTCGCCTCCGTCTGGTTGTGGTAGACCGGAGTGCTCCAGCAGATCCCAAAGCACGCACCCAGGCCCAAGGGCATTGCAGGCTGCGCGAAGCACGACGAGGCATCGGCCTCGGATCGCGGCAAGTCACCTCAAGCATAATCGGCCTTTGAACGATATCCACTCGCATGAGTGTTTATGGGCCAATTTGGATAGGAAGCAGGGATGAACGAACGACAGGACGGCGCTTGGCGAGGTCGACTCTGGCTGGCCGATGACCATTGCCTGCTGTTCGGCACGCCGGGCCGTACCAGTGCACACGCCCACTATGCCCACCAGGTGCTGCTGCCCCTCGAGGGCAAGGTATGCGTTGAGATCGCGGGCGAGCAGCGCAGCGGCAGGTTGCTGGCCATCGGGTCGCTGCAGCCCCACGCCATCCTCGCTCATCAGCCGCCTTGCATCACTCTGTTCGCCGAACCTCTGGCGTTTTCCCTGGAGACCTTGCTCGACGTCTGCCAACAGGCACCCCGTAGCATCCCCGGTCTGGCCCAAGCACTGCGTCTGACACCGCGCCGTTCGCTGGACCCTCGCCTGAACCGGGCACTGGCGCGGATCCGTGCGCTGGACGACCAGCGTCTGCCTGCCACGGCGCTGGCGCAGGAGGCCGCGCTGTCGATCAGCCAGCTGGAACGCTTGTTCAGCGACAGCCTCGGCCTGTCGGTACGACGCCTGGTGCTGTGGCAGCGTCTGCGCCAAGCCCTGCGCCAAGCCCTGACCGGCGCCTCCCTGACCGAAGCAGCCATGGCCGCGGGCTTTGCCGACTCGGCGCACCTTTCACGCAGCCTGCGTCAGCAGTTCGGTATCCGCGCCAGCGAGGCCCTGCGCCACCTGCGCTCAGACTCGCTGGTCTAGGGCCTGGCGCAGGCCGCGTGGCAGTGGTGCCGGCGGCTGCGCCGTGGCTGCCGGGCGAAACGGCTCACGCAGCTGTGCCAGGTATGCTTGCGGGTAGTCCGGGCGATCACCAATGCCCATGTCGTCATCGGCCAGCCCATAACCAGGCAGATGCAGCGCGGTCCCCAGCAGGCGATCCCACAGCGGGAAGAACAGGGCGAAATTGACGTCACCCAGCGTGCCGTACTTCAGATGGTGCAGCCGGTGCACGGGCGCCCAGGCGAACAGATGGCGCAGGCCGCCGATGCGCATGTCGACATTGCTGTGCTGCAGCAGCAACTGCACCGAGATGCTGAAGGCCAGCAGCGCCGCGATATCCTGCGGCAAGCCCAGCAACAGCAACGGCAGTACACCGCCGAGGGCCTCGGCCAGTTGGTGCAGCGGGTGCTTCATCAGGCCGTTGAAGCCGTACAGCCGGGTCACGCTGTGATGCACCGCGTGCAGGCGCCAGAGCAGCGCGCTGCGGTGGCTGGCGTAGTGCACCAGGGTGATGCCCAGGTCGGCCAGGGGTATGGCAAGCAGCAATTGCCACAGCACCGGCCAGTGGCTGGGCCACAGCCCGCTGGCCGGCAGCCAGCCGGCGAACAGTGGAATCGTGGCGATGCTGGCGACATTCAGGGTTTCGTTGACCAGCGCGTGCAAGCCATCGCGCCCGACCTCCCCGTCAGCCTCGCTCCAGGCAGGCTTGTACGGATACAGCGCTTCGCAGGTGAACGACAGCAGGATGGCCACGCCGAGCAGGGGCAGCAGCCAGAGAATGTCGGCGCCGAGGTTGATCAGGTAGACGGCTGTGCCGATGAAACCGAGGAAGAAGCATGGGGCATAGAGGATGCGCATGGAAGGCTCCGGTCATGGATGGAGCCGCGAGTGTTGCCTGGTGCCTGAACGTGACGCTTGAACGAACGGCGCATTTCCTGCCTCAGGCCTGCACACGTCCCTGTAGGAGCGGCCTTGTGCCGCGAAAGGGCCGCAAAGCGGCCCCGGCGATCTTTGCATCGACGCTGAAATCCTGGGGCCGCTACGCAGCCCTTTCGCGGCACAAGGCCGCTCCTACAGGGGACCGTCGATCGCGCCTTGGATTCGTGCCGCCAACTGACGACGCATCTCGTCATTGGCGCCCTGGGCCTGGGCCAGTATCGCCCGCAACCCTTGCACCTGGGCGTCACGCTGCTGCAATTGCTCGTCCAGCAACCTGCTCTGTGCCGTCGCCTGGCGCTGCTCGGCCAGCAGGCGCTCATTGTCGCGGTGCAGGCGGGTCAGCTCATCCTGGCGGGCGATGGCGCCCTGCTGCAGGGTCTGCAACTGGCCCTGCAACTGGCGCACCTGGGTCTCGCTCCGGCGTTGCTCCTGCTGGCGCTGTTCGAGGCTGGCGCGCAGTTGCTCGTCCTTGTCGGCCAGGCGCGCCTGCAGTTCGCCCTGGGACTGGCTCAGACCGGCACTGCGCAATTGTTCGGCCTGCAGGTTGGCCTGGCTGGCGGCCAGGCGTTCGGACTCGACGTGCAGCGCACCACTCAAGGTCTCGACCTGGCGCAGCGCGCCGGCCAGTTCGCGCTGGACCCGTTGCAGCTCAGCCTGCATCGCCGCGCAATGGGCCTGTGCGGCAGCCTCGGCGGCATCGATGCGTGCCTGCCCTTCCTCCTGCAATTGCGCGGCCAGTCGCTCGACCATCCGCCCCAGCGGTTCGCTCAGCGCCGTACTGTTGCCCAGCAGCGACACAGGCTGGCGATCGAGTTCCTTCAGGTAGCGGTGGATGGTGGTCTTCGACCCGGTGTTGCCCAATTCGATACGTATCGCATCGATACTCGGATTCTCACCCCGGGCCATCAGCGCCTGCCGCGCTTGCTGAACAGCTGCCTTGTCGATGCCTATGCGGGCCATTGCTCACTCCACCATTACATACCATGGCATGTACCATGTAATTTGCTGAATACTGCACGTCCCGCGCCGCCTTTTCAAGCGCGTCGGTTGCAGGTCGTCCATTACGGTCGCTTTGATATAGTACAGCCCGCTTGAACACCCGCCCTTCATAGATGATATCTATCACCTCATCCAGCCTATCGATTTGACCGCGTCAAATTGCCTCAGCTAACGTGCCGCCCGCTTCGAAACCTTCCCCGCTGCTGCCAAACCCCGATCCACGGCCTGAGCCGTCGTCCTTGCGTTCGAGTTGTTGAAATGTCTGTGAATACCCCCTCCCGGATCACCGAGCTGGTCATAGAAGCCGGCACCCGTAAAGCCCATCTACCCACCCGCGCCACCCTGATCCTCGGTTTCCTGGCCGGGGCGTTCATCTCCCTGGGTTTCCTGTTGGCGATCCACGTCAGCACCATGATCCCCACACCATGGGCCTCGTTCGGCACCCTGCTGGGCGCCGCGGTGTTTCCCATCGGCCTGATCCTGGTGATCCTGGCCGGGGGCGAACTGCTTACCGGCAACATGATGAGCCTGCCCCTGGCGATGTTCGCCGGACGTATCCGCCTGTGGGCGGTGGCGCGCAACTGGGCCCTGGCGACCCTGGCCAACCTGCTGGGCGCGCTGTTCGTCGCCTACTGCTTCGGCCATCTGCTCGGACTGACCGAGGGACCGTACCTGGGCAAGACCCTGGCGGGCGCCACCAGCAAGGTCAGCGCCGATTTCCTGCATGCCTTCGTCTCCGGCATCGGCTGCAACTGGCTGGTGTGCCTGGCCGTGTGGCTGTCCTACGCCAGCCGTGAGATGAGCGGCAAGATCCTCGGCATCTGGTTCCCGATCATGGCCTTCGTCGCCATCGGCTTCCAGCACGTGGTGGCCAACATGTTCCTGATCCCGGCGGCGATCTTTGCCGGCTACCTGAGCTGGGGGCAGTTGCTGGAAAACCTGGCGGCGGTGTTCCTGGGCAATGCCGTGGGCGGAGCGATCTTCGTCGGCCTGGCCTACTACGTCTCGTTCGGCGCCCCGGCGCAGGAACAGGGCGCGCTGCAGTAGCAGGCTTCAGTCAGCCACGGCCCTCGCGGCCTGGGCCAGACGCTGCACGGCCTGGCGGATCTCGTCCGGATCCAGCGAGGCGAACCCCAGGCGCAGGGCATTCTCGGGTTGGCCGGCGGGTGAAAACTGCCGGCCGGCACGCACCACCAGGTCCAGTCGCAGCGCCTCGACCGCCAGCCGATCCACATTGATCGACGGGGCAAACCTCACCCACAGCGCCAACCCGCCTTCCGGCACCTGCACTGCGATACGCTCGCCAAAGGCCTCCCGCAGGCAAGCCAGCAACATATCCCGGCGCTGCCGGTATTCCCTGGATACCCGCCGCAGATGCTTCCTGAGCTCACCAGCCTCGATCAGGTCGGCGAGCATCCGCTGCATCACCGCATCACCCTGCCCCAGGCTCAGCGCCGCGGTGCGGCTCAGCGTCTCGACCACCGCCGGCGGCGCGACGATGAAGCTGCAACGGAAGGTGCTGCCCAGCGACTTGGACAACGAGCCGACATAGATCACATGGCGCTGCAGGGGATCACTGGCCAGCGGCAGGTAGGGCCGCCCGGCAAAGTGGTACTCGTGGTCGTAGTCCTCCTCGATCACGCAGAAGTCATGGCGCCGCGCCAATTCCAGCAACTGCCGCCGGCGACCGGCGCGCAGACTGACGGTGGTAGGAAACTGGTGGTGGGGCGTGACATACAGAAAGCGCACAGGATGCAGCCGGCACAGCGCTTCGATCTGCTCGACGCGACACCCCTCCTCGTCCAGGTCCACGGTCTCCAGCCGGGCACCCAGCTGGCGAAAGATCTCCCAGGCCGGCGGATAGCTCAGCCGCTCCACCAGCACCACGTCACCGGGCCTGAGCAACACGCTGGCGGCCAGGTACAGCGACATCTGCGTGCCCTGGGTGAGGCAGATGTGCTCGGCCCCCACGTTCAGCCCGCGCTCCTGGCGCAGCATGTCCGCCAGCACCCGGCGCAGGTGATGGCCGCTGCCGTCGCTGCCATGGCGCACGGTATTGGTGGCGAAGCTGTGACGCAGGGCCTTGCGGTAGTAACGGTGCAGGACCGCCTGGGGCAACAGGCGATGGTCACAGGCGCCATTGTCGAAGAACAGTGCCCCGGGGCGCTGGTGCCACGCCGTTGCCTGCTCGCTCGCCGCGAAATACGCAGTGGCAGGCGCATCGCGCAATTTCGGAGCGAATGGCTGCGCCACCTGGCGCGCCGGCGTCGCCTGCGCGGCGAGCTGCTGGCTGACGAAGGTTCCCCGGCGCGGCACGCTGTACAGCCAGCCCTTGGTCGCCGCTTCCTCGTAGGCAAGGATCACCGTCTTGCGATTGACGTCGAGCAGTTGCGCCATGTCCCGGGTACCCGGCAAGGGGGTTCCGGGAAGCAGGCGGCCATCGCTGATCGCGCTGACCAGTCCTTCGACGATCTTTCGATAGGAGGCCTGCGGCTCGCCCCCGTCCAGGTTGAGCAACGGCCGCCATTTGCGTAACTGGACCATGTGAATTATCCAAAACTGGAGGTTTTCCTGGTCCAAGTCTACCGCAACAATCACCGCTCCCACTGCCGCGAGGTCGCCATGCCCAACCACCATGTCATTGAATTGTCGCCCTCGGGCAGAACCTTCGAGGCCGGCGACGAGCTGCTGCTCGACGCCATGCTCGCCAGTGGCCTTGCCGTGCCCTTCTCGTGCCGTCGAGGCGCCTGCGGCTCGTGCAAGGTCAAGGTGGTCGCCGGCCAGTATCGCGACAGGCAGCGCGACGCGGATACGCCCGCGCCCTCCTATCCCCTGGCCGCCGACGAACTGCTGCTGTGCCAGAGCCACGCTTGCGGCGACATGCGCCTGGCGATTCCTGGCTGGTCACTGGACACGCCGACGCTGGCCTTCAGCGCGCGGGTACTGGACAAGCGCTCCCTGAGCGTCGATATCACCGAACTGGTGCTGCAACCCGAACAGCCCGTCGAGGTACGTGCCGGCCAGTACCTCAGGTTCCGCCTCGATAACGGCGACAGCCGCTGCTTCTCCATCGCCAACCTGCCGGCGCAGGATCAGGGACGGATGCTGTTTCATATCCGCAAGGTCGCTGGCGGCCTGTTTTCCGAGCACCTGCTGCCATCACTCGGCATAGGCGACGTGCTGAACCTCGAAGGCCCGGTGGGGGCCTGCACCTGGCAACATGAAGATGAACGCCCCGTTGTACTGTTCGCCACCGGAACCGGCTATGCCGGCATCAAGCCTCTGCTGCTGATGGCCCTGGCACGCGATGCCGAGGTCACGCTGTATTGGGGCGGCGCCTCGCCGGCCGATTTCTACGACCGTGCGTTCCTCGACCAGTGCAGCCAGGCGCACCCTCGGTTTCGCTGGCATTCGGTTCTGGCCACCCAGGCCCGCGTGCAGCAGGTGGCGCTGGCCCAGGCGCATCGCTGGGCCGATACCCAGGTCTACGCCTGTGGCAACGCCACGATGATCCAGCAGGTCCGCGAGCAATGCCTTGGCGCAGGTGTGCAGGCCCATCGCTTCATCGCCGAGGCCTTCGTGCCCAGCGGCGCAGCGCTGCCGCCGACCGCACTGGACCCGCAACTGGAGAAAGTCGGCCCGCGCTACTCGCTGGACGGCATGCTCGCCGCCCGCGAACAGACGGTACGGGCCCTGGCCGCCATCGCCAGCCAGCTGGAAGTCGGCATGACCACCGCCCAGGCCTTGGCCATGGCCGAGCGCACCTTGCGGGCCATGGGCGCCTCGCACACCTGGCACCCGACCTACATCCGCTTCGGCGACGACACCGTGCGCACGCCGCGCCAGGGCATCGACCCGCAGCGCAGGCTGCGCGCCAGCGATATCGCCGTGGTCGATCTCGGCCCGGTATGGGACGGCTACGAGGGCGATTATGGCGATACCTTCGTGTTCGGCGACCATCCCCTGCACCGGGCCTGCGTCGAAGCGCTGCACGCCGTGTTCGACGAGACGCGCCTGGCCTGGCGCCGCGGACTGACCGGGCGCGAGCTGTACAACGTCGCCGAGCGCAGTGCCCAGGCCAAGGGCTGGTGTCTGGAGCGCAACCTGGCCGGGCATCGCATCGCCGACTTCCCCCATGTCCTGTACGGGCAGGAGAAGCTGGCCGACCTGCAGATCGTGCCGGGGGAGATGGTCTGGGTGCTGGAAATCCAGCTGTGCCATCCCAGCGAACCGGTCGGGGCGTTCTTCGAGGATATCCTCATCGCCAGTTGACCCTGCCGGGCTGATCGTCAGCTGCACTGCTGGATGTTAATGATTTGCATTGAGGTTTTCCCGTAGTGGTTCGGAAAGCCTAGTGAATGCCTCACTCACTTGCGAATCGAAAGGAATCCAGCATGTCGCAACAGCGTGTCAGCCCGGCGCAGCAGCCGGCTGTGCCCCACTTCGACCTCAATCGCACCTTCGCCGCCGTGCACATGGCCTTGTTGCTCGGCCTGGGCGGTGCCTCCATGAGCGTGACCGCGGCGCAGACCGTGGAACGGGCCGAGGAAGTGGAAAAATCCCGCCAAGACCAGGCCAGCGGCAGCCTCGAGCTGACCGAGACCCGGGTCGAAGGCGACCTCGACGCCCCGAGCGCACTGCCCCCCGCCTACGCCGGCGGCCAGGTGGCCTCGGGTGGCCGGGTCGGCCTGCTGGGCAACAAGGATTTCATGGAGACGCCGTTCAGCACCATCAGCTACACCGACCAGTACATCCAGGACACCCAGGCCCAGACCGTCACCGACGTGATCGCCGCGACCGACCCCGCGGTGTTCAGTAATGGCCTGAAGGGCACCTACAGCGAGAACTACTCGATCCGCGGCTTCAACTCCAACATCAGCGATGTGAGCATCGGTGGCCTGTACGGCATGGCGCCCTACTACCGGATCTCGCCGGAGATGTACGAGCGCATCGAGGTGCTCAAAGGCCCGTCCGCCCTGCTCAACGGCATGCCGCCGGGCGGCTCGGTGGCCGGCAGCATCAACCTGGTGCCCAAGCGCGCCGGCGCCGAATCGCTGACCCGAATCACCACCACCTACATGTCCGACGCGCAGTTCGGCGGGCACCTCGACGTCGGCCGCCGCTTCGGCGAGCAGCAGCAGTTCGGCGTGCGCTTCAACAGTGTCTATCGCGACGGCGACACCGCGACCGACCATCAGCGCATGAAGGCCGAGCTCAACGCCCTGGGCCTCGACTGGCGCGGCGAGCGGGCGCGCCTGTCCGCCGACCTGTACGAAAGCGAGGACCGGGTCAGGGGCCAGAACCGCGGCATCGGCCTGGCCGCAGGCGTGCCAGTGCCCCGGCCGCCGAAGTCCGAGACCTTGCTCAACCCGGACTGGGGCTTCGTCCAGACCCGCGACAAGGGCGTGATCGTGCGCGGCGAGTACGACCTCAACGACAACCTCATGGCCTATGCCGCGGCCGGCACCAGCAAGACCGACTATGCCTACAGTGGCACCATGCTCGCCGAGGTGTTCAACACCGCTGGAGACATGGAGACGAACATGGGCCAGTTGAAGATCGACCTCAAGAAGACTTCGGGCGAGGCCGGCCTGCGCGGCCATTTCGACACGTTCGGTGTCGGTCACCAATGGTCGCTCAACGCCACGCACTACTCGGACAAGCAGCACGATTATGGCCGACGCAACGTCCCGGGGGCCGAGTGGGTCAACAACATCTACCACCCAGTCTGGGGACCGGAGGCCGCCAGGAGCTACCCGGCCATCGCCCACACCGAGTCGCGCCTGAGCAGCTACGGCCTGGCCGACACCCTGTCGTTCCTCGACGAGCGTCTTCAACTCACCTTGGGCGTGCGTCGCCAGCAGGTGCTGACCGACAGTTTCGACGTCAGCAACGGCGCGCATACCACGCGCTACAACGAGAGCGCCACGACCCCAGCGGCGGCAGTGCTGGTCAAGGTCACCGACGAGGTGTCGCTGTACGCCAACTACATCGAGGGCCTGAGCAAGGGTGCCATCGCCCCGATTACCGCGCCCAACGCCGGCCAAGTGTTCGCCCCCTACAAGTCCAAGCAGAAGGAAGTCGGCATCAAGCTCGACCTTGGCGACTTCGCCCACACCCTGAGCCTGTACCAGATCGAACGCCCCAGCAGCTTCACCGATCCGGTGACCAAGGTGTTCTCCTTCGGTGGTGAACAGCGTAACCGCGGGCTCGAGTGGAGCTTCTTCGGCACCCCGCTGACCGATGTGCGCCTGATGGGCGGCGTGGCGCGCCTCGACCCCAAGGTGACCAAGGCCGAGAACCCCGCCGAGGAAGGCAAGACCGCCACCGGCCAGCCGAAATTGCAAGGCAAGCTGGGCGTGGAGTGGGACACCCCACTGCTCGATGGCCTGACCCTGACCGCCAACGCCACCGCCGTGTCGAAGCAGTACATCAGCGACGACAACAGCCAGTCGATTCCTGGCTACACGATATATGACGTCGGTGCCCGCTACCGGCTGCAGGTGGCCGACCACCCGGTGACCTTGCGCGGCACGGTGGAGAACGTGACCAACAAGGCCTACTGGGGCATGCCGTTGCTCACCAGCCTGGGGCTGGGTGCGCCGCGTACGGTACAGCTGTCTGCCAGCATCGATTTCTGACCTCAGTCCGCCTTGCCTACCGGCATCGGTTGCCCCGCCAGGACACTGGCGGGCGTGACCACCTGCCCCAGGTCGATGTGACGGAAATCCGGCTTGGCCCCCAGCCGCGCATTGAAACGCACGTTGAAGGTGAACGGGTCGTCGGTCGGCATGTCCAGCGAACGGCCGTAGCGCGCGCTCACGGCCGTGCCGTCATAACCCATCAGTTTGAGCAGCGTGGGGAACAGGTTGTAATGGCTGGAAGCGTTGCGATTGGCCTGCAGATGGGCCTGCCAGTCCAGCGTGCGCAGGCCCTCGCCCTGGATCACCACCAATGGCACCAGGCCCTCTTCCGGCACAGGATCGCTGTCGCAATGGGTGTTCAGGCCAGGATTGCCGCGCTCATGCAGGTCCTGGCCATGGTCGGAGGTATAGAGCACCACGGCCTGGCTGAGATCACCCTCGGCGAACAGCCGGCGAAAGAATTCGCCGACATTCCACAGCACGGTGTTCTGGTAGGCGTTGCGATACAACACCCAGTCCTGCGGACGGCCATCGAATCCATCGCGGGTGCCGGTGTCGGCGATATCGACGTAACGCCCCCGAGGCAAGGCGGGCTGGTACTTGAGGAAGTCATCCGGATACTTGTCATGCACCGGGAAGTGGGCGCCGACCTTGTTCACCACGATCAGCTGCGGCCTGCCGTCCTTGAGCAACGCCACCAGCCGCTCCAGCGCCGCCATGTCGCGCTGCACCACGGGGGTGTCGTCGAACTGGATGAACTGGTCGATATCACGCTTTTCGGTCTCGGTCATCAGGTTCTGCAGGTTGCCGCCGGTGCGCTGGCCATCGATATACACCGTTCCCAGGCCCGCGCGTTTGGCGTACTGCCAGATCGACGGCTGGGTCGAGTTGATGCGCAGGTAATCGGTGCGGGTTCCGCCATAGCGCAGGGTGACGTTGGTGTCGGCACTGCAGTTGGCGATGGACGCGGCATAGCCGAAGTTGACGATTGACACGCCGGACTGGGCCTGGCCCAGGTGGCTGGTGACCCCGGCCGGGGTGTTCAGGTCCAGGTAGTTGCCCGAGATGCTCTCGTCGATCAGCAGCACGATATCCCGCGCCATCGCCGGCCCCGCCTGGGCCAGGGTCACTGGCTGGCGCGGCCCGACATGGTCGTGCAGGGTCTCGTAGCCGAACAGGCTGAGGTAGGCCAGCGGCGTGTACATCACCGGCAGCCCGCGGGCGCCCTCGCCGGCGCGCACGAACAGGATGGCGATCAGCGCCAGCAGACCCAGCACCGGCGCCACGGGTGGCAACAGCCACGGTAGCCGAGGGGTCGGCCCCGGGCGCAAGCCAAGACCAAACAGCAGCAACAGCGCCCGTGCCGCGGCCAGGGTAATAGCGTAGTGATATTGCTGCAGGGCCTCCTGAACGAAACCGCCGGCATAGACCATGGACACGAATGCGCTATAGGTCAGGTAGGAGTCGGTGATGCGGTTATAAGCGTCGAGAAAGATCGCACTGACCGTGAACGCCAGCGCCAGCGACCAGCGCAGCCAGCCGGGGCGGCTGAACGCGGCCAGCAGCAGGGCCAGAGCCAATACAGCGAACACCCCCAGGTACAGCACCAGTGGCAGGCCAATACCCAGGGCTTCTATGCGCTCGCGGTAATAGGCATGAAAGCTGGCCAGATAGACCAGCAACAGCAAAAGCTTGATCCATCCGCGCATGTTTCGGCCACTCCGGTCATGGGAATCTCCTCAAACCGTAGCAGTTGTGAAACAAACCACAACGCAAAAAAGTCAAAATTCCGACGACATACCGACACCAGAATCTGGCACCTGCCGCAAGTTGTTGTTGATTCTCCCTATCGTCTGCAACCCGCTTATTTCGGTGCGTCCAACCGTTCATCGGTTCGTCGAACGGCCAATTGCCACTAGCTATGCGCGCTAACACACGGATTGGAAACAGGTTGGTGGCAGAACGCCCGTTTCGCCAGGGTCTGTAAATTCGACGAAACATGCCATTGCTTTGACGCAAATCCACCGGGCTGAGCTATACCCAATTCACACCACTGTTTCATCTCCCTTACTCATCCATACGAGGCACCGCGCATGGACGTGAGCGTTTTTGGCACCGGTTATGTCGGACTGGTACAGGCAGCAGCCCTGGCGGACGTAGGTCACCGGGTCCTGTGCGTGGATGTCGATACCCACAAGATCAACCAGTTGCGCCAGGGTGTACCGCCGATCAGCGAGCCGGGCCTGTCGGACCTGCTCGAGGACAACATCAAGGAAGGCCGCCTGCTGTTCAGCACCCAGGCCAGCGACGCGGTCAGTCACGCCGAACTGATCTTCATCGCCGTCGGCACGCCGCCCGACGAGGACGGCTCGGCCGACCTCAGCCATGTGCTCAACGTCACCCGGCAGATTGCCGCGCTGATGGAGACCGACCATACCCTGATCATCAAGTCCACCGTGCCGGTGGGCACCGCCGACCAGGTCATGGCCCTGGCCCGCGACGAACTGCAGCGCCTGGGCAAGGGCCAGTTGCAGGTGCGCGTGGTGTCCAACCCCGAGTTTCTCAAGGAAGGCAGCGCCCTGGCCGACTGCATGCGTCCGGACCGGATCATCGTCGGCACCCTCGACGAAGTCGCCCATGACCAGCTGGCCGAACTGTACGCGCCGTTCTGCCGCAACCACGAAAAGCTGATGTTCATGGACAACCGCAGCGCCGAGCTGACCAAGTACGCCGCCAACGCCATGCTCGCCACCCGCATCAGCTTCATGAACGAGCTGGCCAACCTCAGCGAACACCTGGGCGCCGATATCGAGGCAGTGCGCCGCGGCATCGGTTCCGACCCGCGCATCGGCTACCACTTCATCTATCCAGGCTGCGGTTTCGGCGGTTCGTGCTTCCCCAAGGACATCAAGGCCCTGCTGCACACCGCCGCCCACAGCGGTATGCCGCTGCGCCTGCTGCAGAGCGTGAATGAAGTCAACGACCAGCAGCGCCGCATCCTCTTCGCCAAGCTCAAGCAGCGCCTGGCGGGCCTGGCCGGCAAGTCCATCGCCCTGTGGGGCCTGGCCTTCAAGCCCAACACCGACGACATGCGCGAGGCCCCCAGCCGCTACCTGATGGAGGCCCTGTGGGCCGAAGGCGCCACCGTGCGCGCCTACGATCCCGAAGCCATGGACGAGTGCCGGCGCCTGTACGGCTACCGTGACGACCTGCACCTGTGCGCCACCCGCGACGACACCCTGCAGGACGCCGATGCCCTGGTGATCTGCACCGAGTGGAAGAACTTCCGCGTGGTCGACTTCTCGATGCTGGCCAGCAAGCTGCGCGAGCGGGTGATCGTCGACGGACGCAACCTGTACAACCCCGAACAGGTCGCCGCCCACGGCCTGCACTACAGCGGCATCGGCCTGCGCCAGGTCGCCCCGCAGGTGGATGCGCCATGAAAGTGCTGGTCACCGGCGCGGCCGGCTTCATCGGCGCCCACACCTGCCGCCAGCTATTGTTCGAGGGGCACCAGGTGGTGGGGCTGGACAACTTCAACGACTACTACGAGCCGGCACTCAAGCATGCCCGCGTGCACTGGGTGCGCCAGACAGTCGGTGATTTCCCGCTGCACTGCCTGGACCTGGGCGACCGCGACGGCATGGCCCGGCTGTTCGCCAGCGAGCGTCCGGAGGTGGTGGTGCACCTGGCGGCCCAGGCCGGCGTGCGCTACTCGCTGCAAAACCCGCAAGCCTACCTGGACAGCAACCTGGCCGGTTTTCTCAACATTCTCGAAGGTTGCCGCCGCCATCCGGTCAAGCACCTGCTGTACGCCTCGTCCAGCTCGGTGTATGGCGCCAACCAGCAGACGCCCTATCGGGTGCAGGATTCGGTGGACCACCCGCTGTCGCTGTATGCCGCCACCAAGAAGGCCAACGAGGCCATGGCCCACAGCTACAGCCACCTTTATGGCATCCCCTGCAGCGGCCTGCGTTTCTTTACCGTGTACGGCCCCTGGGGCCGCCCGGACATGTCGCCGATGCAGTTCGCCAAGGCGATCAGCGAAGGCCGGCCGATCCAGTTGTTCAACCATGGCCGTCACCAGCGCGACTTCACCTACATCGACGACATCGTCGAAAGCCTGGTGCGGCTGATCCCCCTGCCCCCGGTCGCCGACCCGCAGTGGGACACGCTCAACCCGGACCCGGCGAGCAGCCACGCGCCCTGGCGCCTGTACAACATCGGTGGGCAGCGCCCGGTGGAGCTGCTCGACTACCTGGCCCTGCTGGAAAAACACCTGCAGCGCAACGCGGTGATCGAACTGCTGCCGCTGCAACCGGGCGATGTGCTGGCCACCTGCGCCGACGCCAGCGCCCTGGCCAGGGTCACCGGTTTCACCCCACAGATAGGCCTTGATGAAGGGCTCGGGCGCTTCGTCGCCTGGTTCAAGAGCTACCACTCGCCCGCCGCCAGCGAAGCGGCGCCCACGGGCGAGCAGCCAGATCAGCGGAGGGCGGTATGACAGGACAACCCAAGAGCGCGCAACTGCAGGCGCTGTACCAGGACAAACGCATGGACCCGGCGCACCGGCAGCGCATCGATGCCGCCATCCACATGCAGGGCCGCGGTTGGATGACCGGCCGTGCCGGGGGCCGCCCGTGGACGCTGTCGCGGACCAACCGCGTGCTGTCGTGCCTGGCCGCGCTGACCCTGCTGCTGCTGCTGTCGCCGGTGTTCCTGGTGCTGGCGCTGCTGATCAAGCTGTCGAGCAAGGGCCCGGTGTTCTTCGTGCAGAAGCGCACCGGCTACCGGGGCCGCGCCTTCGGCATGTACAAGTTCCGCACCATGGTGGCCAACGCCGAGGCGCTCAAGGACTCGCTGCGCCACCTGAACAAGCACGGCGCCGAATCCATCGACTTCAAGATCGACAAGGACCCGCGCATCACCTCGATAGGCGGCTGGCTGCGCCGCAGCAGCCTGGACGAGCTGCCCAACCTGATCAACGTGGTTACCGGCGACATGCGCCTGGTCGGCCCGCGCCCCACCTCGTTCAACGCCTACCGCTACCACGACAACCACCTGGCGCGGCTGTCGATCTACCCGGGCATGACCGGCCTGTGGCAGATCTCCGGGCGCAGCAACATCGACTTCGACCAACGCGTAGAGCTGGACCTGAGCTACATCAACGAACAGAGCCTGATGCTGGACCTGAAGATCCTGCTCAAGACCCCGTTCAAAGTGTTCACTGGCCACGGAGCAAGCTGAGATGGACGGTTCATCCTCAAGAAGTCTGACCATCGCTACCCCAAGCGAGACCAACCTGACCTCCACCGTGCTCGACCTCGACCAGCGCACCCTGCTGCTGACCGCGGCCAACACCGGCAGCGGCACCAGTACCAGCGCCCTGGCCTTTGCCAGCCAGCTGGCATTGATGAGCGCGGGCAACGTGCTGCTGATCGACGCCAGCCTCAGCCCCGGCGGCCTCAGCCAGCAACTGGGCCTGGGCAAGCTGCGCGGCTACAGCGACCTGCTGTTCAACCAGGACACCCCGCCGCTGGCCCAGGACTGCATCGTGCGCCTGTCCGACCAGCCGTTCGACGTGCTGCCGGTGGGCACCTGGAAACGCGGCCGCGACCGCCTCGACCACGAGCAGTTGCGCGTGCTGCTGCACCAGCTGAGTAACCAGTACCGCTTCGTGGTGATCGATGGCGAAGCCATCTACGCCAGCGCCGACAGCCTGGTGATCGGCACCCTGGTCGACGGCGTGATCCTGGTGGTGTGCGCCGAGGAGACCCGTTGGGAAGTCGCCCAGGCCGCCAGTCAACGCCTGACCCAGGCCGGCGCGCGACTGATCGGCAGCGTGTTCAACAAGCGCAAGTACTACATGCCCAAGTGGCTGTACGAAAATCTCTGAGAGGCCGCACAGGATGAACGCCATGAGATACCCATCGATTGCCCTGTGCGTGCTGGCCCTGGCCGGCTGCGCCAGCCAGGAAGACCGCCAGATGCCGGTGCAGATCCTTACCGCGCCACCGGCCGAGAGCCAGGCCACCGAAGTCGCCCGCCGCGAGCAGGTGCTGCGCCCGCAGGACGTGCTGGAGGTGATCTTCCACGTCAGCAACCGTTCGGCCGGGGTCTACCGCATCCAGTCCGGCGACACCCTGGACCTGAACTTCATGGCCGCCAGCGGCCTGAACGGCAACCAGCTGGTGCAGCCCGACGGCAGCATCACCCTGCCCAGCACCAACGCTGCGGTGCGCGTCGAGGGCATGACCCCCGGCGAGGCCGAGAACGCCATCCGCCAGGCCTACCAGGACAAGCGGGTGTTCAAGCCCAACCGTGACCAGGTCACCGTGCGGGTAATCAGCCCGATGACCGACGAGGTCAACCTGAAGAACGCCCTCAACCACCCCGGCACCGGCATGAGCCGCGACATCACCGTGGGCAACGACGGCCGCGCCACCTTCCCGGAAATCGGTTCGGTGCCGCTGCAGGGCATGACCGTCAACCAGCTGCGCGACTACCTCAACGAGCGCTACGCCACCCTGCCCGGGCGCATGAGCGTGGACGTGCTGCTCAAGTCCACCGCCGCCAACGAGATCTATGTGCTCGGCGAAGTCGGCCAGCCCGGCGCCTTCCAGATCCGCCGCCCAATATCGGTGCTCGAAGCGCTGACCCTGGCCCGCGGCCCGACCCTCAAGGCCAAGCTCGGCTCGGTGGTGATCATGCGCCGTGAAGGCAACACCGTGCACGCGGTCAACTACGACGTCGACCAGGCGCTGTCCGGTGGTACCCAGAAGCTCGCCTACCTGCAGCCCGAAGACATGCTCTACGTGCCCAAGACCAAGCTGGCCAGCGCCGCCGAGCTGTCCCGGCAACTGGCCGACGTGGTGCTGTTCCAGGGCTTCGGCTTCAGCTTCAGCTACCGCGTCGACAACAAAGAAAGCGACGACTGACCGGGGGACGAACCATGACCACGCAACCCAAAGAAAACTACGTACATGAGTTCTTCCGCATCTTCTTCGCCAACCGCCAGCTGGTGAAACGGGTGTTCCTGGTGTTCGCGGTGATCGCGGTAATTTTACCGCTGGTGCTCAAGCAGAGCTTCGACATCACCGCCGAAGTCATCGTGCAGTCCAAGAAGCTCTCGCAGAGCGACACCACCTCGGCGCTCAGCCAGCAGGCCGACCAGTTCATCCCGCCGTCGCTGGCCGACATGGAGACCGAGAGCAACATCCTGCGCTCGCCGACCCTGATCCGTCAGACCATCGGCGAGCTGCGCAAGGAAGGCCACTATCCGGACGAGCCCGGCCTGCTGCGCCGTACCGTGCTCGACCCGGTGCGCCACGCGGTATTCGACCCGCTGCACCGGCTGTTCGGCAACAGCGTGGCCGATGACCGCGACACCCAGCTCGACACCCTTACCGACCAGGCGGTCAAGGACCTCAAGGTCGAGACCCTGCCCGGCTCCAACGTGATCTCCATCACCTACAGCGCCGACGATCCGAAGCTGGGCACGCTGTTCGTCAGTCGCCTGCTGGAGAACTTCCTGGCCAACCGCCAGGACCTGCAGTCCAACGAGCTGCCCGAAGCGTTCTACGAGCAGAAGAAGCTGCACTACCAGGCCCGCCTGGGCGACCTGGAAAGCCAGCGCCTGGGCCTGCTGACCGCCATCGGCTCGTCGGACCCCAAGGAAGAGATCACCTTCCGGCTGAACGCCATCAACACCGAGGAGCAGGCGCTCAACCTGCAACGTGACCGCCAGTTGCAGAACCAGAAGTGGCTCGACTACCTGCAGAGCAGCCTGGCCGCGGCCAGCAAGGCGAGGATGGCCGACTACGCGTTCCCCTACACCTTCACCACCACGGTCGACAACGTCGCCTTCGAGGACCGCGAGATCAAGCAGCTCGGCGAACAGCTGACCACCCAGCTGGCCCGCTACAATGGCGACGCCACGGTGTTCCAGCCAGGCTCCGACCAGATGGTCATGGCCCGCCAGCAAATCGCCCAGTTGCGCGCGCAGTTCCTCAAGATCGTCGAGAACCGCATCCGCGAGCGCCAGCAGGACCTGGCCGTGACCCAGCAGGTAATCGAGCAGAAGACCCAGCGCATCGCCGACTACAGCAAGCGCATCCTCCAGTTGCGCGAGACCCAGAGCAAGACCCGCCAGCTCGACACCGAGATCGACGCCCTGCACAAGGCCTTCTCCACCTACGCCCAGCGTTACGAGGAAAGCCGTGGCCAGGGCCTGCTCGACGGCAGCCAGTCCAACGCGCGGATCCTCAGCGCCCCCTACGAGCCCACTGCGGCGAGCTTCCCGAAACCTGGCCTGATCATTCCGTTCGGCCTGGTCACCGGCCTGCTGCTGGCGATCGCCGTGGTCTACGTCAGGGAGTTCTTCGACCATCGCTTCAAGCATCCGGCGCAGATCAGCCACGAGCTGGGCCTGCCGGTGCTGCTGGTGATCAACGACCAGGCCCCGGCGCTGCCCAACCCGCACAAGAGCTGGTCGCTGCCACGCCTGTGGCACTGGGTGCGCAATTGAACGCCGCGCTGCACGCCGGCCGGCCGATCCTGCACCTGCTCGGCAGTGGCGGGTTCTACGGCGCCGAGCGCATGCTCCTGGACCACTGCCAGGCGACCCCCGGCCAGCATCGGGTGCTGTTTCTCGATGCCCCGGCGGAGCTGGTGGCGCGCTTTCGCGAGGCGGGGGTCGAATGCGACACCTGCCGGGGGCTGGGGGCGGTGCTCAAGGTACTCGGCGCGCAGCGCGGCCAACGTCCATTGGTCAACAGCCACAACTTCAAGGGCCAGCTGTTCGGCTGGATCGGCGCCACCCTGTGGCGCCTGCCGATGGTCAGCACCCAGCATGGCTTCACCCCGCGCAGCCGCAAGCAGCGCTTCTACACCTGGCTGAGCCTGCAACTGTGCCGCACGCCGACGGTGGACACGGTGGTGTGCGTGGCCGAGAGCATCGCCCGCATCCACCGCGATGCCGGCGTTCCCGAGGCCAAGTTGCGGGTGATTCCCAACGGCCTGCCCGAGGCCTGCACGGCTGATGAAGATCATGTAGGAGCGGCCTTGCGCCGCGATGGGCCGCAACGCGGCCCCAAGGCCACCCACGCCGATAAGTCAGGCACATCGGATTACCCCGCAGCGGCGGCCGCTTCGCGGCCGATCGCGGCACAAGGCCGCTCCTACAGGGATTGCGATCATGACAAGGCCCCCTGGCTCGCCGCCTACGTCGGCCGCCTGTCCAGCGAAAAAGGCCCCGACCTGTTCCTCGACACCCTGATCCCGGTGTGCCAGCGCCACCCACAGGTCCACGCCGTGATGCTCGGCGAAGGCCCCGAGCGCGACACCCTGCAGGCCCGCATCGACGCCGCCGGTCTCACCGCGCGCATCACCCTGCCGGGCTTTCAGCGCGACATGCGCGGCTGGATGAAGCGCCTGGACGCTCTGGTCATCAGCTCGCGCACCGAAGGCACGCCGATGATCCTGCTCGAGGCCATGCAGGACGGCGTGCCAGTGGTGGCCTTCGGTGTCGGCGGTATTCCCGACGTCATCGAACACGGGCGCAACGGTCTGTTGGCCGCCCCGCTGGCCAGCGCTGAACTGGGCGAACACCTCGAGGCCCTGCTCGTGGATCCCGCGCAGGCCGCCGAGCTGGTCGCCGGCGCCCGCCGCACGCAACGCGAACGCTACCACCTGCCGACCCTGGCACACCGCTGGGCCCTGGTGTACCGGGGCACGGCCGAGGAGGTTGTCGCATGATCATTCCCCTGTCGCTGGTGGCCCTGGTGGCCTTGCTGAGCCTGGGGCTGCTGGCCAGCCCCTACCCATTCCTGGCCCCCGGCGGCGTGATCGGCCTGGCCGGCGTACTAGTGCTGTACCGCAAGCCAGCCTGGGGCCTGCTGGCGATCGCCACCCTGGTGCCGTTGGAGGGATTGCTCAAGGACGGCCTGGTGTCCGGCGCCAAGCTGGTGGGCATCGGCCTGGTGCTGATCCTCAGCCTGCAGCTGGCAGTGCGCCAGTTGCCCGGCGAGCGCCTGCGCAGCAACCAATGGCGCCTGCTGCTGCCGTTCATGGCCCTGTACCTGCTGAGCCTGTGGGCCAGCGACGACCTGGCGCTGTCGGGCGGTCACCTGCGCGAGTTGCTGGTGGGCCTGGTGGTGTTCGTCATCACCCTGCTGGTCGGCCGCGACCTCAACCTGCCGATGCTGGCCCGGCTGATCACCGTCAGCGTGTGCGTCACCTGCCTGTTCGCGATCTTCTCCACCAAGTACCAGGAACAGGGCCGCGCCTCGGCCATGCTCGACCCCAACGCCTTCGCCCTGCTGATCACCATCGCCATGCCGCTGGGGCTGTGGCTGGCGATCAAGGCCCGGCAGATCCCGGTCAAGCTGTTCTGGGCCGGCTGCTGCCTGTTGCTGCTGGTGGGCATGACCAAGACCGAATCGCGCTCGGGGCTGGTGGTACTGCTGATCAGCCTGGGCATCGTGCTGTACAACTACCGCGAACAGCTGACGCGCATCCGCCCGCGCCACCTGGGCTTCGCCATGCTCGGCCTGGCCATTGTCCTGCCCCTGGGCGTGGCCCTGATGCCGGCGGGCTACGCCGAGCGCATCCAGTCGCTGATGCTGCTCAAATCCGGGGTCAACGCGCACCAGGATGAATCGCTGGGCCGACGCGCCTCCTACCTGGTGGTGGGCAAGGAGATGATCAGCCACAGCCCATTGCTCGGCACCGGGCCCGGCACCTTCCCGCTGCACTACGCCGACACCGGCTTCTCCAAGGCCTTCGCCCCGGTCAACAGCAAGACCACCGACCTCTACCGACGTGCCCACAACACCTACCTGGAGCTGTTCAGCGAGGTCGGCCTGCCGGCGGGGCTGCTGTTCGTCGGCATGATCTTTCTCGCCCTGCGCAACTTCTGGCGGGCCCGCGCCGCCTTCCGCGCGGCCGGCGATGCGGACCGCGCCGACCTGATGACCCACCTGACCATGAGCATGCTGGCCATCGGTCTGTTCCTGATGTTCCTCAGCGCCCCCAGCCACAAGTACCTGTGGCTGATGCTGGCGCTGTCCAGCGTGCTGCTGGGCCAGGCCCGTGAACAACAGCCGGTGGAGGTGGCCCGATGAGCCGGGTGAGCATCGTCATCCCGATGTTCAACGAGGCCCGCCATATCGGCCGCACCCTGGACGCCGCCCGGCGCTCGGCCAGCGCGGCGGGCCTGGCCTGCGAGCTGATCGTGGTGGATAACGGCTCCAGCGACGACGGCCCGCGGATCGCCCGCGAGCACGGCGCCCAGGTGCTGACGCTGCCCGGGGTGGCCATCGGTGCCCTGCGCAACGCCGGCGTAGCCGCCAGCCACGGCGAATGGCTGGCCTTCCTTGACGCCGACATCGAGGTGCCCGAGCACTGGCTGGACCTGCTGCTGGACCTGCAGCGTCGCGGCGAAGGCGATGTCTTCGCCCTCGACTGCGACACCCCGCGCCACGCCCCGTGGTTCGCCCAGGCCTGGCAGCGGCGCACCCTGCGCACCGGGCAGACGGTGCAGGACTGCACCTGGCTGCCCACCCCCAACCTGCTGATGCGCCGCAGCTGGTTCGAGCAGGTCGGTGGTTTCGACGAGCGCCTGCGCACCGGCGAGGACAAGGACTTCACCCTGCGCCTGCACGAGTCCGGCGCCCGCCTGCGCGTGCTGCGCCAGCCCGCGGTGCTGCACTGGGGCTATGAGGCCAACTGGCGCGAATGGCTGGGCAAGGAGATGTGGCGCCAGGGCAGCCACCTGCAACTGCTGCGCAGCCATGGCGTGAGCCTGCGCCTGCTGCGCTTCCCGCTACTCTCGGTGGGGGCGTGGGTGCTGGACGCCATGGCCCTGTCGGCCCTGCTCGACGGATTCCCCCATGTGGCGCTGTTCTTCCTGCTGGTCAGCGCCCTGCCCGCGCTGTTCCTGAGCCTGCGCCAGAGCCGCCGGCACCGTGACCCGCTGCTCACCCTGCAACTCTGGGGCCTGCACTGGCTGCGCCTGCACCTGGCCGGCGCGGCGTTCATCCTCAGCCTGTTCAACCGCACCGCAAGGAGGCCCGCCCGTGGCTGAGTTCATCTTCTGGCTATGCCTGTTGCTGCCGTTGTACGCCTGGGTCGGCTATCCCCTGCTGCTGACCCTGGCCGCGCCGTTCTTTGCCCGTCGCACGCATTCGCCGCTGCCGGCGCAACGGGTGAGCGTGGTGATCGCCGCGCACAACGAAGAGCGGCATATCGAAGCCAAGCTCGCCAGCGTGCTCGGCCAGGACTACCCGGCCGCCGAGCTGCAGGTGGTGGTGGCCAGCGACGGCTCCAGCGACCGCACCGTGGCGCTGGCCCGCGCCCTGGGTGACCCGCGGGTGCAAGTGCTGGACCTGCCGCGCCTGGGCAAGGCCGGGGCGCTGAACAGTGCCGTGCAGGTGTGCACGGGCGACCTGCTGGTATTCACCGACGCCGACAACCAGTGGTCGGCCGATACCCTCGGGCTGCTGCTGGCGCCGTTCGCCGACGCCCAGGTTGGCGGCACCGCCGGGCACATGATCATCCCCGACCCGGGCAAGGGCCTGAGCATCGGCGACAGCCTGTACCGGCACTACGAAGCCTGGGTGCGCAAGGTGGAGAACCGCACCGGTTGCATGGTCTCGGCCGACGGCGCCCTGCTGGCCCTGCGCCGGGCGCTGTACCAACCGATTCCCAAGCAGGTCAACGACGACTTCTTCATCAGCACCTGCGCCCCGGCCGCAGGGCTGCGCATTGTCTACGTGCCCGAGGCGGTGGTGCTGGACCAGGGCGTGGACGAGGCCGACAAGCAGTTCCGCCGCCGCCAGCGGGTCACCGTCGGCGGCCTTTTGAGCCTGGCCGCTCGCCGCGAGCTGCTCAACCCGGCGCGTCACGGCCTGTACGCCATCGCCCTGATCAGCCACAAACTGATCCGCCGCCTGGCCCCGGTGCTGCTGCTGCCATTGCTGCTGGCCAACCTGTGGCTGGCCATCGAGCCCGGCTTCTACCGACTGATCCTGGCCGTGCAGCTGCTCGGCTACGCCGCCGCCATCGCCGGCCTGCTCGACGCCCGCCGCCGCCTGCCGCGCCCGTTCCGCCTGGCCGCCTTCGTGCTGGTCACCCTCGCCGGCATGAGCGTGGGCCTGTGGCAGTTCCTGCGCGGGCACAGCTACAGCCAATGGAACCCCGACCAGAATCGATGAGCGACGGACATGCCGATCAAGACCCATATCAAGCAGGCCAGTGGCTGGTTCTATTTCAAGTCGCCGCGTGGCCGCGCCGAACTGCGCGGCGCCGGGGTGATCCTCATGCTGCACCGGGTGCTGGCCGATGACGCCAGCGCCGCCCTGCCCCATCGCAACGAGCTGTGCGTCGGCCCCCGGGCCTTCGAAGGGCTGCTGCGCTGGCTGCCCCGGCATTTCGACTGCGTCAGCCTCATGGACCTGCTCAAGAGCCACGAGGAGCCCCGAGGCGATACCCGCCCCAAAGTGGCCCTGACCTTCGACGACGGCTGGCGCGACAATGCCGTCAACGCCTTCCCGCTGCTGCAACGCCACCAGGTGCCGGCGAGCATCTTCCTGTCCACCGACTACATCGGCAGCCGCCAGCGCTTCTGGTGGGAAAGCGTCGGCGAAACCCTGTGGGGCACCCATGGCGAGGAGGCTCGACGGCAACTGATCGAGCGCCTGCGCAAGCTCGGCCGGCCACTGCCTGCGGCCTACTTCATGCACGACCACAGCAAGGCCCGCAGCCTGGTACTGGCGCGCTACCTGCAGACCCTCAAGAGCCTCAGCCCCCAGGCCCTGCATGTGCTGACCGACGCCTGCCCGCCGGAGTCGCTGCCCCAGGCCATGGACTGGCAGCAGGTGCGAGCCCTGGAGGATTCCGGCCTGGTGCGCTTCGGCCCCCACGGCGCCAGCCATGCCCTGCTGCCGTACCTGGACGACCACCGCCTCAACGAAGAGCTGCAACGCAGCCACGCCGCGCTCAACGAAGGCTGCCGCGAACCGCTGCCGGTGTACTGCTACCCCAACGGCGATCACGACGAGCGCGTGCGCGCCCGTGTCGCCGCGCACCGCTACCCCTACGCCCTGAGCACCCGCCCGGGCATCTGCCAGGGCCACGACGACCCGCTGGCGCTGCCGCGCATCGGTGTCAGCCAGCGCAATGCCAGCCGGCCCTCGTTGCTGGCCTGGCGCATCAGCCGCGGAGAACGCTGATGAACCGCAACAGCTACCTGCGCCATCTGGCGCTGAGCATGGGCACCAAGCTTGCGATGATCGCCCTGCGCCTGCTGCGCAACGTACTGCTGGCGCGCATCCTCGGCCCCAGCGAGCGCGGCCTGTTCGCCCTGCTCAGCACCCTGCCCGACCTGCTCAGCGCCGCCACCAGCGGCGGCCTGAACAGCGCGGTCGGCTACCAGGCGGCCAAGCAGCGCGACATGGGCCTGCTGCTGACCCAGGTGCTGGTCTACGGCTGCCTGCTGGTCGGGCTGCTGACGCTGGTCTGCGTGTTGCTGGTGCGCGAGTTCGGCAGCGACCTGGAAATTACCGTGCAGCTGGGCCTGCTGGCCTGGCTGTTGCTGCTGGCGGTGCCGATGACCGTACTCAAGAGCGGCCTGCTGACCCTGCACAACGCCAGCGGCGGCGTCGGCGCCTTCAACGCCCTGCGCCTGACCGAGTCGCTGGCGCCGCTGCTGCTGTTCCTCGGGCTGTTCTGGATGTGGCGCGACGAGGCCCTGGAGGCCGCGCTGATCAGCTGGCTGTGCGGCATCGCCCTGGTGCTGGTGCTGGGCCTGTGGTGGCTGCGCCGCCAGCACCCGCTGGCCCTGCGCTGGGATCGCGGCGGCCAGCGCGAACTGCTGAGCTACAGCGCCAAGAGTCACCCTGACCTATTGTTCCAGCAGGTGATCCTGCGCTCGGACTACCTGTTCATCGGCGCCATGCTCGGCAGCACCGCCCTGGGCCACTACGCCATGGCCAGCGCCGCCGCCGAACTGCTGCTGATCGTCCCCGAGGCGGTGACCACGCCGCTGATGAAACGCCTGCTGCAACAGGACGCCGGTATGGAACGCCTGACGCCCCTGGCCCTGCGCCTGACCGCCACGGTGATGCTCGGCGCCTGCCTGAGCATGGCGCTGATCGGCCAGTGGCTGATCGTCACCCTGTTCGGCGCCGACTACGCGCCGGCCTATCCGGCGCTGCTGGCCTTGCTGCCGGGCCTGCTCGGCCTGTGCTACGCCAGCATCCTGCGCCTGGACCTGCTGGGCAAGAACCGCCCCGGCACGGTGTCGCTGCTGATGGGCGCGGGCGCCGCGCTGAACCTGGTGCTCAACGTATTGCTGATCCCGACCTGGGGCATCGTCGGCGCCGCGGCGGCCTCGTCCATCGCCTACCTGGCGGTCACCGTGGCCATGCTGGTGCTGTATTGCCGCCTCAGCGGCGTGCCGCTGGGCCAGACCCTGATCATCCTGCCCGCCGACCTGGCGCCGCTGCGCCAGATGCTGCAACGGAGGGCGGCATGAGAGCCCTGCTGCTGTGCACCGCGCTGCTGGCACAGTCGGCGCTCGCCGCGCCCGTGCAATGGGGCGAGATCCGCGATGGCAGCCTGTACCTGCTCCCGGCCCGCGCCGACGAGCTGCGCATCCAGTGGCGCCCGGCCTGGCAGGCCGACGCCAACCCGGAGCGCCTGTACCTGCTGGACGGCCAGGGCCGCCTGACCGGCGAACGGCGCATCGAGGCCGCGCAGGTGCGCGGCGAGCAGCGCTGGCCCCTGGCAGCCGGTGGCGGTACCTATCGCCTGGAAGTGCCCGGCTACAGCTTCCGCGACTACCGCATCCAGCACGATGCCAGTACCCGTGCGCTGTTCGCACCGGCCAAAGTGCACTTCAGCGCCGAGGTCGGGCCGGGTGTCGAGCTGTACTTTCGGGTCAAGGCCGGCGAACGGGCGGTGTTGGCCGGCAAGCACCACGGCGGCGTCCACGGGCTGTTCGCCGAACGTCTCAGCGATGGCCGGCGCGTGCAGTTGCCACTCAAGCCCTACCGCGCCTACTGGCGCTTCGACCAGCTAGCACTGCCCGTCAGCGGCCGCGACGAGACCTGGCGCCTGGGCCTGCAAGGCAGCGGCAAGGCGGCGTTCTGGCTCGACGGCAGCGCCAACCTGTTCGCCCAGCGCGCCGACGACCTCGGTGACCTGCCCCAACAGCAGGGCCAGGTACGCCTGACCCTCGGCACCAAGCTACTCGGCCCCACGCCGAGGCTAGGGGTGGCCCTGCCCTATGTGCTGCCGCCGGCCTCGAGCTTTGCCGCCCTCGACGCCCTGCGCCCCCAGGCCGCCGGTTTCTACAGCTTCGTCGACGTGCTGCAACGCCAACCCGACTTCGAGAATGCCTGGCGCAAGCTCTACCAGGAACGCTTCGGCATCCTCCAGGACATCACCCTGCTGGCCGGCAGCGCCCGGGTCGCCGACCTGCGCAGCGACCGCACCAGCAGCGATGGGCTCGGCGCCTGGCTCGAAGCGACCAAGGCCCTGGGCGGCAAAGGCATCCACTACCTGGCCTTCGCTGACGAGCCCAATCTCAACTACCGCGACTACGCCAGCTATCGTGACTTCTTCCAGGCCATGGCCAAGCGCGTGCGCGAGTATCCGGGCGCCCGCGAGGCCGGTGTGCGCATTGCCATGCCGGCCTCCTCGCGCCTGCTCGGCGGGCCCTTCACCGACGACGGCAAGCAACGCCGCGGCATCGACTGGGCGCGGCGCCTGCTCGCCGAACAGGGTGCGCAGATCGACGCCCTGGCCTGGCACGAATGGATGGTCCGCGACCTGCTCGCCACCCGCAGCTACCGCGACAGCGTGCGCCAGGCCGCCGAGTTGGTGGGTCTGGACAACCAGGGCCGGCCGCGCAAGGCGTTGCTACTGGACCAGACCAACCTGTCCAGCGGCTCAAGCCTCAGCCCCTACGAGCAGAACACCCATTACGCCGGGCTGTGGTGGACCTCGGTGGTGATCAACGCCGCCGGCGACGGCCTGCTCGACATGCTCAACTGGTTCCATGTCGCCGACGAGCCAGAATGGCCCAAGGGCATGCTGCGCGATGCCGGCGACCAGCGCTACGAGCTCAAGCCGGTGGGCCTGGCCCAGCAGTTCATCCAGCGCCACTGGCTGGACCAGGTGCTGACCCTGGACAACGACGCCTTCGAGGTCGACGCCCTGGCCATGGCCCGCCAGCACCAACGTAGCCTGCTGGGGGTGAACAAGGCCGAGCGCCTGCAACAGGTGGCGCTGGTCCTGGGCGACTGCCCGGCCGGCCAGCTCGAACTGTTCGGCCCCGACAACCAGAGCCGCCGCGCCAGCTTCAGCTGCGCCGATGGCCAGGTCCGTTTTCAACTGCCAGGGCAGACCGTATTCGCCCTGACCTGGAGCGCGTCATGAGACGCACCTCGATCAGCCATGCCCAGGAGGCACCATGACTGCATTTGCCAAGATCCAGGATCGCATCAAGCGCAAGGGACTGCGTGACACCCTCGGTAGCGCCTTGCGGCACTACGTCTTCTATCATTGGGAGCTGCTGTGGATGGAGCGCGACCTGGTCAGCCCGGTGCCGCCGCACCGGCTCAAGCCTTACGGCAGCCTGCGCGTCGAGGGCATCACCGTGCATAACGTGCAGGCCTTCGCCCGCCACTTCGGCGACCGGGTCGAGACCATGCGCGAGCTGGCCGCCGAAGGCCACACCGGGCTGATGTTCCTCGACGACGACAACGACGCCGTGGCCTTCATCTGGGGCAGCAGCCGCCACTATCACGACCGCCACTACTACGGCTGCTGGTTCCCGGTCGGACCGGGCGAGTTCTTCGAGTTCGGCGGCGAGCTGATCCGCAAGTACTGGGGCACCGAGCTGTCGGTGGACCTGCAGCTGGCGTTGTGGAAGGCCATGGCCGCCCAGGGCTGCACCAAGGTGGTGGACGTGTGCGAGCAGCACAACATCCCGGCGCTCAAGCTGCACCTGCGCATGGGCTATCAGGAGCAAGGACGGATCATGAACGTGTACTGCCTGTTCGGCCGCTGGAGGTTCTACCGCGAGAGTCGCTACACGACCTCGCGCCTGGAGCCACTGCGCAAACCGGAGGCCCCGGCCTCCTCGGCCACGGCGGGCTGAAGCCATGGCCCTGCAGCTCAGATGGTGCGCCTCGCTGCGCAGCGACGACTTCCCCGCCGCCGACTACGAGGCGCTGCGCCGGCGCCTGCCCGGCAGCACGCCGTTCAACCACCTCGGCTGGCTGCGCGCCGCCGAGGCCGCCCTGCTGCCCGGCCAGCGGCTCGGTGTGCTGCTCGGCTACCAGGACGAACGCCTGTGCCTGTGCCTGCCCCTGGTCCGCGCCCGGGAGCCCTTCGGCCCACTGTTCGCGCCGGTGGTGCGCCACCTGGGCTATCCGCTGAGCGACCGCATCGCGCTGCTCATCGACCTGCCGGCGCTGTACGCCGACCAGGTCCTGCAGGCCATCCGCAAACACCTGCCCCATGCCCTGCTGCAACTGAACGAGGTGCCGGACAACGCCGAGCACGAAGGCTGGTTGCGCCAGTGGGCCAGCGCCAGTTCCACCTGGCAGCAGCGCCTGACCTGCCGCGTGCCGGTGCACCGCATCAACGAACAGGATCGCCAGGAGGTCAGCGGCGATCCGCGCTACAAGCTGCGCCGCGCGCGCAAACGAATCAACGCCTGCGGCGCCAGCGTGCGCCGCGTCATGGCCACGGCCGAGAACATGGGTGAACTGCTCGACGCCATCAGCGCCGTCGAGGCCGTGAGCTGGAAAGGCGACGACGAGGTCGGCATCTTCTCCGGCCCCCTGCGCCGCCAGTGGATGGAGCAGGCCTTCATCGCGCTGGCCGGCGAAGGCCTGGTGTGCCTGGTGCTGCTGGAGCTGGACGGGCGCTGCATCAGCTACCGCCTGGGCCTGGTGGAGCGCGGCCGGGTCTACGACTACAACCTCGCCTTTGTGCCCGAACACCGCGACCTGGGCAGCGGCCGCGTACTACTGGAGGAGTGGATCCACTGGGGCCTGGACGCCGACTGGAAATGGATCGACGCCTCGCGGGTCAGCCTGGACAATTCCAGCCACCAACTGCACGAACGCATGACCGGCCAGCTCGAACAGTGGCGCCTGAGCAGCTACAGCTGGCGCCCCGACGGCGTGCTGCTGGGCCTGGCGCAGCGCTGCTGGCACTGGCTCAAACCACGCCTGCGCAGGCGCTCGCCGCGCAAAGAAGCCGATGTTGTCGCCCCCACCCCGCCACAGGAGCGCCCGGATGCCATCCCAGGTCATAGTCAACGCTGACGATTTCGGCCTCAGCGCCCACACCAACGCGGTCATCCTGCACGCCTTCCAGGCCGGGCTGATCAGCTCGGCCACGGCCATGGCCAACATGCCGGCCTTCGCCACCGCCTGCGCGCTGGCCCAGCAACCGGCGCTCAAGGGACGCATCGGGCTGCACTTCAACCTCACCTACGGCCGTCCGCTGAGCCAGGCGATCCTGGACGAGCCGCGCTTCTGCACGCCCCACGGCGAGTTCGACCTGCGCCTGAAGCAACGTACCCTGCGCCTGTCGCGCCGCGAGCGGGCCGCCGTGGAAGCGGAGCTTGAGGCCCAATGGAAACACTGCCTGGACCACGGCCTGATGCCCAGCCACCTGGATTCGCACCAGCACGTGCACAACATCTGGCCGGTGGGCACCGTCGTCGCCCGCTTCGCCCGCGACCAGGGCGTGCCGGTGCGCCTGGCGCGCAACCTGGGGCACAACATCGGGCCGGCCAAGCGCGCGTTCAAGACCCTGCTCAACTGGCGCCTGCGCCAGCTCGCCGGGAGCACCGCCGACTTCGTCTGCACCCCGGCCGACCTCAAGGCCGGCCTGGCCCCCGAGCATGGCGTGCTGGAGCTGGTGGCCCATCCCAGCGCGCTGGGTGGGCATGATTTCGGCGACGCCTACCTGGCCAGCGGCGAATCGCTGCTGGCGCTGGTCGAGCAGCGCCTGGGGCAGGTGCCGCGGGTGGGGTATGCGAGCCTGGGTATGCAGGAGGAGATGAGTTGATGGCCGCCGGGTGTTCGACGTTAGAGGTGCATTGCCTATGAGATCGAGCGCCGCCCGCGCGGCGCTCGATCTGATAGGCGCCAAACCTGTATCGACGGGCACTCGCCCCCCTGCCACTAACGCCCCGGCGGCCGATGCCGCCGTTCATGGTTGTCGTCCAGCCAGCGGCGCAAAGCCTCGGCCGGCATCGGCCGCCCGAGCAGGAAACCCTGGCCCTGGTCGCAGCCGGCATGGCGCAGGAAATCGTACTGTTCCTGGGTTTCGATGCCTTCGGCGGTGATGCGAAAACCCAAGGCATGGCCCAGGTCGATGATCGCCCTGGCGATGGCTACCGCATCGTCGTCCCCTGGCAGGTCCTTGATGAAGGCACGGTCGATCTTCAGGTGATCGATCGGCAACGCGCGCAGGTAGGCCAGCGACGAATAGCCAGTGCCGAAGTCGTCCACCGCCGTGGCCACGCCCATGGCCTGCAGCTGCGCCAGCACCGCGCAGGCCTGCTGCTGGCTTTCCATCAGCAGGCTCTCGGTGATCTCCACTTCCAGCAGGTTGGCCGGCAGGCCATGGCGCTCCAGCGCCGAGGCCAGGCTGGTAACATAGTCGCTGCGCTCGATCTGCAGGGCCGCAACGTTGATCGCCAGCGGCCCGGGCAGGCCATCGCCGGCGCGCCACTCGGCCAGTTGCGCGCAGGCCAGCTCCAGCACCCGCTCGCCCAGCGGGATGATCAGCCCGGTGCGCTCGGCCAGGGGAATGAACTCCCCCGGCGAGACCAGGCCATGCTCGGGGTCGCGCCAGCGCAGCAGGGCCTCGACGCCCTCCAGCTGGCCGCTGAACAAATCGACCTTGGGCTGGTACCACAGCTCGAATTCGTTGTGCTCCAGCGCCCGACGCAGGTTGCGTTCCAGCTCCAGGCGCTGCTGCAGGCGCTCGGTCATGTCCGGGTGGTAAGGCCGCCAGGCATCGCGCCCGGCTTCCTTGGCCGCGTACATGGCGGTGTCGGCATGGCGCAGCAGGCTGTCGGCGTCCTCGCCGTGCTGCGGGCACCAGGCCAGGCCGATACTGCCGGTGACCAGGGCGGCGTTGCCATTGAGGTCGAATGGCCGCTGCAGACAGCGCAACAAGGCACGGACCTGGTGGTTCACCTGGCCCTGGGCGCCTTGCAACATGAACACGAATTCGTCACCGCCCAGGCGGCACAGACGGTCCTGGCTGTCCAGTTCCTGCAAGAAGCGCGCGGTCGCCTGTTGCAGCAACAGATCGCCCATCGGATGCCCGAGGCTGTCGTTGACTTGCTTGAAACCGTCGATATCAAGCATCAGCACCGCCAGGCCATGCCCCTGCAGGATCGCCGCGCCCAGCTGCTGCTGGAACAGGATCCGGTTGGGCAGCCCGGTGATGGTGTCGTAATGGGCCAGGCGTTCGAGCTGGGCCTGGTAGCGCTGCAGCTCGCGGTTGCGCTGCTCGAGCAGGCGCTGCTTGCGGTTGAGCTGGGCGACGAACAGGCTGAACAGCCCCGTGCAGCTCAAGGCGAACAGGAACAGCGGCGAGCCGAACAGGTCCAGCCCCGACCAGCCACCCCGTGGCGCCGCCACCAGTTGCCAGACACCGCCCGGCACTTCCACGGTCATCTTCACCTGCGACGTGTCGAACAGCTTCGGATCGCCCCAGATCAACGCACCCTCGGCGCCCTTACCGTCGCCGCCGCGCACGGCGACCTCGAACTCGGTATCCGGGCGCAATCCCGCCGTCAGCAGCAAGCGGTCGATATCGGCGACGATCGACACATTGCCCCAGTAGAAGCGCACGCCGCGCTTGCCAGTGACGAACACCGGGCGCCGGTAGACCAGCGCCCGGCCACCCTGGTACAGCTGCAGGGGACCGGCCAGAACCGGCTGGGCCTGGTCGCGGGCCGAGCGCACCAGCGGGAACTGATCCGGCAGCTGGCGATAGTCCAGCCCGATCAGCCGCTCATTGCCCGCCATCGGGTAGACATCGCCGATCACATCCCCCGGCGCCAGTGCGATGTGACGCATGTAGGGGACCGACTGCAAGGCATCGCGGGCCATGCCGTGAAAGTGCGCCGGGCTGATGCCACCGTCGGCGCTGATCAACTGGGCGATGCCTTCGGCCTCGCCAAATGCCGCGCCCAACTGGGCTTCCAGGGCGCCGCGCATCCCTGCCAGGCGGGCCGCAAGGTTGCCAAGTTGCTCACTGCGCTCGCGCTGCGCATCCAGGTGCCCCAGGACCACTGACAGGCCGATACCCACCAGGGCGAGACCGACCGGCAGCAGGCGATTGAGCGATTGGCGCAAGGTCCCGGCTGGGGCTGGCGTGGGGTCTTGTGGGGGCTGGGAAGTGATCATAGGCAAGCGATGGCAGGCAATTACGCAGTTATCGGCGCTGCGCGGCCAATGTTGAGGCCTGTTTTACCAGTACAAGCATGTACCACCGACAGCTCCGATGCAGCTGCTCTGATGTGCGCTTTGCAAGGAGCCACAGATGACAGCGAATATCCCCCACTCACACCATGCCCTTCTGCAACGCCGACTGCCCGCCTGGACAAGGGAGGCGAGAGCCGAACACTGGCAGCAACTGAGCGACGCCATCCTGCCGGCGCAGGGCCTGCCCGGCGCCGAGGCGGCCTGGTTCGCCAATGCCGCGCCACACCTGCGCGAGGCGGTCGAGGCCAGCCAGGCGCGCCTGATGCAGGCGCAACGTGCGCTGGCACGGCACCTGCGCGGCTTGAAGAACATCAACGAATTCGCCGAGCCCCTGCTCACCGAGCGCTTGCGCACGCAACACGGATTCAGCGCGCCGTTGCGCAGCACGTCGCTGGTCTGGGTGAAGCACCTCTACAGCTTCCAGGTCTACCTCACCCACCACGAACACCGCAGCCTGCTCGAAGCCGCCCTGCACAACTTCAGCGACGCCGTGACCTTCAGCCGCGACAGCGCCCTCGCCCTGGACAGCGACTGGCAGGTCAGCCAGACCGTGGTCACCGGCAAGACGACCCTGGGCGACAGCGAGACCGAAGTCGATATCGACCTGCCTTCGGAGCAGATCCAGATCAAGCCCCTGGCGCTGACACCCGAAGCGTTCGCCAGAACCTGCCGCGAGCTGGATCTTGGCCAGGCTTACCAGGATCACCTCACTACCGCCTTCGCCGCGCCCGGCGTGCGCCCGGCGGCGCTGCGCGTTCACCAGGACAGCCTGCGTCTGGCGGCTGACCTGGCGCGAGTCCGCAACCGCCTCAGTGGTGCGGGATGGGATGCGCTGCAGACCTTGCTGGAAAATGGCAAAGCATTGCCCTGCAGCCAACTGAGCCTGTTCGGCATCACCCTGCACGAGGCGACCCTGATCGATACCGGCACTTCAGGCATCGTGTTGTACCTGCCGGGACAGGCAGACAGCCTGCGCGCCTTCGACAACCTCGAAGCGCTGCATCGCCAGTTGCGCAGCGACTTGCAGCAAGAGCCGTTTCGCCAAGGTTTCATGGCTTATGTACCAAGCGAGCAGCAGGGCCAGCTCGCCAGCCGCCTGCGCCAGAATGCCGGTGGCGACCTGCGCTTGCGCACCCTGCCCATCGCCGCAGACCTGTACATATTTTTCCACGACGACCACCTGGCACGCCTGAAGCACGAAGCCCGACAACTGGCCGTGCCCACTGCGCAAGCCGACGAACAGGCGCTCAAGGCGCGCAAAGCCCTCTGGGAAAGTGCCGGCCTCGACATGCTGATGATCGCCGGCCTGTTCGTCCCCGCCTTGGGCACGGTCATGACCGCGGTGATTGCCTACCAACTGCTGGATGAAGCCTACGAAGGCTATGAATCCTGGCAGGTCGGTGACCGCGAGCAAGCCATGGCCCACCTCAAGTCGGTGGGCCTCAACCTGGCGTTGATCGGCGGATTGCACCTGGCAGGCAAGGTCGTGTCACGCCTGGCCAGCAGCCCGTTGATGGAGAGCCTCGAATCCGTCACCCTCGAAGACGGTAGCCAGCGCCTGCGGCGCGTCGATCAGCGTGACGAGAGCGTCCTGAAGAACGCCCTGAAGGGGCTGTATCTTCCCGAGCAAGCCAGCCTGCTGAGCGAGCGACTGATCATCAATGCGATGCCGCGACTGCCCGGCTGGCCGGAGCATCTGCGTCTCGAGCTGCGGGCGGCGTCGCCCCAGGGTCCGCTGCTGCTGGCCTCCGGCGCCAGGGACAGCAGCCGCGCCTGCACCGTGCTCAAGTCAGCCGACGGCTATGAAGCCTACCTCGGAGAGCGACCGGCCCCGCTTCACCAGGACCACGACCTCTCCCGCGCTGTCATGCAGGCACTGCCTGCCGATGACCGTGCGGCCCTTGGACTGAAGACCACCAGCGTCGGTGAGCTGCGCCAGCGGATCCACGATCTGGCACTGTCGAGCCGTGACATGGCCAGTCGCCTGCTGGAGAACCCGGCGCCGGGCTGGAGCAGTCAAGGCCTACTGCGCGGCGGCCTGGACGCGCCTGCCCTTGCCGCGCAACGCATCGACGTCGGCGCGCTCTTGCGCCGCTACCGGGCGCTCTACCCCGAGTCCGTCGATTTCCAGGTCAACGAACAACTGACCCAATGGTTCGAAGCCGGCCTGGATCCGGCGCAGCAGCTCGCCGAACTGGAGCGGCAACTGCTTGCGTTCCGCGACCAGGTGCGTGCCTGGGCAGGCGAAAACCCATTGCGCCAGGCCGCCGCACGCCGACTGGTGAGCAACTGGCAACGGATCTCGGAGTACTCAGAGGAAGAAGGCCGGGTCATCCACCTGATCAGCCTCGCCGACCTGGCCCTGACCCACCAGGACCTGGCCTCGCTGGCGCTACCTGATCGCTTCACCCATATCCAGCGCATCGACCTGACCGCCAACCCCGCCCTGAGCGAACTGCCCGCGGAGTTCCTCGAACGTTTTCCCCACTTGCAACGCCTGCACCTGATGAACTGCGGCTTCGAGCAAATACCAGCGGTCGCCGTGCCGCACTCACTGGAATGGCTGGATATGCAAGGCAACAGCATCCTCTGGAACGACACCAATCAGGTTGCCCTGGATCGCCTCGACAATCTTCGCTTGCTCGACCTGTCGCACAACCCGCTGGCCCGCAGCCCTGACCTGAGCCGCCTGGCCGCGCTGGACATGCTCAACCTCAACACCTGCGAACTGACGGACTGGCCAGCCGGCATCCGCAACGATGCCGACTGGCGACCCATCGTTTTCGATCTGCGCGATAACCGGTTCACTCATTTGCCGGACGACCTGCGTTTGTCGCGGGTGGCGGGCCAGGCCCTGTGGCTGGAGAGCGCCGAACTCAGCGAGCGCGTCAGCCAGCAGATCCAGGCCTACTACGAACGCGATGGCGTCGACCTGCTGGTGGCCGACGCGGAGTACGAAGACATGCTGGAGGACACCAATGTCGACGACTGGAGCATCTGGAACACCCTGCCGCTGCAGTATCGCCGCGACCTGCGCGGGCTGCAGGACCTGCCGGACTACACTCACGCGCAGCTGTGGCAGCGCCTGCGCACGTTCGCCGACCCACGGGCCATGGACTATGGCCTGTCGATCGGCGCGATGCGGCTGATGGACGCCGAGGTGTTCCCGCCGCCCTTCGAGGAATGACCGCGAGCGGCTGCGCCGGGGTGGCAATTTTCAGCCGGTCGGCGCATGCTCGCAAGCTGAAGCGTTTCATCATCCGGATTTGAGAGGTGCAGTACCCATGGACCGTCTGCTCGATTCGCTGTTTCCCGCCCCCGAGGATATCCCCGAAGCCTGGCGCCTGGGTGCGCCGCTGGAGCAACGCGACTACCTGGTCGGCGGCGAGCTGCGCCGCTGGGACGGGCCGCTGGCCACCGTGCGCAGCCCGGTGTGGCTCAAGGAAGGCGACAGCGAACGCCAGGTGATCCTCGGCAGCGCGCCGCTGCTGGACGCCGACACCGCGCTCACCGCCCTCGACGCGGCCGTGGCCGCCTACGACAAGGGCCGCGGTGCCTGGCCGAACATGCGCGTGGCCGAGCGCATCCAGCATGTCGAGGCTTTCCTGGCGCGCATGCGCGAGCAGCGCACGGCGGTGGTCAAGCTGCTGATGTGGGAGATCGGCAAGAACCTCAAGGACTCGGAAAAAGAGTTCGACCGCACCTGCGACTACATCGTCGACACCATCGACGCGCTCAAGGACCTCGACCGCCGCTCCAGCCGCTTCGAGCTCGAACAGGGCACCCTCGGCCAGATCCGCCGGGCGCCGTTGGGCGTGGCGCTGTGCATGGGCCCGTACAACTACCCGCTCAACGAAACCTTCACCACGCTCATCCCGGCGCTGATCATGGGCAACACCGTGGTATTCAAGCCGGCCAAGTTCGGCGTGCTGCTGATCCGCCCGCTGCTCGAGGCCTTCCGCGACAGCTTCCCGCCGGGGGTGATCAACGTCATCTACGGGCGTGGCCGCGAGACCGTCAGCGCGCTGATGGCCAGCGGCAAGGTCGATGTGTTCGCCTTCATCGGCACCCACAAGGCCGCCAGCGACCTGAAGAAACTCCACCCGCGTCCGCACCGCCTGCGCGCGGCCCTGGGCCTGGATGCCAAGAACCCCGGCATCGTCCTGCCCCAGGTCGACCTGGACAACGCCGTCGAAGAGGCCGTTACCGGCGCCCTGTCGTTCAACGGCCAGCGTTGCACGGCGTTGAAGATCCTGTTCGTGCACGAAGACGTGGTCGATGCGTTCCTCGACAAGTTCCAGCGCAAGCTCGCCGCGCTCAAGCCGGGCATGCCCTGGGAGCCGGGCGTGGCGCTGACGCCGCTGCCGGAGCCGGGCAAGGTCGACTACCTCGACGGCCTGGTGGCCGACGCCACCGCCAAGGGCGCGCGGGTACTCAACGAAGGCGGCGGGCACAGCCGCGGTTCGTTCTTCTACCCTGCCCTGCTCTATCCGGTCAGCCAGGACATGCGTGTCTATCACGAGGAACAGTTCGGCCCACTGGTGCCGGTGGTGCCCTACCGCGACCTGCAGACGGTGATCGACTACGTGCTCGACTCCGACTACGGCCAGCAGCTGAGCCTGTTCGGCAACGACCCCGAGACCGTCGGCGCGCTGGTCGACACCTTCGCCAACCAGGTCGGCCGGATCAACCTCAACGCCCAGTGCCAGCGCGGGCCGGACACCTACCCGTTCAACGGCCGCAAGAACAGCGCCGAGGGGACCTTGTCGGTGCATGATGCATTGCGGGTGTTCTCCATCCGTACGTTGGTGGCGACCAAGTTCCAGGAGGCGAACAAGGAGCTGATCAGCGAGATCATCCGTAACCGGCAGTCGAGTTTCCTGACGACCGATTACATCTTCTGATCCGCATGCCCACCCCCTGTAGGAGCGGCCGCGAAAGGGCTGCGCAGCGGCCCCTGTATTTCAGCGTTGACGCATCAATCGCCGGGGCCGCTACGCGCCCCTTTCGCGGCACAAGGCCGCTCCTACACCTGACCGCATCAGTCCCAAAACAGGTTTTTTAATCGACAATCGATATAAAGCCACTGTCGATTTTCCACCTGCGTAGACGACTCTAATCACCAGGCTGTTGCAAACAACAACCCACGTGAAAGGAGTTTACGAAAATGGCAGTCAAACCTATCCCCGAAGGCCAGCGCAGCATCACCCCTTACCTCGGCATCAAGGACGCCGCCAAAGCCATCGAGTTCTACAAGAAGGCCTTCGGCGCGGTCGAGATGTTCCGCCTTGAAGACCCCCAAGGCCGCGTCGGCCATGCCGAACTGAAAATCGGCGACTCGTCGCTGATGCTCGGCTCACCCTGTGACATGGAGGGCGGCCTCAAGCCCAGCGAGGACATCGAGGTCCCGGGGGTCGGCCTGCACTTGTATGTCGAGGACTGCGATAAGGTCTACGCCAATGCCATCGCCGCTGGTGCTAAGCCGATCAAAGAGGTACAGGACCAGTTCTACGGCGACCGCAGCGGCACCCTGATGGATCCGTTCAACAATCTGTGGTTCGTCTCCACCCACAAGGAAGACCTCACCCCCGAGGAAATCCGCGCCCGCGCCGCCAAGCTGTTCAGCAGCCAGTGAGCGGCGGGCTCCAGGCCGCAAGCTTCAAGTTGAAAGCCGTCGCGCTTTGCTGGAAGCTTGAGGCTTGTAGCTTGGAGCTGCCTCTCAATGCGTATCATCGAAAAATCCGGCGCGCAGGTGCGCAGCCTGACCCTGGCCGAAGAGGAACTGTTGGCCAGCTTCGCCACCGGCACCCTGGCCGGCCCCCGCCTGCTGCAGGCCAATCAGTGGCTGATGAAAGTGCGCAGCGCCAACCAGTGGTTGGCCTGCGATTGCCGCCAGGATGCCCTGCCGGTGCTCAATGTGTCGCTGAACGGCAACACCGGCACCCTGTTCCTGCGCAACAACCCCGACACCCCGGAACACACCCCTGGCTGCCCGTTCAGCAAGGATGAGCGCGAGGCCGGCGCAAGCGCCGAGGACAACACGCCCCCCGCAGCCTGGCTGGCGCCGGATGCGCCGTTGCGGCTGCTCGGCGACTACCGCCGTGCCATTGACGGCGAAACGGCCGCCGGACCACGCGACCCCGGCGAGCGCCGCGAGCAGCAGCGCCTGTTGTCGCTGCTGCTGACCTGGATCGAGGCCAGCGGCCTGAACGTCTACGCCACCCACCTGAAGAAGGACCTCACCGCCCAGTTCGCCGAGCTGCGCGGCGTCGCCGGCCGCTACCCGCTGCTGGAACGGGTGCCGGCCAGCAACTACCTGGAAACACGCCTGGACATGAAGCACATGATGATGCTCAAGGCGCGCCTGCGCGAGGCCACGGTGTTCGGCAACCATCGCCGCCATGGCCTGCTGCTCGACTGCGTCGACCAGGTCAAGGGCCGCAAGCTGTTCAACAACCGCAGCGAGGACGGCTTCGACTTCCAGGGCCACCACCACTACTGGGGCGGCAACCGCGCCTCAGGCCCCTTGCTGGCACTGGCGCTGTACTCGCCGGCCACCGCCGGCAGCCATTTCTACGAACTGATCCATGTCGCCAGCGTGCCGGTGCTGTCACGCGGGCACCTGTTCCCGGTGTACCGCGACGAAGAGCGCGAACCGCTCAAGGCGCTGGTGTCGCTGATCGACTGGATGGCGAGCAAGGGGGTGAAAGTTTTGATGCGCCGCCCGGTGATCGGCGGCCAGGTGATGGACGAACTGGTGCTGACCTCGGACCAGGACCGGGTGCTGTCGGTGTCGTTGCTGGAGCAGCCGATCGGGCCGGAGCCGGATGCCGAGAACTTCAAGCGCTACGCCGACTTCAAGAGCCTGGAGACCTTCCGCAAGTACGTGGCCGGGTTCTTCATGCGCGAACGCTGAGCAAGCCCCACAAGGGCCGATTTTCACGGCCCTTGTGAGAGCTGGCTTGTGTGGGAGCGGGCTTGCCCCGCGATGACTCGACCTGGCTAGAACGCCGCCTTGAAGATCGCCTCGATTTCCACCTGGCTGGCCACCCGCGGATTGGTCAACCCACAGGCGTCCTTCAAGGCATTGGCCGCCAGCACCGGCACATCCTCGACCTTGGCTCCCAGCTCCGCCAGCCCGGCCGGGATACCGATGGCCGCCGCCAGGTGCTCGATGGCCGAGATCGCCGCCCCGGCGCCCTGCTCCGCGTCCAGCCCGCAGACCTTCACCCCCATGGCCTTGGCCACGTCGCGCAGGCGCGCGGCGCTGACCTTGGCGTTGAAGCGTTGCACATGGGGCAGCAGCACCGCGTTGCACACACCATGGGACAGGTCGTAGAAGCCACCCAGCTGGTGCGCCATGGCGTGCACGTAGCCCAGCGAGGCGTTGTTGAACGCCATGCCCGCCAGGAACTGGGCATAGGCCATGTTTTCCCGCGCCACCAGGTCACCGCCGTCGGCGACCGCCTGGCGCAGGTTGTCGCTGATCAGGCTGACGGCCTTGAGCGCGCAGGCGTCGGTGATCGGCGTGGCGGCGGTGGAGACATAGGCCTCGATGGCATGGGTCAGCGCGTCCATGCCGGTGGCGGCGGTGAGGCCCTTGGGCATGCCGACCATCAGCGCGGGGTCGTTGACCGACAGGATCGGCGTGACGTTGCGATCGACGATAGCCATTTTCACGTGGCGCGCCTCGTCGGTGATGATGCAGAAGCGGGTCATCTCGCTGGCGGTGCCCGCCGTGGTGTTGATCGCGATCAGCGGCAGCTGCGGCTTGGCCGAGCGATCCACGCCTTCGTAGTCGCTGATATGCCCGCCGTTGGTGGCGCACAGGGCGATGCCCTTGGCACAGTCATGGGGTGAGCCGCCCCCCAGCGAGACCACGCAGTCGCAGCCCTCGCGACGCAGCATCGCCAGGCCCGCCTCGACGTTGGCGATGCTCGGGTTGGGCTTGGCGCCGTCGAATACCCGCGAATCGATGTCGCGCATGGCCAGCATCCCGGCGATGCGCTCGGCGACGCCGGCCTTGGCCAACCCGGCATCGGTGACGATCAATGCCTTGCGCAGGCCATAGCCGGCGATCGCGGTCATCGCCTCGTCCAGGCAGTCGATGCCCATGATGTTCACGGCGGGGATGAAGAACGTGCTGCTCATGGCCGGATCCTCTCAAGCTGACGGTAGGTTTTCAGCATCCGCCGGAATGGGCGTGGAGGCGTTGATCCAGGGCAAGACTGATGCGGGCCGGCATTCGAAAAACGAATCTAGTTGTATACGGCCGGACTCTTTCACCCAGTAGTAAAAATCAATAAAACGCCAACTAAGAAACATCCTACAAACCCACCAAAATAAGAACGCAAAGTTTATTTAATTATTTGAAATAGCGTTCTAGCCTAGGCCTTCGTCTTTGCCAGGGGCATTTTCTTGCTCGCCATTAACAGGGTCCTACGGACTCTACGGCAGCCCTGACAATTCCAGATAACAACTAGTTACATATAAACACTGGAGTGCCATGACCCGCCAATCCGACCTGAGCTACCGCTTCGAACCCCTGGCCAGCCAGGACCCGTTCGAGGTGGTCTCCTTCACCCTCGACGAAGCCCTCAGCACCCCGTTCAGGCTGGTGCTCGAACTGGTCAGCTACGAAGACAACGTCGATTTCGCCCACCTGCTCGACAAGCCCGCGCTGTTCACCATCCTGCGCGGCCAGCGCCCGATGCGCCATGTCCACGGCCTGATCAGCGCCTTCAGCCAGGGCGACACCGGCAACTGCCGCACCCGCTACCAGGCCGTGATCGAGCCCAAGCTGGCCCGCGCCGGGTTGCGTTCGAACTGGCGTATCTTCCAGCAACAAAGTGTGCCGCAGATCCTCGAAACCCTGTTCAAGGCCCAGCGCATCACCGACTTCGAACTGGGCCACAGCTTCCCCCACGCCCCCCGCGAGTTCTGTGTCCAGGCCGGCGAAACCGACCTCGCCTTCATCACCCGCCTGGCCGCCGAGGAAGGTTTCATCTACCGCTTTGTCCACAGCGCCAAGGGCCATCGCCTGCTCGTCAGCGACCGCGTGCTGACCCTGGGCATGATCAGCTCCAGCCTGGTCAAGCCCGAAGACGATGACGACGAAGGCTTCATCGACGACGACTACCCCGACCCGCTCGCCGTGCTCTACCACGCCAACAGCGGCGGCGACCAGGCCCGCCCCTGCCTGCGCCGCCTGCACTACCGCGAACAGGTGCGCACGGCCCGCCAGGTGCAACGCGACTACTCCTTCACCCACCCGGCCTACCACCTGCAGCAGGAGTTCAACGCCAGCGACCTGCAGCACCAGGCCGACGACTACGAGCGCTTCGACTACCCCGGCCGCTACAAGCGCGACGAAGTCGGCATCCCCTTCACCCGTACCCGCCTCACCGCCCTGCGCCACGATGCGCGCATCGCCGAGGTCGAGGGCGACGACGTGCGCCTGCAGCCGGGCCTGAGCTTCAACCTGGTCGAACACCCCCGCGCAGACCTCAACATCCATTGGCGGGTGGCCAGCGTGCGCCACGAAGGCGCGCAGTTCACCAGCCTGCAGGAGGAAGCCGCCGGCGCCGAGCAAGGCACGCGCTACTCGCAAGAGGCCCTGCTGGTGCCCGGGCGCATCGAGTGGCGCCCCGAGGCGCCGCCCAAGCCGCGCATCGACGGCCCGCACATGGCCACGGTGGTCGGCCCCGAGGGCGAGGAGATCTTTTGCGACGAGTGGGGCCGGGTCAAGGTCAGCTTCCCCTGGGACCGCGAGAGCCGCGACAACGAGT
>NZ_JAJSRC010000026.1:0-101473 GCF_021283245.1 Pseudomonas sp. NMI760_13 | reverse complement strand
ACTGTCTGGAACACAGCCTGGACCGTTGATGCTGTCACCAGCAACCAGGTGACCATCAGCTACACCATCGACAGCACCGACACCAGCGCCGCTGCCGACCTGGCATCCGCTCTGAACCAGAGCAACAACATCGTGAAGAACTCCGCAACCGCAACCGGTAACACCAAAGTGACCGTGGCGTACCGCTGCAACTAAGGGATTGGCCATGGCCTACTACCAACTGAAGTATCTAGGTGAATCGGGTGGTGTGGTTTCCGTCGGTGTTGAGGCAGAAACCAAAGAGCAGGCCATTGCCATGTCCGGCATCCCCGAGTCGGTCATCCATAGCGTTGCTGTAGACCACCTCGGGGGTATCAAATCGGCCTTGTTCGACAAGAAGTTTCCCCTTGTCGAGCAGGTCCTCATGTTGTCTGCCATTGCTTCGAAAATTTCTTCGGGGAAGACCTTCGGCAAGGCGGTTCAGGAATCAGTGAACTACAAAGCACTGAAGATCACATTTGCTCAAATCGACGCCTGTCAAACCCCCAAAGAGTACCTGTCCCTTCTTCGATTCGACGAAACCGCAGTCCTCCTGGCTGAAGCGGGGGACAAGACAGGGCGATTGCCTGATGCTCTGAACAGGGCATCTAAAGCAATTGCAGAACGTCTGGCAGCGAAGAAAGAGTTCTCTGCTCTTATGAAGAAAGCCATGATCAACGCATGCTTTGGTCTGGGCTTCATCATCGGCATTCCGCTATGGGCAGGGGGAACTATCCACGACTTTATCCATGTACAGCGCCTCGACCTCCAGCTCAACTCCCTGAGCCAGCTGATCTTGCTTCTGCACACGGTCTACACCGAGTACCTGTACGTCCTGCTTGGAATCGCTGCCGGGATCTATGTGTTTCGGGCTCGGGTATGGGAAATGGTGAGGAACCTGCCAGGTTTCTCGTTCCTCAATGAGCGGAACAAGGTGCGGATGGGCCTGGAGTTTGTTCAGACTTATCAGCTACTGCTCAGCAGTGGCTTTACCAATCCCCAAAGTTTCAAGTTCATGATGCAACGCTCTCGGGGCCGTGCACATTCTCTCTATCAAGAAGCTCACGCGCGCCTCGTCGAAGGCCGTGAGCTATCCGATGTTTTCGACAACCCCGAGTGGCCACCACTGATTACTCAGAACCTCCAGGGTTTCGACAACCAGTCACCAGCTGGGCGCGACAACGTGCTGAGCAATATGGCTGATGCTCTAAAGGCCTACTACCTTCGGCACTCGGAGAAGGTGGCCCAGATGTCATCGGTCATCGGATTTTCGATGATGCTCCTGACCATCATGATGTTCGCAATCGGCTTTTACCTGCCCATCATTAACCTTGCGTCGGCCATGCGGTGACTGTGGCTATGGTTCGTTCCCGCGGCTTCACCCTCATCGAGCTGGCCGTCTGCTTGGCAATCGTCGCAGTCATGACGGTTGCGCTCCTTCCAGGCGCAATGGAGAAGTATCAGCAGGGAAAAATCAATTCCTCGATTGAGCAGGCCAGGAACCTGATTCCTGTCTGCGAGATCGCAAGGACAAAAGCCGTGTCCTCGACCGTCGGGGCGAACCTAAAGGTCACCCATACTTATGGATCTCTTACCAACTGGTCGAAAACAGCGGATCTTCAGAACCTGTTGACTGCCGATTACCGCTTGCCAGCTACCAACCCGCTTGGCTCAAACATCCTCGTCAAATTCGACTCACAGCGCTGCTACGTCGCCGTAGATCTGCCTTTCAAGGAAGACAACTACGGTGGATATACCACTGAAAACGTCGGGGCAAACACCCGGATTATCATCACAACCAGGCCGGCGCAGAGCTCCTCTTCCGCCTGGGTGTCTTATCAGAAGCGAATCCTCCATGAAGAAACGACGCGCTAATTTCCAGGCCTCGATGGGAGGCTTCACGCTGATTGAATTGGCGATTGTGCTGGCCGTGATGGCGATGATTGCTGTCTATGCCACACCCAGGTACATGGAGCAGCTCAACCAGAAGCGTGCAATCCTGACTGCGCAGGAAACTCAGTCTTTTCTGGACGCTGCGCGCTCATACCGCATGCAGAATGGCTCGTGGCCAGGCCAAGCAAGCAGCTGTGCAAATGCCAAGAGCGTGCTTGAGAGCACCTCACCACCAACACTTGCCGGCATCAGCGCAACCAACAAGTACAACCAGGCAGTTACCCCAGCTTGCAATGCAAACACGTTCTCGATCACCCAAAGCATTGCTCAAGACTGGGATGGTGTAGTCGCGAACAACCTGCCTGGGACAGTAATCAGCAATGCAGCGACATACACCATTCGTTCAACGATCGGGATTCCAGGCAGTGAGCCCGCACTGAACTCTAAGCTTTCTCGAGTCTACACCGGTGACCCTGAGATGAATCGGATGCGCACCCCGTTGTTGCTTGGGGGAAATTCGATCAATGAAGTTTCGAACATGTATCTGAACAACGGTGGTGCGGATGCTCGAGTAAGAACGGATGCTGGGCGCTTGATCCTCAGCACGCCCTATGGCGGCGAGGTGGCCATCGAGAATGGGACCAACCTTTCGGTTGAAAACGTAACCCTTCGTCAACGGGGGAACGCCAACCTCATCGATCTGCTGCCGAATTTCGTGCAGAAGGGAACCTACCTTGTCCGACACAGCGACGGAGTTATAAAGCCTGCGTGCCCGGGCGGAGGATCTGCAAGGGCATCTCTGCGCCCAGGAACAATGCGTGGTGGCTGGCAGGAGGGAGAGGTAAACCACGGAGCCTTCGGCTTCGAGTACCGGCTCCTCGACTACGGCAGCTACTGGATCGTTTCGACCAATATCATTGGCTCTGAGGTAGAGCGGAACAACCTTCAGTCGCTTGTCGACGTCTACTGCTATTACCCCTAATGCCATATTCAGTCGTTATTGCTAAGCCAACCAAAAACTGCAACGCGGACTGCACCTACTGCTCTGCGCCTCCTGACGGCGCGGACAGTTGGTCGCTTGATGATTTCAAGCGGATGTTCGATCGCCTGCAGCCGTCGTTCACGCCAAACATCGACTGGATCTGGCATGGCGGTGAGCCGATGCTCATGGGCCCTGATTTCTTCGAAGCCTGCGCTGAGTACGCATTGGCCCAGCATGGTGGTGTGCACTTTGCAATCCAAACCAACCTTCTGGGGTACAAGTCTGAACGATGGAAGCGAGTGTTCTCGGAAATCTTTGAGGGCCGGGTATCTACAAGTTTCGACCCTTACAAGAAATACCGCACGGTAAAAGGCTCCGCTGAGACGTATGACCGTCTGTTCTGGCGAGCAATGGACCAGGTAATCGCCGACGACTTTCGACCGCTCGTAATCGGAGTTTACGATGAAGGGGCGGCTACGGCCGCGATGGACATGTATGAGCGAGCCCTCTCATATGGCTCAGCAGGATTCGACATCCGGTTCAACTACGCCTACCCCGCCGGTCGTGCCAGGGAGGCGGGTATGCTCATTGCCCCAACGACTTATGGACAGATGCTTGTAGATCTCTACGATCGCTGGATTGATGAAGTCCCGGTATTCCGCATTACGCCGCTGGACTTGATGCTGCAGAAGGTGGCTGGCTACAAGAGCATGCTGTGCCCCTGGACGAAGTCCTGTGGAGGTCGGTTCCTGACCATCGATCCTGATGGCTCGGTGTACAACTGTAGCGAATTCAGCGATTTCGGCGACAAGCGCTTTCGCTTCGGTAACATCCTTACCGGTGAGGTGCAGGAAGCGAAACCAGTTGAGGTCAAGTTCTACTCTGGTGCCGACATCGCTCCCGCGCTGGCCGCATCACCTGCCTCCCGAGAAATCATGGGGCGAGCAGTCAACCTTCCGCCAGACTGCAAGACATGCCCGCATTTCACCGAATGCGAGGGCGGCTGTGCCCGCGATGCCGTGCTCTTCGAAAGAGGGATGGGGGGCAAGTTCGGCTATTGCCAGAGCTGGAAGATGGTTTTCAATCGACTCAAGCAGTCGGTTGTGACTGGTGAGGCTGACCGTATTCTCTACAAGCTCGGCATCACTCCCGAGAGCGCCCGCGCGCGACTCTCCGCATACGGGTGGGCGAACTGATGCTTCAGGTCTATCTCAAGCCAACAAACTTCTGCAACGTAGGTTGCGACTTCTGCTACCTCCCAGAGGATGTGCGGGCCAATAAGTCCCGTATGTCGGAGGCTACCCTCCAGGACAGCTTGGATCTGATCCGCAACCTGGCCGAACGGGAGGGGCACGACCGAGTCTCCATCCTGTACCACGGAGGCGAGCCGCTAAGTATGAGTGCCGGGGTACTCATGGATCTCTCGGACAAGGTGCGGCGCGGCCTCTCCGGTATTGAAATTCAGGAAGCCATCCAGACCTCGCTCATTCCACTGCGCAGTTCACACATCCCATTCTTGCAGGAGCGGTGTGATGGCTTCGTCGGCTCCTCTATCGACTTCAGCGGCCGCACCATACAGGGCTCCAATAACAAGTACATCGATCTTTGGCTGGAGAAGGTCCACCTGGCCCGCTCCCATAGTCTTCACGTGGGCCCAATCATGGTGCCGACGCGCAATGAGCTTGGTCGAGTAGCGGAGATCTATGGGTGGTTCAAAGAACACGGGTTCACCCATTTCAACATCGAGCGGTACAACCCCTACGGGGCCGACGGAGACCGCCCAAGCAACAAGGAACACAGCGATTTTCTGAGCGACCTGTTCGATGTGTCGATAGAGGACTTGCGACGGACCGGTTCCTGCGTAACGAACAATGCCGTGGCAGCGGCCATTGGTGGGGTATTGCACAACCAACCCGGCGAGCGCTGGGGCGGAACCTGCCAGCGCGACTTTCTAGTGATTAATCCTGACGGGGCGCTCAACACCTGCCCGGATCGGATGGAGTACGAGACGGACCTTTGGCCAAAGGTCCAGGATGGCATCGATGCCTTCCAGTCCAGCCCTGAGCGATTGGGCTGGATCAAGGTTCAGCACATCGACCACATCGAGAATCACTGCCGTAAGTGCGAGTTCCGTTCATGGTGCAAGAGCGGCTGCCCAATCACTGATCACCAGGTTCATACCGGTGCAGGGGAGTGTGCCGGCTATCGATCACACCTAGCGAAAGTCAAAGAGTTCGTTGCCAACGAAGAGGGACGCCGATTTGCTACCGGCTACCTGTCCGCGGCAGGCGCGCTGCCCTTTGACCCGTACACCATCGGGCTGGAGCGCATCGCATGAGCAAGGGTGCACCCGACTTCGATCACATGATCTATGTGCGGCTCATCGAGGCATGCAATCTCCACTGCCAACACTGTTTCATCCCCAACAATCCGAAGCGGATGGACTGGAACAATATCGAGCAGATTCCGGCGAAGGTCCGTTCTTTTGCTCGACCAGGCCAGGTCCTGCTGTTCCAGCTCCACGGGGGGGAGCCAACGCTGGTTGGTCAGGAGTTCATGCGCAAGTCAGTTGTGTTTTTGAAGACTGAACTGTCCGAGTTCGACGTGCGTTTCTCGCTTCAGACGAACTTGATGACCTTCGACCTACGTTGGGCTGAGATCTATCACGAGTTCTTTGATGGCATTGTCGGGGTGTCCTGGGACCCGGAGATACGCCTTATAAGGGCTGGACGTCCCGAATCGAACGAGCAGTTCGAAAATAAGTTCTGGGCCAACATTCAGGCACTCCAAAGCCTTCAGCTGACACCGTACATGGTCATCACGGTGACCAAACCACTGATCAACAGGTTCAGGAACCCAACTGACCTCATTGACTTCCTTCTCGAGCGCGGAATTTCCCTGGCCCACTTTGAGAGGCTGACCAGAACTGGATATGCGATAACCAACTGGGATTGGCTCGGAGTCACGAACCGCGAATACAGCATGTGGATTGGTCGCTTTGCCATGGCCTACAGCCGCTTCATGACTCAGCAGCGGGAAGGTCGGCAGGAACTGAACATCTCTCCGCTGGATGGGCTTATCGCCAGCGTGGAAAGGCTGCGCCGCGGTGAGAGAGGAGGTTACGGGTGTCTCTCCGGCGCTTGTGATACTCGCTTTCACACGTTCGACCAGAACGGCTATTACTCCGCCTGTACTGCGTTGACCTCGGAGCGGGATAACAGGAACGCAGTTGGCGTGACTGTGGTGGAGCACACCCAGCTTGAGACTGCCCGAGAGGAGCGTCAAATGGACTGCTCTACCTGCCAGTTCAAGCCTATTTGTAGCTCAGGTTGTATGGCCACGCCCCGAATGGACGAGAGCCAGGAGTGTGCAGGGGGATACATGACGTTCAGGCTACTGAATGACCACATCGCAACCAGAGATAACCCCGGGTTGATATCAATCGCTGGGTAAGAATCGGCCCTTTGGGCAAGCAGAAATGGAGGGGAAGATGAAGCAGTTCACCGGCAATCGAGTCATGGTCGCAATCGCGGTCAGCGCCTTGACCGCCAGCGCTTACGCCGAAACTCACAAGTCGTTCACTGTGGAGCAGTCGACTGAAGATCTCGCTGCAGATAAGGAAATCGCCCGTCTGCGCGCCATCCTGGAGATGAACCCGATCAAGCCTATGGTTGAACAACACCAGAAGGTGTTGAGCGAAATCGTCGTGGGCAACATGGTGGGCGGTATCGACAACATGCTGCTGGCGGCCACAGCCACAGCAAAAGATATGGACTCCACCCGGATCGGCGACTGGGGTTACTGCCATAACGCTTGTCATGGTGCCTGCCACGGCGCGTGCCATGGCTCGCGTGGCTGGCGCTGATTGGGGGTTCCATGACAGTTCAAGTTGGAATGAGAGTTTCGGACCTTGAAGGGATCTTCCTTGCACAGTCCAGCCATCTTCAGACTTCGCCCGAACACGAGATCAAGCGGGATGTATCGTACTTCAACGTAGAGTGCGACACGACTCTCAAGCGCATCCCTCGCGATGCCTGTCACGTGGGCTTGCGTGCGCAGAGTCACCCAGACTCACCGGACCTTCCCAGCGACGACTTCACTTTCAGCTTGATCTTGGCTGCCGGCAGTCTCAATTCGGTGTCGATCGACATCCCTTACGATTGCACCGTATCGCCCGACGAATTGCTGATGCACGCTGAATCCTCGGGCTTCAACATCAACTTGCTCCCGCCAGGGCACACCACCGTCGTCGACGAGAAAGTGGAACGCTACTGCGAGGTACTCCGTACCTACGGGAGGATGTGGCTTGCCTCGCCTCAATCGAACATCCGTGTCGCGCCAATCGATGGCTACCTCGAATACCTTTTCGGTGTGGCGGCAGGGCACATTCCGGCATCCATCTCGACCGACGAGATGATGAATACTTTATTCACCGAAGGCATGCCTGAAGTGGTTATGGAGTACGTGAAAGTCGTAATTCACGACGTCATCATGGAGCACTTTGGGACTGAGGATGCTTTCAATGAGATCCTCGAAAAGGTGGCCAAGGCAATTCACCTCAAGCAAGCGCAGTTCCGTGACTCCCGAGCGCGCATCCTGGAGGAAGAGCTCGACCTACGAACACCGTTGCCCAATCTCATTCGGATGGTGAGTAAGTCCACGGGGCTTAGCCTGTCCAACGCTGCCGGCATGCTGTACGAGCTGAAGCACGGAGTCCACACGGTATTGGATAAGTACCTACCACCGGATGAGCCCGCGGTTGAGGGGCAGGCTACCCCTCCGGTGAATACCCGCCAGGCCAAACTCGCCAATGCCTTAGGGGCTGCATTTGCTGCAGCATTCGGTATCGATGAGATGGACCAGGCATGGGCAGGCGTCGAGTCCACCCTGCAGGTGCAAGAGCGCATCAACCTCGATCACGGAACTGTTCAACCTGGTTCCGTTGCGTCGCGCATAGCCGTGGCGATGGACGTTGAGCCGAAGATTGCAGCGCTGGCCACTGGTGAGTTTCTTTCCATGATTCGAGCAGTTCTTGAGGCTGGAAACCATGTGAGCCCGCCTCCGCCTCCAGCACCCAAACCGGTACCTGCACCCGCCAGCGGCCTTATCGCTGTCGGCTGATCGGTCCTTCATCTCAATGGGATGGGGGATAGGGGGGAGTGATGGCAAAATCTGAAGCAGTTGGGTTCATCAACGTAACTCGCCAGTGCAACGTTGACTGTAAGCGCTGCTATTTAACCGAGGCCAACCGGGCCGCCGGTGAGCGACTCCCCACCTACACGCTTGCAGCCTTCCTGACATCCGATTTCTGGGCAGACCGGCCGGTGACCCTGATCTGGGAAGGTGGAGAGCCAACGATCGTGGGCCCTAGTCGCATGCAGTTGTACGTGGACCAGGCCCGAGGCCTACTCCCACACGCTTCCCAGACCATGGTGACCAACTGCTTTTCTGTCCCCAATTGGCTCATTGATCTCTCTCATTCGGCTTTCAACGGCCAGGTTGAGACAACCTTCGCCCTAGGGCACAAGTTCAGCCTATCGGGCTCAGAAGATCTGTATACCCGGCGTTTCCTCACTGGCCTGAACCGCTTCTGGGATGCGGGTGTGGTGTGTACCGTCAACGTCGAACTCAATTCCGAGACCATAAAGCGCGGCCCGACCGCGTTGGCGGAGCTTATGCTCTCCACGAAGGCTAAGGTCTGGGAGTTCGACATCTCTGTTGACTTCCGGACCTTCCTGGCAGAGCCAATCTACCAAGCATCCTCGGCGCCGGAGCTCCCGCTCACCGCAAGCTATGCAGCCGTTTGGACCTTCCTTCACACGCTGGAAGCCACCCATGGCCGGCAGCTTAGGGACGCCGGGATTACCATCGGCGCACTGGAGCAGGTAGCCGGCGAGGCCAACAACCAATTCAACGTCCTGTCAGAAGATCGATTTCTGACCCTGAACCCGGACGGATCTGTAACGACAAACCCCCTCTATTCCGATCTCGAAGGGACGTTCCTTGGAAACCTCCAAGACGCACCTCTTGACGAATTGCTCTCATCACCCCGGCGCCTGGCCCGCGTTATTGCCGAACGGCGCCGTCTCCTGCCTTGCAGGTCCTGCCCTCATTTCAGCTACTGCTCCGGCGGACCCGCCCATGTGCCAGTCACCGATGGCTCTGGGGAGTGCGCGGGTGGGAAGGGAATGTGGGACCTGCTACTGGAGAAGATGCGCTGTGCATAAACAATCCCGGTTGAATCAGGCCAACATCAGCATCACCGCTACCCGATGGTGCAATCGGCGGTGCACTCACTGCTACATCGATCCGTCGGAGTTGGCCAATCCCGTCGAGATGGAGGAAGGGGTTTTCAGGGGGATTTTCGACCGTGTCCGAGACCTCGTAGCCCTGGACCGCGGTTTGGAGGAGGTCGAGTGGGAAATCATCGGCGGCGAGATCACCAAGATGCCAGTCGAGTTCTGGCGTCGAAATTTGCCGTTCGCCCTAGAGCAATGCCGGGACTTCAACGCACAACTCAAGACACCGGGCTCGGTCAACGTCCTATCCAACCTCATTTTCTCTGACCAGCGCAGGCGAGCCGACTACATCGACCTGTTCAACCAGTACGGCGATTGGCCGGAAATGTGCGTTTACACCTCGTGGGAGCCGGAAACCAACCGCTTCGGTAAGCGAGATAAGCTGATGCCCGCCTGGCGCGAGACTGTCAGCGCCCTGAAGGTGCGGCAAAAGATCCTCGACGTCATCCTCACCAAGATCACGGTCGAATTGGGGCCGGACTATCTGTTGGAACAGTTCCTGCCGCTGGGTGTCACCGACTTCAGCATCAAGATGATCAGCCCTTACGGCTCAGGCAAGGCGTTCTGGCAGCCGAACATGATCAGCTTCGCCCAGATGAGTGACTACCTGTGCAGGCTCTTCGAGATAGCGCCTAAAGGCATCACCTTCACGCCGGCAGACGAGATGACGAGCGCCATGTTCCGAGGCACCAGCTATCAGTGCATCGGCAACTTCCGCTATGACCTGGCGGTTGAGCCAGACGGCCTCACCAGCTTCAATGCCTCACAGACCACTTCGGAGGCCGCCCTCGGTGACACCAGGATCTACATCGACGATCCGGATTGGGCGTTCAAGGTTCTTGCGGACAACACCTCGGAGCTGGATAACAAACTCTCCCGCTACCACGACTACTGCTTCCAATGTGAGTTCCACTCCTACTGCGCGGGCGGCTGGTACCACTATCGAATTGCCGAACCGGAGGATGTACGAGCATGGGACTCAGCTGAGTGCCCTGGCTACAAGCGCCTCTGGTCGAAAGTGAAGGATCGATTCGGGGAGTTCGATACACGGATGAACACTCACCATGAAGCTATGCGTGCCATCCTCAAGTCACCGACGGATAGCGTCACATCCAAACAGGTCCATGACGAGATCGCCGGCCAAGGCTTGGCTTTTTACGCCTGGCTAAAGCAGGTGGAGAATGCTCGGGTTGCTCTGAACCCTGGAGCCCAAATCGGCAGACCGCTCATGGAGCGAATCTGGGCGTACCAGGCTGTAGGAGCAACGATAAACCTAAGCTGTGACGATTTTGGAATTCTTTCCAACGATCTGAAACGCCTGGTGATTGAGCACCTGGTATACGGGGACACCCCGGCTCTGCAGCTGGACCCCGCGATGGTCTGGGAGTGGGTGAGAACCTCGCCAGATGACCAGTTGGCCGCAATCGTGGAGGAAACCTCTCTACTAGCCCAGGGTCTGCAAGTGAAGGACAAGGACCTCATTCTGGCCGGCCACAATACTCAACTGCTGCGCTGGGTGCTCTCCCATCCCTCGCCGGCGGGGCCCCCTGCAGGTGAGCACCCTGAGCCAGAGATCAAACTCGTATCGATGCAACTCCAGCGCGAGGCCTCGCTGAGATCCACCAAAATGCGGAACCCGATTTAGCATCCCTTTTTCCAAATTAGGGGCACTCGGTTTCCACTATTAGGGCATGAACATTCTGCCCTACGCCCTTCCACGCAATCGGTCGATCGAGATGATGAGTACCACCATCTCGACCAATCTCAATTGCAACCTGGCCTGCAAGCACTGTTATATCCAACCAGACCTGCTCAGGCGCAAGGAATACATAGACGAGGCAACCTTCCGTCGCGAAGTGGAGGTTATCGTCGAGGCATTCCATCTCGACCAGTCCGTCACCTATCTGCATTTAGACGTGCTGGGGGGGGAGGCGACGCTGATGCCCTTCGAATTCTGGGAGCGGAACTTACCTTGGGTTCTGGACCGTATTTCCGACCTGAATGCTGCCGGCACGCCTACCGAGTTCACCTTCTGCTCGAATCTCATGTGGAAGGATGACCGCTACCTGGATTTGCTTAGGCAGTTCAAGGGGCATCCCGCAATGGACATTGCGATCCCCTTCGAGGGACCAGAGAGTGGCCGGTTCGGCAAAAACATGGCCATCTTCCCCAAATACCTTGAACGAATCGAAGCGCTGGGCGAGTGCAACATGCTCAACCTGGTGTTGGTGATGGGGCAGGGCCTCATAGACCTTGGTCCGCAGTACATCATCGACACCTTCGTGAAGCGCGGGATCAGCGACGTGACCTGCGACATGATCTTCCCGTGGGGATCAGGCCGGTCCTACTTTGATCGAGCGCAGCCGTACTACCGTGACGTGGCCCGTTTCATTGAGGATTTGACTGAACTTGGCGCTCCCTACGGCCTGACTGTCGACCATCTGGACGACATGAGGAAGTCTCTCCGCACACTTTCCCGTTCTCAGAACACACTCAACGACGCCTACGAGTACCACTGGGATCACCGCGGGGAGCTATCGCTGAACCCGAACCAAACCGGTACTGAGGCGGTGCGCCCATACATCAACCTGAATGTTTGGGATCGGAATGCCGCGCTGAAGGTGGTTTGGGGGAACAACAGCGAGCTCGATGCAAAACTGTCCTACGAGCATGACTTCTGCCGAGGGTGTGCCTACCTGCAGGCCTGCAACTCCGGTTGGTACCCTCACAAGCAGCTCTCACCTGAAGTGCTCGGAAAGTACATGGCTGCTCCGGAAGGGGAGTTCAGTTGCCCAGGGTTCTTCCAGCTATGGGAAAAGCAGGCTCAGACCAGCTTCGATCAAGTGGGTGTGACGCGATACGGCAATGCCCGCCGCGAGAGAAGGATCAGAGCTATCGCACGGGCGGCTGCCGGCGAGGCCACAGCCTTCTTCGAAACCAATTATGTCGACGACTACGAAGGCTATTTTGATGCAGTGAGATCTGCCGTCGTGGTGCGGGTGATACCCGAAATGCTCTTCGGCTGCACCGTCCGGCAGCGGCTGTGGTTCTACGATCGCCTGGGCAAACAAGTCGTCTTCGAGGGTGGACTAAGTCGCTTCGGCGAGGAAGCTTCCATCATCGCGCATTCGCTGGCCGGCAATTATCACTCCCTTGGGATCGATGATGCCCTCATCTGGGACTTTGTTCGCCGTCGGCCCGATCACCACCTGTCTGGCTTCATCCTGGATGCCGTGCAGTTGGCCAGGTGGATGGACCTACCAATTGAAGTTGTAGGCGGTTTCCCACGGTGGAACAGCGGGCTTGAAGTGTCCTTCAAGTTCGAGGACCTGATCATGTGGGGGATGACTTGCGCCGTGCCTGCAGACATTGCCGACTCTTTGGACCAGCGCCGTGACCATTTCCTGACCCCGGATGCTTACGAGTACCTGTCACGCATCCACCTGCAGGCCGTGTCTTTTTCGCGAAAGGCGCACGCGGCAATCAGGGACTGGCAGATCACAAAAGAGAGGATGACATGCGTCTGACTTGGATTCTGGGCGCATGTGCCCTGGGACTGTCCTGCAACGCGCAAGCCTTCCCCGTCGTTATCGCCGGTGGCGCAATGCTCCTCGGCGGACCGTCAACGGTAATTGCACTACTGATCGCCGCTGGCGTCTTTGGGTACCTCCGATTCTGTTCGGGCAAGCATGGCAAGGTGAAAAGCCTGGCGTTGGGATTCGCCGCTGGGTTGGCCGTGCTGGCGCTGGTGCTCAATGATCAGCGGGCGAGTCAGTTGGATGCGAATTTCATCGACTCAGGTTCGCCGGCTGAACGCATAACCGAGATTCCGTTTCGGGAAGTTGCTCTGGATGAGCAGGCGCAGATGCCAACGGCTATGGACCCGGCAGAGTTCATCGACAGTTTGGCCAAGCGCACCATCCGCGCGGTTCGAATTGACCCAATGCCTGAACCGTTCTTCCAGGATTTCGGAAATGGAGTGTCGGCGAAAGAGCTCGGCAAAAGCCCAGCTAAATTGCTGGCGCTGATTCGTGAATCGTCGGTGCCAGTGGTGCTTATCGACCAGTATGGAAGCTCGGCCGCTGCTATCTCAGAGGCTCTGAAGGCCCGACTCGGTATTGAGGTTCGATTTCTGGTCGGTGGCACTAAATCTCTGCATCCATACGGCTGGAAGCACCTTGCAAATGAGGAAGACCCTCGGGCCATCCTGCCAAGCCAATTCCCAAAGGTGATTGCCGCAACACCTGGCTTGCAGATCATAAGTGACACAACCCGGGACCAGTTTGAACATGACGGCTGGCTTCATGGCGACATGATTTCGGATCTTCCAACCTTCCTCGCCGGTCTGGATAACATCGTCGCCACCATCGGCGATCGGCCTATCCTGATCTCTGCGGCGGAAGGTTACTTCACCGGTAATACCTGGGTAATCCTAACTCTCCTCAGGTCCCGAGGCCTCGATCCTCAGTTCATCCTTCCGACTGAGGATGAGCTTCTGGTAAAGCCACCGTACTACCGGCATTTCAAGAATGACGAACGACTATTCGGCAACTCGGAGACGTTTTCCTACTTAGAACGCAAGCCTCGTGTCGTGTTTCTGGACTTCCAGCCAGCTGCAGACTGGGCAACTACCCGCGAACGCATCCGCGGGACAGTCCACATCGACATGGAAAAGGTCGCCAGAGGCCAGATGGCCGAGGAGTTGGCCAAGCTGGACCCTACTGCCACTTACGCCGGACTGGGCTATGACCGGCGCAGCAGTTACCACTCACTGTTGGCCGGCGAATACCTGTCGGAAAAGGGGGCCGGCTGGCTGGGCATCAACACTGAGCCGGAGCTATTTAGCCGAGAGCGACTGTCGAATCCCGACCTGTACGACGGTTGGCGCGAATTCTCGGCCAAGGCCCGCAATGAACTTGGCGAGGCGGGCTTCAAGGCCGTTTCCCTTCTGGGAGATGGCATAAAGGGCTATCTCCTGTTCAGCGCCTTACTGGCCCTAGTGTTGACCATCGCCTTCTGCGCAACTCCAACGGTGGCCGCTAAGGGGCTGGTTGCGGTTGCAGCACTCGGCGTCTTCCAGGTTTCTAGCTGGACCCTTGAAGAGTGGGTACGAGCCGACGTGCCTACGGACTGGGTTGTCGCTGTGCAACTGACGGCAGGTCTTCTAAGTGCTCTCTGCTGGACGGCGCACCGGCGCTATCGGAAAAGACGGTTCACTGTCCCATTGGGCGTACATCCTACCGACCTACCAGAGAAGATTCGCTTACTGGCCGAAGCTGCGGAGCATGGCTTCCACGTCCTGCCTGGCGTCGTCATCACCCCTGCCCTGGTCAATTCGACGGGTAGACATCTCCCACGCTGGGCACGCATGAAGCCAACTATTGTTCGCTCTGCTGCACGGTCGGAGAGCTGTGAGGCGACGACTATTGGAATCTACGACTCCCTATACGCCGACGGCGAGCACCAGGTCTGGGCCTCGGCCGCTCAGGTCATTGCCGAGATAGAGCGCTCTGGAGAGGAGGGTATGTGTTTCGTTCAGCCCCGGATTCAAGGCCAAACATTCGGGGTGGCTATGTTCGGTACCGAAGCCGATGACCACATGATCATTTGCGAAGGAGGCCATGCTGACCAGGTTACGGCAGGCACCGCGGCAACGTCGCGTTTTGCAGTACCGATATGGGATGTAAACAGGCTCGACCCAAGAGACCGGGCTGTCTGCCGGGTGCTGCTGCGCCTGCAGCGAGTTATGGGCGCCACGAGTATTGAGTGGGCCCGCTCGGTATCGGGGAAGCTGACCATCCTGCAGGTCAGCACTGACCAACTCGGAAGAATAGGCCTCAAGCACCGTATATCCAAAAACACTCGCCGCTTCGTCGTTGCTCCAGTAGCACACACCGGCAAGCTGGAAGCTGCCGTACTCGCCGCTTGCGCAATCAAGGGGGAGCAACTGACCGTAGGCAGGTACCGGCTGGTTCAAGCCAAGTCTTTCATTGGCGGATTGTTGTCGCTCTATCAGGACATTTCCTCGGCAGTTGACTACACCCGGATGTCCCCGACCATTGCATTTCCCTCCGCGGCGATCATTGAAGCTTTCGAAACAGAGCATCGGGAACGACTGGCGCAGCGCACTTTATGGCTCCCCGACCTCTCTGCCGACACCGAACAGCTGATTGCAGCGGTCACCCACGACCTTGGTCGAATTCGGGACGTGTACGGGCGATTCAACCGGTTGGCGACTCTGGCAGCTGAACTCCGTATCAAGGCGCGCATCAAGGGTTTTTCGCGGCCACTATCCTCGACTGTACTTGGCGCGGCATTGGAAGAGGCAGAGGCGGACGCCCGGGCCGATCTGCTTGAGCGCATGGGATGCCTTTCGCTGAATGGCTTCGCTATCCAGGGTAAGTCGAGTCTGGACGGAGACGATCTTCTCGGCGGCGTTATACAGGCTACCGACTCTCCAATGGCTTGGCTGAAGGATGAAAGTGCGGTGCAGGTCATGTACGAACTGAAGCGCTTGCGCCCATTGCTCGCCGAGATCGAGCAACGTGGGGCAGTCAACTCCCTCATGTCAGCCCTAGACGTTTCAGTTGGTACCGATACTGACTCCAGGGCGGCAGCGCTAGAAACAGTAGCAATGCAAAGCAGGCCTCTCCCGCTGGCCAACCTACTGGCAGGTCATGACCGAGATCTAGGGCTAAACGCCTTCGTATGGGGAGTACCAGCTAAAGGCATCTGCCTGCGGCTGGCCAGCAAAGATGAGTTCCAACCAGGGGACGCACTGCTGATTGACCGAGCGGAAATGAGCTATCTCCCGCTGATAGCGCGCGCAGGCGCGCTTGTCGTTCGCGAAGGTTCTGCGCTGTCTCATCTCATGCAGCACGCCAGGCGTCTTCGAGTGCCGCACGTGGTCGGCGCCGACATTGGGGATCAAAAGGACTCGGCACTGGTGTTCATTTCTGCCTCTGGAGAGGTGTGCCGTGCATAACGCCCTGGACATGCTCAACGTCTGTATTGCACCAACTCGCCTCTGCAACCTCGGCTGTACCCACTGCTACGTGAAGCCAGAGCTGCTCCGGGATAAGGCCATGATGGACGAGGGCCTCTACCGGAAGACCTTCGATAGCATCGAAGCTCTGTTCAAGGCAGACCGGAAAGTCACCAAGATCAACATCGAATTGCTCGGCGGCGAGCTGACTATGATGCCGCTGGCCTACTGGGAAAGAAATCTGCCCTGGACCCTGGAGGTCATGGCCGGATGGGAGCGCGACTACAACGCCGAGGCCGCCCTTATTTGGTGTACCAACCTGATTTTCAAGGACCCAGGGTACATCAGCCTTCTCAACGAGATGGGCCACCGATATGGCTACGGGTTGGATGTGTTTGTACCATGGGAACCTGACACCAATCGGTTCCTGAAGGACGACAAGCTTCTCCCCAGATACTTCAGAACGCTAGAGGCCATCACCGGCATCAAGCGCAAAACCCTCTGCATCACCATGAGCAAGGCCGTAATTGAGCGCGGGCCTAAGTTCATCGTCGAAGAGTTCGTCAGCCGCGGAATCACCGATATCACCTGCGACATGCTCTACCCGGCAGGCAGCGGCAAGAGTTACTTTCACAAGACTTGTACCTACGGCGAAGTGTCCGACTACATCCTTGCTCTGAGCGAGTTGGTGCCCGACGGGGTGACCATCAGCCCGTTGGTGGAAATGGAGACGGCGTCTGTTACCGCGACCCATTTCCACTACCCGGGTAATGACAGCTACGACCTCGAGGTAGAACAGAACGGCGAGGTGACCTTCAACTCCAGCTACACCGGTGACGAGGCGATACAGCCAACTGAACCACTCTCAGTGCAGGACCTGCGGTTCGCGGAAAAGGCAATCTTCAACAATGCCCCAGAGATGCTGGTGCGCCACAGCATGCCCTACGAGGAGTGTGGCACTTGTGAGTTTGCCGTCGTGTGCTCCGGTGGATGGGCGTGGCACAAGAACCTTCACCATAACCTGCGCAGCATCATCGCCGACGGAGACTGTCCTGGCCTAAAGCGGGTATGGCTGCAGGCCAAGGCCAATGCTGGCGCTGAAACCGACCGCTCCAAGTACCTGGCAGTGATGGAAGCCAGGAAGCGGGAAGGGGCGCTTCGGCTCCGGGTTGCAACCGCGAACATTGAGCGCGGCCGGGAAGTCCCCCTGATCGAGGATTCTTTCGCCGGCGCCTACGACAGCTTCTTCAATGAGTTCGACCGACCCCGGCTCGTAGAAATGATGCCAGGCGCCCTGTTCGGGAAGTCTTGGGCCGAACGCTTGTTCTTCTATGATGCGATCGGCGCGCAGATCGACACGCCGAAAAATTGGTATGCAGACGCTGCAGAGGAGGGTGGTGAGGAGCTTTTCCGTCACATCCTGTTTGGCAATTACCAGTACCTGACTTTCGATCCAGTGCGCGTGATCAGCGAAATCCGGTACCGGCAGCAATGGAAGCTCGCGCGCCTGGTTGAAAACATCATCGCTGACCTAGCCGCAGGGAGCCCAGTTCGGGCGCTGTTGGGGGGCGCGCATCTCGATGAAGTGGTGCTGATGTGCCGGGAGGCAATGGCTGCCATGGAGCTCGCCGCATGATTCATCAGCCCTTCACCTTGCACATCCGGATGACGAAGTCATGTAACGCGGACTGCAGCTACTGCAGCAGCTGGATGGAGAATGCCTCGTCGCGGATGTCGCCTGCCGCTTTCATGAAGTCAATTGACTTCATCCTCAACCGAGCACTCCCCCAGATCGGGGCTGCGCCGACGTTCCTATCGGCCCAGTACATAGGGGGCGAAATCCTCACCGTTCCTTACCAAGAGTTGAAGGAGTGCGTTCGGTATTTGCGGAAAGCGTGCGCCCAACACGGAATAGAGATGCAGGATGGTGCCCAGAGCAACCTGATCGGCACTCCGGAGAAAGTTAGTCGACTATACGACCTGTTCGAAGGCCGCCTTGGCACCTCGGTTGACGATTTCAGCCAGGCGCGCACAGTGAAAGGCTCGGCGGACAACTACCGGCTGATCTGGAAAGAGGCAGACCATTACCTTCGAAACCAGCGGAGCACCCCGGGCGCGGTCTTCGTCCTGGATCAGTCAGGCTTGAACTCTGCTAGGCAACAGACTCGGCTCGCCGCACGAGAAGGCCGCATGCTGACACTTCGTCCGCTGTTTCAGGGAGGAACGCCTGGCCAAGCCCTTCAAGGGGCAGAACGGACGATGAAGGCACTCCTAGAGACCTTCGACGACTGGTTTATGCGCTACCCGATTATCGTGGAGCCCTTTTTCCACCTCACCACCGCGCGCGTGGCGTCCTTAGCCGGTGGTAACCACCAGATGCCACATGCCTGCGCATTCCAGGCGGACTGCACTCAGCGGTCTCTCAGCTTGGAGCCGAATGGCGACCTACACGTGTGCCAAGAAATGGCGGACGCGGGGTTATCTCGGGTGGGCAATGCATTGGACGGTGTGATCGATACGGGACTGTTAGAAGCTCTGGCGGCCCGTTCAGGGCGGCTCTCTGCCGACTGCCAGGCCTGTCCATTTGTTAAGGAGTGCCAGGGCGGCTGCATGTTCGAATCGATCCAACAAGGGAACGGCATGTATGGCCGCTCTGCGCACTGTGCGAGTTGGAAGGCGCTTTTCAGACGCATCGATGCCGGCATTCAGGAACACGGACTGGAGGAGGTTAGAGGCTGGCTCCACCGCATCGAAACCCGACATCACAACCACAAGCTAGACGGCCTATTCAAGGCAAGTCTGGCCTCTGCATAGCCGAGGAATTTCCGTGGTACTGAATGACTTGTTCCGCACTGGACACTGTGTAGGCTCGATTCCCAAGGACCAAGCTGATGCGCTGCTTCGCTTGGTCAAGCAGGACACTTTCCTTCCTGACAAACCTGGAAGTCCTGACATTGCAGAGTGGGAGTCCGACGACCCCTCGAAGAATTTGAACGTGCCGCCAGAGTATCTCTCGTTCATGGAGAATCTCGGCAGCAGCCCAGACCTTGAGCACTTCCGGGCACACATGGGGGATTGGAGCAGAGTGAATGTCATGCTGCAGCGTGGACGACGTGGTGACTCTATGGGATGGCATCACGACGCATACGACCCCATGCACTTGATCTGCATGGTCTATCTCAGCGACGAGCTGTGGACCCCCGAGGACGGGGGCCTGCTTCAACTCGGTGAAGGCGATATCGACGACATGGGGTTCATCACCAAGGACATCCATGTTCACTCCTCGGTTTCCCCGAATCACGGGACGCTTGTTTGGTGCATCAACACCAATCCGCGGTGGGTTCACCAGGTCACCGCAATCAACACCGATAAGCCCAGGTACACCCTCATTGGGCAGTTCGGATATCGCGAGAACGTAATGCGGAGCACTGTACGGAAACGCTACGGAGAAGCTCTCCGATGAGCAGAAATCAGCTATCACTCCGCCGTTTCAGATTCCACGATGCCCTGATCACTTCGCCTGTGGAGTTGAGTTGGCGCGGGAGATTGCTGCGAGTAATTGATGCCTGTTTCGATGGCATCTACGGCTCATTGCACCCAGAGGTCCTGGTGGTCGGGAACGATGTTCTGGTCAGCCTAGCCCTGGCATTACATCTGGCCGAATGCGGTTTTGAGGTACTGATAAGCCCCGATAATCTCGACATCGAATCGTGGCCTAATCCTCACTACTCAGCAAACAACCTGGCCATCTTCAGCACCTGGACTGATGAAATGGCGGAGGTACTCGGATCACGCTTCGGCAAGGGCTTCGAGGTCGCAAGCATTGCATCAGCAATCGGCGCGCTCTGTGAGGGCTGCAAGCAGACGGGTAGAGTCTCAATTATCAAGGACACAGCGCTGCAGAGTGACCGTGGGTTTTGCCGCGGTGCCCCAGGGAAGCATCTACTCTTTCCTTTGAGACCCGATATCAGGCAGCAGGCCGGTCTTCACCCATTCTGGAAGGTCATCACCGCTCGGTTGCCCTCGATTCAGTTCAATCATCGGGAGCTTGAATTCGTAAGCACTGGGCTAGTGGTCCTTACCTCACACCCATCCCGATTTTTACATCCAGAAGCATCAACTTGTTCAAGAGTTGGGCAGGCTCGAGTCAGCGTTACAGACGTTTCCGAGAAGGGCCGCCACAACGATCTACGGACAGCGCTCGCCCTGAGGATTACCTAATGCAGCCAGGCATTTCATCGTCCGGGGCAACCGGGCGAAACAGCTTTCTATTTCAAATAAACGTGACTCGACGTTGCCAGCTGCGCTGCTCCCACTGCTACATCCTTTCGGACAAAAAGGACAAGAGCCCCGACATGACGGAAGAAGAATTCCTGCATGTTGTGAAGGGCATCGTCGAGCACATGCAAGCCGATCACAACTTCTCCCAGCGCTACAACCACGTGGACATCCATGTGATTGGCGGGGAGCCTTCAATGCTAGGGGTTCGGTTCTTCGAATCCGCGCTCCCGAAAGCCAAGGCTCTGCTGCGAGGCATCCCCCAGGCAGTCGACTTTTCTATTGTCACCAATTTGGTGACTCAAGAAGCCCTTGAGGTGGCCCGTCTGTTCGATAAGGTGTCCACCAGCTACGAACGGTCAACGAGATTCAACAAGCGTAAGCAGGAAGAAATCTGGCGGCGCAACGTGGTTACCCTGATGGCGGAATCCAAGATGCCGGGGGTTTCGGGGCCGAAAGATTTCTCTGTCACCACGGCACTTGTACGGCCGGTCGTTCAAGCCGGAGCAGCTGCGATGATCGAGGAGCTGGTCGACCTTGGGTTCACCAAGATGCACTTCGGGTTCTTCATCCCGTCAGGTGACGGCGACCTCAATGCGAAGCTCATCCAACCAAAGCACCGTGAGACCGCTCAGTTCTATATCGAGGCGCTTGACTGGTACCTAAAGCATCGCGAAAACATAACCGACCTCTGGATCAACCCATGTGAGTCCTGGTTGGAGGCTGTCTACCGCGGCGAGAGTTTAGATGACGTGGTTTGCCCGATTGTCCATGGTGCGCTTGATATCGACTCCGATGGGCGGACTATCAGCTGCATCGAGAAAGGCGGTACGAACGATTACACCAGCCATGGGAACATCTTTGAAACGCGCGAGGTGATTCAAGGTGACGGTTCCAAGGCCGTGGAATTCGTCAATACCATTCATGACGTCCTCACCTCGCCGAGCTACCTGAAAGAAGTGGCCAATGCTAGGCGACTTCCCGCTGCCTGCCGGGCTTGCGATGAGAGGATGCTTTGCCAGGCCAACTGCGGCGTTCTTCACGAGCAGTGGAATCAGCAGGACGAGTGCCCGGGCTTCAAGACCTTCATCAAGAGGGTTCGCTTCCTGGTAGAGGAAGAGGGAGTGCGACCGAAGTCCGTATTGCAGGGCGCAAACCAGCTGCCTCAGAACCTCATTGCGGTGGGCTGACCATGACCACTGACAAAGGGCCCAGTTTTCTCTCGATCTTTCCGATTCTCGCAAAGCTGCTGTTCTCGTATGGGAAGCGTTTGCTGAGCGTTGACACACTCGTGAGCCTGGAAAAGAAAACGGGAGCGGGTTCAGGTGAGCGCACTCCTGAGGAGATAGCGCTGGACCAGGCGCTCGAACGTAACCCACATCAGTTGCAGATCAACATGGAACCTGGCCACAAACCGACACCGAGCATTGCACAACTGCTTGAGCAATCTGCCGGTGACCGCCTGGTAGTAAACGAGGAGGCCATCCGTGCTGCCCGTAACGCAAAGTGAGCCATTTGAAGGCCTCACGGACACAATTGAGAACGGGTATTTCGTTTTCACCTTGATGCCGTCGTTGTACTGCCCTTACAACTGCAAGCACTGCTACCTGAGCAAGGAACAGCGCAGCGACAAGACTCTGATGTCGCTCGACGACTTCAGGATGGTTTGCAGGAAGATTCACACCTACTTCGAGGAGCAGCAGCCGCCCCGCAGGACGATCATCGCCTACAACTACGGCGGTGAGCCCACCGCGGCGGGCCCTGAATACTTTCTCGCCTACTCAAGAATCATGGATGAGGAACTGCCGGCATCGGCCGGCTATGAAGTCCGGCATGTGATGCTCACCTCGATGCTTGGTGTAGACCTCGATGTTTGGGCGCCAATCTGGCATGAGCATTGTAATGGCTATGTTCAGACCTCCTACGACGGAGACATGCGCTCCAGCAACTACGTGCGTAAGTGGGAGGCCAAGGTACGTGAAGCAGTAGGCCGCGGCTTGAAAGTGGCCACGATCAGCGTGGTCAACTCTGCTCTGCTGGAACAAGGCGCATCCCGGACACTGGATCTGCTTGCTGAACTTGGAGTCGAGGAGACTGGTTGGTTGCCCTTCATGCTGAACGAGCAGAACGACAGGCCTGGCCAATACGATCGCTTCGCCCCAACCATGACTGCCTTCAACGACTTCATGATCGAGATGCTCAACCACTGGTACAGGGGCAAGGTCCAGGGGCTGAAGATGCCAAGCATTGGTGAGGCTCATTTTGCAGTCAATCGCGCCGCCGGCAGCGACCTTAGCAACATGGCAGGGCAGACCCTGTTTCTACTCCCTGATGGAAAGTTTGTACTGCCCAACTATCGGGATGGGTGGAAGGAGTACATGCACTCCTTCGGCAACATTCTGGAGCCGGAGACAACGTTCCGAGACATCCTCTGCTCTCGGGAGAGGATCTTGTACATGCGGCGACAGAGCACGCGGAACAACAATCCCGAATGCCGGCACTGCGAGTTCCGGAACGCATGTCTGTTGGAGTTCGCCAAACCCAATAAGCCCAACGATGAATGCTTCGGTGCGAAGCGCTTCGTTGCGCACGCTATTGCTCGCAACGGTATCGAGCCGCTGTTGAGCGGTCCCGTCACGCTGTATTAGGAGATTCCATGCTGCTTAAACCCAAGGAGTTCGACGCCGAAGCGTTTGCCAAGGAAGCGACGAACATCACACTCAGCGAGCGCACCATGGAGATGGTCGACAACTTTGGCCAGGTCCACAGCCCGGAGATCCTGCCGATCTGGAAGGATTTCTATGAAAAAATGCTAGCGGAAAAAGGGAAGGGGAATAAGCGCAAATCTGCTGACTTCACGATCCCCTTTAATGGTTACCGTTACCGCTGCAACCTGGCCAACTCAATGGATGGTTGGGTAATCGCGATGCGCCGCCTACTCCAGGGCAAGCTGAATTTCCAAAAGGACCTGAAGCTCGATTACAACGTCGTTAAGTCCCTCATGAAAGGTGCTGGCTTGACGCTATTCGCAGGCGTGATGGGTTCGGGTAAATCCACAACCATGTTCTCAGCGCTGGAGAATATGGACCCTCTCGAAAGAGGGTTGCTCGGTACCTGTGAGGACCCCATCGAGTACATCTTCGAAGGCGGTGGCGTCATTCAGCGAGAGGTCGGAGAGCACGTAGAAAGCTTTGAGCAGGCCATCCGGGACTGTGTCCGGCAGAACAGAAAAACCATCATGGTCAGCGAGATCCGAGATCCTGAAACGGCCAACGCCGCTCTGCTCGCTGCATCGACAGGTCACTCCGTATTCGCGACGATCCACGCTGATAGCGCACCCGATGCGTACACCCGGATGCTGGCACTGGTTGATCCCCGGTATGAAAGACTTGTCCCACAGACACTGCGCGGAATCTTCTGGCAGCACATGCTCCGCTTCTCGGACGGGCAGCGTGCTCCACTTCCCATCTATGAGTCGATCGAGGTAACTGGAGCTGTGCGTCAGATCCTGCAGGGTGGTCCGGAGAAGCTGCCTATGCTGGCGAATGAGATGAAGCGCCAAGGGCGGCGGAACATGGCGGAAACAGCCATGGCGTGGGTAACAGCCAATAAGGTGTCGCGAGAAGAAGTACGCGAATTCACAGATCGTCGTGGAAGGATCAACGAGCTCTGAGTCATAACTACAAGGCAGGGACGCCGAGCTTGTTGGCCTACAAACCACATCAATGACCGTTATCCTGAATCACTTCGGAATTTTCAAGGGCAGCTATGAGTGCTACTACCAAGCCAAGTACACCAAAGAAACGCGGCGCTATGGGAGGTGGTTGGGTCGTGCTGTCAATCTTCACACCAGTGGCAATTCTCATGCTGGTAGCCTCGCAATTCCCATCTATGATCGATCGCAGAATCCAAGTGAAGAAATCTCAGGAGCGATTGGCGCAAGAAGCGATGCCCCCTGCCTTAAGCACAATAGAAGTCGTTTTGTCGGACGGAAATCGGCAACAAAAACGCAGGGAAGACGAAGGAGTTAGAGTTAAATGAACAATCAAAACGAAGCACCTAGCAAAGGAAGGATCAGCTTTTTGAGCTTTGTGATACAGAATATATATTCTCTGCTGTGCTACAGCATGCTATTAGGCGGCTTTGGCGTATTGCTTCGCGCACATATAATGCACAGCGAATGGCTGTACTCCCTAGGGTATATTGGACTACCAGCTGGGGTTGCGTGCTACTTTCTGGCAGTAAGATTTCTCCACCGCAACATACGGCCTTTTGTTTACGTAATGGCAGTGCTACTTGTTTGTGCAAGCATTAGCTTTGTTGCAGGGGCATTTAATGGTAACTAAATCATTGAACACAGCTTCTTCCGGAACCGAATTCATAGTTCAGCTGTTGGAACGCTCGGCAGGTGTAAAGGTTGAAGGGGGCCTGAGGCAGACCTTGATTTCAATACTCCAGGATCTGCCCGAAGGAGCGAATGTGCGCGATCTGCAAAATGCAGTTCTTGGCATCGAGACTGAGCAGGTCAAGCCCTTGCTTGACGCGCTCGATCAGATGGCCAACGCCCCGTTGCGCTCCCAAGATGAGTATTGGCAATTGTTCAAAGCTGGCGAACTAATCCAGCTGGATGCTGGCGAGCCCCGCGTCCTGAATCTTGCATCATCCTTCCACAGCGACGCGGACAGCATTTTGGGGGTATTCGAGGCAGCAAGCGGTACAAAGCTCAGTGATTCCCAACTCCGAGCAGCGAAAACCGCTGGCCTTGAGTTAGCTGCGGGTGGTGAACCTACAGTGCGCTCATTGGTCGAGCGCTGGGCGCTGGTCGAGGGGCTGGAGGATTTCGCTGCAGCAGTCAAAGCAGCAATGATGCCGGCCTGAAGTGGATCAGCACCCAAAAAGCAAAGATTTGATCAAGGCTCAAAACTGAACAGGAGCAACAACATGAGAAAAACTGCATATCACCTGGGAGTATTCGCATTCGGAATGCTTTCCGTAGGACAGATGGTTCCTGTTCTGCTAGGTGATGAGTCTTTAGGTAACTGGCAATTCGCGGGACTCACCTTGACTGTACTCTTGACCATTGCCTGTTCTTACAAAGCCTCCGCTTCCAAAGACGTGGTTGAGAGCTGAAAGTAAGCCAGATCGGCTATCCCCGGTCTGCCTTCCAGGACCGAGAGGGACGGGCTCGGCCGGTTAGGTAAACTCCTAAAGTACGGGATGTTCAACCGAAAAGGTATTCTGGAAGTGCCGGGCGGCCAAAGTAGAAGCCTTGGCAAAATTCGATCTCCAGAGCCCTGGCAATTTCAAGCTCAGCTGCGTCCTCGATCCCCTCGAGCACCACACGTTTCCCTGCCGCCCTGCAGTCACGCACAAGCTTCTCTACCTCACCCCGGACTGCAGGGCTCTCAGCGATGTCTCGTGTGGTCCGACGTGACAGCTTGCAACCGGTCACAGCGCGGTTCATCAAGAGTTGCCTCTTCGCGAATCCATCCCTCATGTCATCCAGCATCACAGGCATCGCCTTGAGGTTGAGACGCTCCAAACCTTTAACGATTTTGCAGGCATCTCCATCAGCGGATTCAGTGATCTCGAACGTCATTCGGGATGTGACTCCGTGTCGGTCAAACTCCGATATTGCGTGCTCAATGAATCGGATATCGCTGACGGAGATCTGCGAGGCGTTCACCCAGAGGTGCACATTCGGAAACGCTCCAGCGATCCGAGCCGCTTGAGAGACCACCCACCTATCAAGGTCGACAATCGAGCCATCAGCCTCCGCGCTTGCAATCAAGCGCGCGGGGGCAGCTAACTGGGTCCCTTCGACCACACGGAGCAAACACTCATAGGCAATGGCTGAGGGATGGCGGCTGCCAAGGTGCATGACTGGTTGGACAACCAGAGCGAGTTCCAGGCCAGGCCCTGCACAAGCTCCTACAGCAATACTTCGGGGACGGCTGATCATCATGGAAGGGGAATCGCTTCGGCTCTTTCCCCAATAGTGGAAATCGACTGCCCCAAATCCGGTGGTCGGGTGTGAAAATCTGCATGCGAAACTGGTTCGCCCGACGGGTGGTGGCACAGCAGACGGACGTTAATCTGGCTCCATCTACTGTGGAGACCAGAACAGATGAAATTCCTGAAAGAGTTGAGCGACCTGAACGAAGGCACCCTGGTGCTGACATCTACCGAGCGGGTTGCCCGCCATCTGAGGCTACAGTCGGCATTGCTGCAGTCCATGTCCGGCAAAAAAGCCTGGTTTAACAAAGGGCGAATTCAAACCGTCACGTCGTGGATCGAAAATGCGTGGCTCGAACTGATGCCGGCAGAGCAACTACTGTATCCGGTACAGGAACTGGCAGTGGTGAAGGGCCTCGCAGATAGCTCCGGCCTGATGCCAGCAACGCTGATTTCCTCTACTGCGACCTCTCGCCGTATTGGTAGCGCGTACTCCGAAGCCCTCAAATACCAGATCCCGATGGATCAAGAACGGTTCCGGTTCAAGCGCGAGCTGGAAGTCTTCTGGCAACTGCAAGAAATGCTTCGTCGGGAGTGTTCCTCCCAGGGCGTAGTCTTCCGAGCTCAGCTCCCAGGCTTGCTGCTGAAAGCGGTTCAAGAAGGTCTGGTTGAGCTTCCAAGCAAAATTGTCATTGTCGGTATCCTCGACATGAACCCTGCAGAGAAAGTGCTCTTCCAGGCAATTGCTGCTCGTGGTGTCGAAGTGGAAGAAGTGGACGTCGCCGGTGACCGCTCTACACCTCAGCTGATCCGTGCAACGAACCAGGGTGATGAGTTCACGCTCGTTGCAGAATGGGTGAATAATCACCTCTCACCTTACGTTGACACTCCGCTCGCGGCGCCCCAACTTGCGATCCTGGTACCCGATATTCGGAATTTCCAAGCCCCGCTGATTGAGGCACTTTCGCTGCACTGCAGCCCGGCAACGCTGATTCCAGGCGAGTCCGATGCTGATATGCGGACTCCATGGGATATCTCCAGTGGCGCGACCTTGGGCAGTCGCCCTCTGGTCCGTGCCGCTATGGACCTTCTGTCCATCACTCCTCAAGAGGCGGACTCCGAGGCCTTCAGTCGTGTTCTGCGCTCGCCGTGGATCGGCGGTGAAACTTCTGAAGGCCGCGCGCGTGCATTGCTGGATATCTGGCTGCGCGACAACATGGGCCTTTCCATGGGTGGAGAGGACTTCCTGCGAGCAATCGGCGTATACAAAGGTGATGCAGTCCCTGACTTCAGGGAACGCTTCGCAGGCTATCTTGCTGCCCATCTCAACGGAGCGGCGAAGCGTTATCCGTCGGAATGGGCGGAGCAGTTCAGCCAGGCGCTGGTAGGGATGGGCTGGCCGGGAGGCAAAGAACTCGACTCGGCCAACTTCCAGACAATGAAGGCCTGGGACGAGGCACTGACCCTGTTCCGCACCCTCGACACACAGCTTGGTCGTGTGGAATATCCTCGGGCGTACATGTGGCTGCGGGAAATCATCGATACCCGTCAGTTCCAACCGCGTATCTCGCACGTGGCCCCGGTTTCGATCCTGGGGTATGAGGATGCAATCGGCTTGCACTTCGACGCAGTGTGGGTACTGGGGGCATCGAGTACCGTGTTGCCCGCCCGAGTGGAGCCTTCCCCCTTCCTACCGCTGGAGCTCCAGGTGGCGGCTGGGATTCCAGGCGCCTCCAGTGAGGGCGCCTTGGCTCGGGCAGAGAAGGTGGTCGCAGCACTGCTGAGCACGAGTGCTGATGTAACAGTTTCCTGCCCCGGTCATAACGACAAAGGCGCCTCGGTTTCCTGTAGCGAACTGTTCGGTTCCTGGCCAGCAGCAGCTCCTTCCGTACATTCTCATGGGCTGTTTGTCGACCAACTGTTGGGTATCCTCGATCGCAGCCAAGTGGTCCCTGAAACGGTCGCCCCCGTATCCGCGGATGAGCTCGCCTGGATCAAAGGCGGGGTGAGAATCTTCAAGGACTATGCAGAAGCGCCCTTCCTGTCCTTCGCTCGAAATCGACTGCGCGCCGAAATGTTCCCGGAGCCTGTCATCGGTCTCGACCCACGCATTCAGGGAACCATGGTGCACCTGGTCCTCGAACTGTTCTGGACTGACGTTCGGACCTCGAAAGCGTTGAAGGCCATGAGTCACGGCCAACTGTTTGACAAGATCCGCGACACGGTTTCGAAAGCATCGGAGCAGTTGCTGAACAAACTGGTCTGGCGCTACGGAAAGCGTGTTATCGCGCTTGAGCGACTGCGGCTGGAATCGCTGATAAATGACTGGCTCTATCTGGAGTCGAAGCGCACACACGACTTCGAGGTCCTCGGCTTCGAGGAGCCACATGACATTGCAGTTGGACTGGTCAACATTACCGTCAAGGTCGACCGGCGCGACCGCATTTTTCTGACCGAGGATGAATCTGAGTTCAGGGACGTGGTGATTGACTACAAGTCTGGAGCTTCGATGAGGATGACCAGCCTGAACGCTGACACTCTTACGGAGCCTCAACTGCCCATCTACGCGACCAAGATTGATTTCCAACAGAATGGCGGAAAGCGAATCGACGGTATCGCGCTGGCACAGGTCAACAGCAAGAGCCTGGGGTTCCATACCCGATCCAATTTCACGGGTGAGCTGGCACCAAGGACCGGCAAGCATAGTGGCGTGGATACCGAGGGCGCTTGGGATGGCCAGTGCGAGGCGTGGACGAATGCGTTGGACAAAATGAGTCAGGGCTTCACCGACGGGGAGGCCTGGCTGCAGAATGGCGCACCGCTTCCCATGGGATACGAGTATCTCGGTATCCTCACCCGTTGATCCCGTCCCCTGGCCCATAGGGCCAGGGGAACCTCCTTTGAGAACCAAATCGTGGAACAAACCTCACCACCAGAAATGCTCTGTCAGTTTGCGGAAAGGGCTCTTTCCTTTCTTCGCAACATTGGCCTTTCAGTGGAAGTCGTCCCTGGGGCTGCCGGGTTTATTGATCACGTCAGGATCAAGGATGGCGGCCTCCAGGTAGATCCGCGCTGCCCTGCATCAGGGCTCCTACATGAGGCTGGGCACCTGGCAGTGGTCCCAAAACGCTACCGGCACTGGATGTCTGGGAACCTCTACGCAAGCTTCAACCGAATGCTCAAAGATCCTGAGTTTCTGGCGCAGGAGCCGGACAGCCCTCTCTACCGTGCAGTGATCCAGGCTACTGACCCTGAGGTTACGGCCTGGGCCTGGGCGGCAGGACGATTCCTGGAATTCCCGCCAGAGGTAATAATCCAGGACGACGAGTACGACGGTTCAGGTCGAAACATCAGGATTCTGTTACAGGCCAACTCCTACATAGGCATCAACGGCCTTTCCCATGGTGGCTTCTGTGTACGGCGAAAGACTCCGTATAGAGCGCTACCGCAGTATCCTGAGGTGGCTTTCTGGCTTCAGCCGTAAGGGGTGGTGGCACACAAAGCGGCCGTTAATCTGGTTCCATCAATCGAACGGAGCCGCACTGATGACCGCTTTCCAATCCCTACCTGCCATCCCTCACCTTGAGCCGATCTTTGCAGCCATAGCAGCTGCTAATCCTCATGACGGCCAAGCCCGGGCGGACTCCATTGACCCCCGTCGCTCGCTGGCACTCCTCGCCCCCGCAGGATCAGGAAAAACCACTCAGCTTCTCTTCCGCATGCTGGCCTGCCTCACGGTAGTAGAGCGCCCGGAAGAGATTCTGGCTATTACGTTCACTACCAAGGCCGCCGGCGAGATTCTGGAGCGCGTGACCAGTGCCCTGGCCCTGGCTGCCACAGGAGTGGAACCGGTCCAAGCTCACGAGAAGCCGCTGTATCAGCTCGGCCGCCTGGTTCTCGAACGTGATCGGCTGCTGGGCTGGAACCTGATCTTGAACCCGTCTCGCCTGCGCATCATGACGTTCGATGCCTTCTGCGCCTACCTGGCCGGCAAAACACCGATCATGAGTGGACTGGGTGGCGGTAAAACCGTCGAGGACCCTGCGTTGATCTACCGCAGCGCGATTCTTGACACCCTTGGCAGCGTGAACTCGGATGATATCCCTGAAGAGCTCCGTGACGCGCTGGAAGCAGTGCTCACCTTCGCCCGCAACCGTTTCGAACTGCTGGTGCCGATGTTCTCGGCGCTGCTCTCCAAGCGCGATCAGTGGGCCGGCGAGATCATGACCCTGGACCTCCCAGGCATGGAGCTGGCGATCGCTGAAATGGTTGCCAAGCATGCCGCCGAGGCAATCACGGTACTGGGCGGTTCTCCGTTGACCCAGGCGATGGACATCCTGCAGCACGCTTCCGGGGTATACGATGGCTTCGGGTGGGCAGCCCAGCGTCCCGCTTTGGCCATCAACCAGACCTCCCTGGACTATCTGCGCGGCTTTGCCGGGTTTGCTCTTACAAGCGAAAACACTCTTCGCAAGTCCGTAAACGTGAAGAATGGCTTCCCCGCAGGCGAGCCGCTCACCAAGGACATGAACGCCCTGCTCAAGGGGCTGAAGGACGATCCAAAGGTGGAGCTCTACAGCGAAGCCTTGGTCACGCTCAAGACTCTTCCAGACCTGCAGTACCCTCAGGGCAGCGCCGCGATGTGCCAGCACTTCACAGTGATTCTGCGCTACCTGCTCGCGAACCTAACCCTCACCTTCGATGGCACCGCCACGATCGACTTCCAGGAAGTAGCTCAGCGCGCAATCCAGTCCTTGGGCCTCGGTGACGAAGTCGGCGACGCTCTGTTGGACGAGGACCGTATCAACCACCTGATGGTGGACGAGTTTCAGGATACTTCGCCCTCTCAGTTCGAGCTCCTGCAGCGCCTGGTCGCACACTGGGAAGACGATGACTCGCGATCGGTATTTTTCTGTGGTGATGGTTTCCAATCCATCTACCTGTTCCGAGCAGCAACCGTGGAGCTGTTCATCAACATGGTGATGAGCAAGGTGTTCGGTCCGAAGTCTCTGGAGATTCACCGCCTCACTGTCAATTTCCGCTCTGCGCCGGGTGTGGTGGAGTGGAATAACCGAGCCTACGGAAAAGTGTTCGCCAAGTCCGACTTTCCTTTCGTGCCGTCGATTCCGTTTCGAACCGTGGACGGGGGCGTGCATATTCGGCCCATCACCACTGGCCCCATTGGTGAAGCTCAGGAGGTGGTGAATATCATCAAGGAGGCCCTGGCCAAGAACCCGGAGCAGACCATTGCTATCCTGGTACGTGGGCGGTCTCACCTGAAGCACATCCTGCCAGCCCTGAAGGAAGCGGGAATTCCTACAGCTGGCCAGAATATCGATCCAATTGCCGAATCCGCCCCAGTGTCTGAAGTAATCGCGTTGATCCGCGCCCTCTGGCACGCAGCTGATCGTACCTCGTGGTTGGCAATGCTCCGTTCGGCGTTCGTAGGCCTATCATGGGACGATTGCCGGATCATTGCTCAGGGCGGCAAGGTGATCCGTGGTGCCCTGAATGATGATCAGCTGATTGCCACTCTGAGCCCAGATGGCCAAGTGCGTGTTGAACGCCTGAACAAGGTAATGGAGCGTATCGAACGCTCCGCGCGCGGCACTGAGTTGGTTTGGGCCGCTAAAGCCGCCTGGGTTGCCCTGGGCGGCCCTGCTACCGTTGATTCCGTCGAAATGGCTGATGTGGAGACCGTCTTCCGCGTGCTCGCTCAGCACACGAGCAACGGGGCCCTGCAGGACCCGCAAGCGTTCTTCCGTGCCCTGGATAACCTCTATGCATCACCCAAAGCAGGGGTTGTCCAGGTCATGACAATCCACAACGCCAAGGGCCTCGAATACGATAGCGTCATCCTGCCAGGCCTTAATCGAACCGGTGCAACCGACGACACACCGCTGTTCTACTGGCGCAACCTGGCCGGCACCTTTGCCCTGGCCCCGAATGTTGGTGACCAAGACGAATCCTCTCCAGAGAGCCGGCTTTTCAAGTTCATCGGTCGACAAGTCAAGAAGGACATCTTGGATGAGGTGTCGCGCCTGGCGTACGTGGGTACTACCCGCGCCAAATGCGATTGCTACCTGCTGGCGGCTGTCGACAAATTCGACGAGGACAAGCCGATCCGAGTAGCTTCCGGTTCGCTGCTGAGCTGCCTCTGGCCTGAGCTTGAGGAGGACTTCTACGAGGCTGAACCGGGTGTACCCATTACCGCTGACGTGTCAGTAGAGGTTCCCTCGAAGGCGCGACTGAGCGCATCGTTCACCGTCGAACTACCGCGCGGCATCTTCATCCCTGCGGCGAGTAACGATCAGATCCCGACCGAGAACGAACTGGCAGACGAGTTGAGGGAAGAGGAGGGTAATGACTACCGAGCGAAGACTATCGGGGTTGTTTATCACCGAGTCGTCGAGTTGATTTCCAAAGAAGGGATCGAGGCCTGGAGCATCGAGCGGTTGCAAACCAAGAAACAGGCGATCGCCGCACTTCTGCGTCGTGAAGGTTATCCCGCCGCTGAAGTCCCTGCTGGTGTTGCGCGAATCCACCACCTGGTGGAGCGGACTATCAGCAGCACCCATGGTCGGTGGATTCTCAAAAAGCGGGAGAGTGGTGGCCAAGAAGTCCAGGTCAGCTCCTACCGAAACTCGCGGTGGGTGCATCGATACCTGGACCGTCCCTTCGTTGATGATGGGGTGTACTGGATCATTGACTGGAAAACACCGGACTGCCCGGAAGGAATGCCTGTTGAGCAGTTCCTCAGCCGGGAAGTGAATCGCTATGCGCCCAAAATGCGGGAATACAAGCAGGCGGTCCAGGATGCCGGTGTCACCCTGCCAGTGAAGCTGGCGCTCTTCCTGCCGGCAGTAGACCGCCTGGTTGAGGTGGCCTGAGACCTGAGGTCAGAAGCGCTCCAGTTTGAATGGTAGCGAGAACCGGAATCTGGAAAGGAGAGGGCGCGAATTAAGCGCCTTCTTCTTTTTCATCGAGGCAAGAACCTCAACTCGGAGTTGAATCAGGTTGGAGAACAACTCGGGGTGGTGCTCGATCTCCAGAATCTTGTCGTTGAAAGCGAGGATTCCAAGCACATTGTTGGAGGTGAATTCGGCCCGGGCGATACCGATGTAGAGCACGATCTGAAAATACTCCCTCGGCCGGACACGCCTGGCCCATCGCCGACTCTTGAACTCGCCGACGATGATCCTACCGCTACGCTTATGGCGGAAGATTGCGTCAGGCTCCCCACCGACACCACGCCAGCGAATTCTCTTCCTTGCATGCCCTTTCCCAAGATCGGAGCTGATTAACTCGTAAGCTGCCGGATCAAGACCGAAAGCCCGGAAAATATCGTCCTTGGATTTTCCCTTGACGGCGAGGTAGAGGAAAAATGCGGCTAACAGTACAGCAATGACTACGATCAGGTTCATTGAGGTAGAACCTCGAAGTAGATCAGAGCAGCGATGAGCAGGCCGGCACCTATGAGGAAGGCGAGTTTGCTCGGTGCCTTGCCGATAGTCTCATGAGCGCGATTACCGTAGCGGGTAGCTTTTGCGTTGTAGGCTTTACCGCCAGCCCTGATGTAATCGTCCGGTGACTCAGCGTATGCAGCGATTTTGCTTACCGCAATATTGGCTTCAGTCGGCATTGAGGCCCTCCTTGCCATGTGCAAAGAAGAAACGTTTGTAGCCGCTGAAGACAACCAGTCCCTTTTCCTGGAACAGGTGGAAGGCACGAGAAGCTGAGCGGCGTTCCACGCCCGCGAGGCGGCGGATTTCTTCCCTCGTGGCCTTCACCTCTACACCACCCGGCCGGTGCGCGACATCGGGGTGGGAAGCCAGATTCACGACTACACGCCAGATCTTGTCCTGGTCCTTCATTTGCACCGTCGATGCAGCGGTTGCGTGCTTGGTCAGAAGGTTCAGCTCGGCCGCCATCAGCACGACCTCACTGTTCTTCATGTCGTTCATGAAGGCGTTGAACTTGTCCTTCGATACTTTCAGGAGCGAAGCGCTCCCTCGGACCACATAGGTGAATTTCAGGTCGGTATGTCGGGAAGGAACGATGATGTCGCCGCGCCGCAGTGTGTCAATGAATAGCGGTTTCAAGTTCGGGTCCGGCGGGACGGTCGAAACAACCATCGTCCCGTTGAGGAGGATGTAGAAGTCACCGTGATTTGCGTCGATTTCAATGCCGGCTGGGTGGTCGACCACTCGGCCGTATTGGTGCGCCATCATTAACCAGCTAGCCCAGCTACCCGCGGTCAGCGAGGAACTCTTGAACCAGCTGGGTTCTGGCGTGGAGAGTACCGACACAGTCACTTGTCGCTTGGCTGTGCTGTTTGGCATTTGGCAGGGTCCTTCAGTTCGTATTGCGCTTGGTACGTCTCTATCCGCAGGTTCACCCCTGATGGAACGGGTAAGGCGATCAGAGACGCTACAGCGATGGACGTGGGGTTCATCACCAGAAGGACATTTCTGAGTCGCTTCGCTTCAGGAATGCGGAGCCCCTTCTGGCCCTTACTCACCATTTCTCGAAGGAAGACATAGCGCCGGCGCTCAGTTTTCAGCGCCAGGGGTCCCCTGACCTGTACGCCCTCAATGGAGAGGAGGGCATTCTTGATCAGAGTTGCAGCTTGTCGAACGGTCTGGATGTGCAAGCCGTCGATAACGACGTAGAAGCTGTCGGCGCGAAATTGGCTTCGCTTCGCTCGGGGCGAGGCCAGGTCCCAAGCAACATGGGTTTTTGCTTCCACAAGCATTCAACGAGCCCCTCGAGGCAGTCAGTTTCCCTAATAGTGGAAACTGACTGCCCCTATTTCAGGGTTTCGTGAAAATTATTGTTGGTAGGTCAGCGCCTTGCGCGCGTGGTAGACGGCTTTTTCAAACGAGCGTTGGCTTCCACGGATGCGCAGCACATCCAGTACCCGCGGGTTCCGCCTGACCTGGATGCTTTTGGGCCCCGCCAGCATCCCCAACACCAGGTCATAGCTATCGAGTAGAGCTCGATCATCCAGTTCGAGCACAGTGGTGAGGGTTTTCTTGTGCCGGTCGAGCGCCGCTTCGATCGCAGCCTTTTTCCAGGACTCCAACAGCTTCACTGGTGATTCTCCATTGCTCTGAATTGCTTGCCGTACTTTATCCGGTACACCCGGGCCTGGTGCATGAAAACCACCCACAGTCCGCCGAAAAACCAGACCAGCGCAAAAGGCGTGGCGAAAGAGAGTAAGGCTGAGCTGATCACATTGTGGGCCTCTGTTGGGTATTCGTCGTCGACGACAACGCGGTACAGCTCGTGATTCTTGTACAGCGTAACCAGCACTTTCTGGTTGGCATCAACTCCTCGGAAAACCTCTACGTCACCTCGGTCAACCACACTCAGCCAGCCGGTCAGACTCGTTGTTGCATTGCCCACCGACTGCAGCACTTGGGTGATGGACTCAGTCGAAACGTGTTTGGCGATCGAGGTGACCGGAACCGCATCACCCACCCACTCGAAACAGGTGATGGGGAGATGATCGCACTGAAAGCGGAAACGGCCTTCGTAGGTAGCGGTGAGTTCCTTCTGGTAAGTCAACCGTTCGTTCAGCAAGTGCTGCTGGATGTAGTAGGGGAAGATGAAATGAATCCACCCCTGAAAGGTGACGAAAACGCAGATGAAAAAGGTGATGTGGATACGAAAGAAGGACTTGAATCCCCCTAATACAAACCTGACCAACAATGATCCGAACACGAGAGCCATCATGAACACGTCTCCGCGCTGGCGCTCGCTGGAAGAAATCTCATGCCCAAATAGAAGGCAGATCTGTTGCCACAGCTTGTTCCAAAGGTTGAACTCCTCTTGGCAGATCGCAAGCACGAAAATGATCAGCAGCCAAGTCAAGTCGACAGTCCTGCGGAAATGACAGTAGATCCCACACCACAACGCCGTGAAGAAGATGAAAACCCCAAAGTCTTCCAGCACCTGATTCAGCGTCAGATCACGCCAGCTCCCATCACTGGGAATCGAGTTCAGCGCCGAAACAAAAGCAAACACGACCAGGAATAGTGGGGCATGGAGCTGCCAAGGGATGATGTGAGAGCGGGTAGACCAGGTCCTGGGCCAAGTGAGGAAAGAGGAAATCGCGGGCATAGCTTTTGGCTCGAAACGTTGGAAGCCATTGATACTATGGAGTTCCTGTACAGCTACCAGCCAAATTGCCCTCGGGATTTTCGGTCGCTGATGCACCCAAGAAGTACGAAATGAGGACGTTTGAATGACGGCAGCCAATCGTCGTTATACGCGGTACGCGATTCCAGAGAACTCGCTGCAAAAGCAACAGATCAAGACCAGGGGGGTGCTCGGTTTCCTTGCGGGGTGGGGAGATTGCCGGGTGCGCGACATCTCCTACGCCGGCGCGCTGGTTCTGACGGACAAGAAAATCGGGATCGGTGATCAGGTGCTGTTGCGCCTGACCGAAAAGGATGGCGGGGTGATGGATTTCGAAGGCACCGTTGCCAACTGCTCTAAGGACCCGATCACCCACCAGTTCCGAGTTGGGGTAGCTCTAAGTGAGCCCGAGGCGGACCGTCGCGAAAAAGGTTTCCTGCTGCAGCTGCAGGATCGGTACCGACCAGTGGCCTAGAAGAATAAAATGCCCGACTCATGGAGTCGGGCATTTATAAGTCGGGGAAACGCGCGCACCACAGACGATGTTGAGGGGGGGGGTGTCTTAGGATAGGGACCTAATGCGTTTCCCCAAAAAGCAAAATTCAGTACCTCTGCCATGGCAGAAGGGACAAGGCGTGGCGTTAAGCGACACAATTGCCCCTGCGCCCACATTTTCACCGAAGCAGAAGCCTGTGAGAAGGCCAATAGCCTTCATTTCAGAATCAATTTAGCAGAAATTGAGGTTCTGTCTCAGACTGAGCATTCGAGATCAACAGATGGCATCGGACGCAACCGACTAAACACACCATTTCGTAGGCGATTCACTATGCCCGGGCATGACCTACGACCGTCGTGGCCTGAAAAAGTTCCATGAGCCGAGTTTCGCATGCGAAACTGAAAACGCCCTCAGGGAGGGCGTTAGGGGCTAAGCTCGGGCTGGACTGCCGAAGATTCGCTTGAGAAGCGGGGCCCGCTTCTCCTCTTCGGGAATCAGCGGGATAGCCCCATAGCGCGCCCCGGATGCAGCCGAGTAGTAGAGGAACTGCATTCTGTCCCCTTTGAGCCCTACGTAAGGCGCCGCCTGGACGATAGCCCGGTTCATCTCAGCATTCGCAGTCTGAGCCATTTGCAGATCGAACCCGAAGATCAGTCGGGTTTCGAAATGGTCCCACTGCGATGCCTTGAGGACCGGGGCCATGAGCACAACGTTGATGCCCTGGCTGCTTGCTAAACGCAGGCCTGCCTGGAAGCTCGCTGAATCCTCATCGATATTCAAGCCGTCCAGGATAATAGAGCGGCCGGCCGGTGAATTCTTCGTCAACGCTGCGACATGAGGCGCAATGATCGCTTCAAGCGAATACCGTTCTGCAGGAACGATCGAGACAGTGAGACAGGCATCCTTTGCACGAGAGCCGAGTATCAGCGAACTCAGGTCTTCAGATGCAGCGTGTCGCATCACCAGATGGTTGCGGCTGTAGTGATTGATGTAGCTGTCACCGTCCACCCGATCTCGAACGATGATCACCTGCAGCCCATTCAGCTTGTTCAGGATCGCCTCTTGATCGATGTAGCGGCTGGCCAACTTGGCATCGGGTTGGGCTACCAAGGTATGCCCACGATATCCCCGACCCATGATCACCTGAGAGTTCGCCATGTAGCCGTAACGGTTCTTGAACTTCAGAAGAGTTTCGGGCTTGTCATCGTTTGGATCGATCGGATCGTTCTTCACATACGTCACCAGGGCGTCGAAGTTGCCAAAGTTGTACATGGTTGCCACCAAGTTCTTCGGCGGGATCTGCTGGTGAACGGGCTCAGGGCCAGGCAGGGTGAGGTTCAAGACCATGCGCATGAACTCGACCATTTGTTGAGGTCGTTCAAGCTGAAGAATCTCCGCGGGAGTGCGAATCGCCTGGAGCCCAGGGATTTCTGGACCGAAGGTGTCAGAGGTGCTGCTGTAACTCTCGCGTCCATAGGCCCGGGCAACTATGGCTTCAGCCTGGGACAACGACAGGCCGAAGGCCAGTTGGTCGACAAGGCGTTTGCACTGAATTTGGTACATGAATCAGGAGTCCAAAAGCGTAGAGAGTGGTTGGTTGCGCTCGACAAAGCTGAGATAGGCTTCGTGCAGCTTCATATCGGAATGGTCAGTAATCGCGCCTGCTAGCAGGCGGTATGCCCTGCGGAGATCAGGAACGATGTCAGCTGTACCGTTCTCCAGGAGCTTTACCAGCTCGAGGATCGCCGTCACGTATCCCGCAGTGGCAGCACGTTCGATGAGATTGAGACCGAGCATGGGGTCCGCATCGGGTCGTTTACGAAGAAGGTTCTGCATGCCGAATGAGTAGAGGGCGACCTTCGAGGGGGGATTGGTCACACACGCCAATCTGAGCCAGTGATCGCTCTTGACCTGATCGACTTCCACTCCAATCCCTTGATTCAAGCACCGGGCAACCTGGAACATCGCATCGCTGCTTCCCTCCTCGGCAAGCTCCAGCAAGTCGCGGTACGCATTCCCTCGGCAGCGATCATCATTGGATGAGAGATCTCTGGTGAGGCTGGCAAGCCGCAGGAGGGTTTCTCGGCTCTTGGTGTCTACTGCACGGCTCAAATTCGTGTTCCCTATCATTCTTGCGCTGCTCGCTTGTTGCGCCCACGGCTACGTGATTCAAACGCCCCAAAAGCCCTGTGCTTCACGTCGTACTGGTGAACGTTCATTCCCGGTACGCGAGGCTCTGGTTCCAAAAGCGCTCGGATCGAGCGCTTCTTTTTTTCTTCCATTGGGCAGTAGTTCTTTAAAGGCTTTATGAGCGGCCGGGCACAGGAAACGTCATAAACGAACGGCACCGGTGCAGAGCAGATGTACGGCTCAATGTCTCCATCGGTCACCCTTGCCCGTATATGGGGAGTACCTAGTCGATGAACCGCTACCTGTTCATCAAGAGGCAATTCCTCAAGCTGTTCAAGCGAAAGCAGCACGCTGCTTTCCACCGAGCCTTGAACTACCTCGTCGCGAGATGGCCGGTGGCCAAAGGTGGCATGAAGCTCGTCTTCACAGACCTTGATCAGGTCTCGCACCAACCATCGCTTCGTTATCGAGCCCGTATCCCAGTAGAAGCGAATCAGCTGGGGGTCATGCAGAATCGGGGTTACCCGCATAGCCTGCAGGCTGGATATGCCGTAGTGATCTTTCGCTTTCCAGATCCGCTTCCGCTCAGCAGGCTTGGCCTTTTCGATCAGGTCGAACAGATGCATTCGAAGCCTATTGGTTTCGCGGATTCGATCCAAAGCCAATGCGGGCAGACCTATGGCACCAGGAGAGCGAAGAGTTTCCTTGGCACTTTGCCCCTCACCCAGCCAAATGGTTGTCAGGGTTTCAATGGCAAGGGAAATGCCCGTCTCGCCATCTGGCGTGGCGATTTCGATCCCAGCATTCTTGTCAACCGTAGGAGACTTCCTGAGAGGCACCTGGAAAAGGGCGTCGATCCGGATATGTGCTTTCGATTTCTCCAGCAAGAAGGCCAGTTCCTTGAGTGACTTGTCCAGGGTTGGTATCAGCTCCCTGCATTCTTCTTCGATGGTCCGGGGGAAGCTCATTCGCATACACCGTTTAGTTTGATATCGACACTTTAACGGCCGAGAAAGGGAAGTGAAGGCATCGTGGCTATCTCCGTAGTGTTAAAGCTTGCGGGAACCAGGTGGGAAATGGAGGACCAAGCGTTATTTTGAGGGGAATGAAGAAATCCATCATCCAGCAGGCACTAGAGCTAGGAATACGTCCATGCGAAAGCTGATCCTCCACCTGAAAGGGGAGTATTTCGATGAAATCAAGGCTGGCCGCAAGCCCAAGGAATACAGACTGGTCACCCCATACTGGGAAAAGCGGCTGGTAGGGCGCTCCTACGACTGTATCGAGCTGGCGCGGGGATATCCTAAACGGGGTGATACCGAAAACCGGCTGACACTGCCTTGGAAAGGGTTCCAAAGGGAAACAATCATCCACCGCCACTTTGGCCCGCATCGTGTGGAAGTGTTTGCGATCAACGTAGCTGTCGAGCCGAAAGACAGGAATCCTGGGGCTGCTGGCCCGCTTCATAACGAGGGATAGTTGATCAATCGGCACGCCACGGAGACAGGGAATGGCAAAGAGGAATACGTTCAAGACCTTGAAAGACGGGGTGTACTTGGCGCGGTGTTGCGAGTCGAGCCTTTTGGCTACAGCTTCGAACGGGCATTCCATCATCTGGCCAGAGGCCAGAATGGTCATCAAAGGGGATACGGCTTATTTCTATCACGAGGCCAAGAAGGTCTGGTCTTGCAACATGACTTACGCGGCGAACAACTTCGACGTTCGAGCCCTGGCCGAGTAAGGATTAGGCATCGCTGTCCCCCGGGGGGATCTCCGCACGGTCCTTTCAGTTGGAACCTTCACCGAAGTCGTTACCATGCTCTCCATTCGATGAATGGAGCTCTCCTCGGTGGTTCTTCAAAAAGCGTTGCAGTCCAGTAAGAACCTGGGCGACCTCACCCAAGCATGGATACGAGAGATAACCGCCCGCACTAAGGCTGAAAACGTGGTTTCCACGGTGAAGCTTACTGTCGGAGATACCGCCTCTCTCGTAGCTCCTGCCGCTCTGGTGGCGGAAGTTATTCTGAAGACCGGGCTTGCGGATGAGAAAACGCCTTTGCGTGTTCTTCTCGTTGGACGTGACCCCATGATTCGACTGGACCATTCGGTCTGGGCGAGCCTTGCCGGCGAGATGCTCGGGCGCCCCGGAGAGGTCGAAATCTTCCTAACCCAGGCTGAGCAAGCCATTACCAGTATGTATCCCGTGGCTCAGGCCCTGCGGCTCCCGCACTGCGGCGTAATGCTCAATGAGGAAATCCTTGCTGCGGATCGACCGGAGATTGATCTGGCGATCTGGGTACACCCCGCCGCAGAAGTCGATTCTCCCGATGAGCAGAACTATCTCCAAATCGCAGTGCATCTTCAGAAGAAAGCAGTGCCCGTCGCTGCCTGCGTGTTCAATGAGACTGACCTTCATGGGCAGAACATTATCTTGAGCAGCTCAGGCCTCCGTCTCGTCCCGCTCGGGGAGGGTCTGAGGAGAGGGAGCAAAGCGATCAACCGCTTTGGCATTTCAAGCCGAAACGTGGGGCTGGAAGGAGGGTGGGGAGCAGTTCTCTGTCACCTGACTGATTCCGAGGTGCGGCGCGCTGACAACGAGGTTGCCCTGGTCAAGGCAGCTCTGTCGCTACTTCGTCTTGAGGGCGGTATTGCCAGTTCATGGGCGCTCGGCCAGCGAATCAACGGTGTGGCCTTTAACCGGATCATCCCCATAGGGCTCCTCGGCAATATGGCGGTTGAGCCAACAACTGGTCATCTGCTGGCGCATGATGACGAATCCAATCGTCTGGCTATTCTCGGCCACCTCTGGAACGAAAAGCGAAAAGCCATGCCTTCTGGAGGAGAAGAACTTCTCATCTGGGCGGCAGGGGTGAAGCTCTCATTCGGCCAGGCGCTCCCGAAAGAAACTGAAAAGCGTAAATCTGCCATATCTGCTCTTGAGCACGCCTTCGACCAGGGTGCTTTGGATGCAGGGATTGCGTTGGCACGAGGATACGAAGCAACGGGGCATGAGGAGAGCCGAGAAAAAGCTCTTCAGCTGTATCGACGTATCGATACCGCGCATCCCTTGAGTGCATATGCTCTTGCGCACGGTGCGGTGTCCTCCGGGGAACAAGCTACGGCCTTGCGTTGCTTTGGCGCGGCCGCCGAAGCCGGTTATCCGCTGGCAATGTCGGACCTTGCCGTGTTCGTCCAGCAGATGAACATCCAAGAGATCGACCCCTGGGCCTTGCTTGCTCAAGCTGCACAGCTTGGCGATCCGGACGCAAATGTGTATCTGGCCGAACGGGAATTGAAGGCAGAAAGGCTACAGCCCTCTCTCGAATACCTCCGTCAGGCATGGCAGATCGGTCACAAGGAAGCACTCAATTTCGCGTTCAACCTGGCGACCTTCATGCAAGGGCAGAAGCTGGGAAACCGCCACAAGCTAAAACAGGAACTCCGGGACATCGAGAACCAGGCCAAGAAGGTGGGTGTCACCCTCACCTATGGCGGAGTTTGATAGCTTCCGCAGGGCGCCCTCAGCCATGCTTCTGGTAATGGCGGTGGGCCTAGCCCCTGCAACCGTACTGGCTGACCCCACCGGCGAACCCGTGGTCAACTTTAAAGTCGAGCACTACTGGGTGACGGGGAGGAGTGTCCAGGAAATCCAGGCGTCCATCAGTGAGAACGCCCCGACCAGGAATGGTGACACTTTCTTCGCTGGGGCTACGGTTTGGAACTTGGATTCTAGCTATGACTACGTCCCGCTCGCCAGCGGTGGGTGCGCGATCTCCAACCCCCGTGTCACCGTCAATATCACGATTTCCCTACCCGCATTACGGGACGATGTTCCGCGTTCGCCGGGCGTAACTCGAGAGTGGAACAGGTTCTACATCGCGCTTCGCGCTCACGAGTTACTTCATGCCGCAAATGGAAAGCGTACTGCCCAGACACTCCTTTCACGGTTGAGCGGAGTACGCACGGAACTGCCGTGCGAAAGGTTAAGCGTTGTCGTGAGCAAGGCCGGACAGGCGCTCATCAAGAAACTCGGGGAGTATGACTCCCATCTCGATCAGCAAACAAACCATGGCGCGACTCAGGGGGCACTCCTTGACCTCCGTGTACGTTGACGTCCCTACAGAAGGAGTAAACGGTTGAAAGGATTTTTCAGAGGCGCGCTTGTGGCCGCCGCGGTTCTGGCCAGTTCGCTGTCCTCGGCAGCTGATCTGACCCTCATGTCCTGGAACACCATGAGGTTGGGACAAGGTGGAGAAAAGAGCTTCCCGGCTCTCGCCGAGGTAGCAGGAAAGGCAGACCTGGTCGCCGTCCAAGAGGTCATGAACGAGGAGGGGCTTTCGAGATTGGAGGCCGAACTCGAGAAACGAACTGGGGAGCAGTGGTCGTCACTGGCCAGCCATGCGGTTGGCTCTCGCTCTTACAAAGAGCTGTACGGTTTCCTGATGCGAGACAGTGCGGTGGCCTATGAAGACGGAGCGGTGGTCTACATGGATCGCAAAGATCGATTCATTCGGGAGCCATTTTCTGCCCGATTCAAGTCGAAAAGAGACGGGGCCATTTTTGCCGTAGCCAGCATCCATGTGCTCTACGGGAAAGGCCCACAAGACCGTGAGCCGGAGATTCGTGAACTCGAGAGCTACTGGACCTGGCTGGAAAGCATCTATCCAGACACACCACTGATGCTGGTAGGTGATTTCAATACGCCTCCCAAAGATGAAGCATTCTCCGGACTATCGCAGCACGCAGCCCCCCTAATCACAAAGGGGGCAACGACGCTTTCCGCGCGCGATGGACTCTACTCCAGCTTGTACGACAATATTTGGATTTCCAGGAAGCTCCACCTGAAGCTGACAGCTGCAGGGATTATGGACTACCCCCGAATGATCGGTTGGAGCAATGAGAAAAGCCGAAAGCACGTGAGCGATCACGCACCTGTGTTCGTCACACTCGGCAACGCGAAGCTTCCCCAGGGAGTTGTGATGGTGCGACCGGATGCTGCTAGGAACCGAGTAGCGGGGGATGCAACGAAGCAGATATTCGCAGCCCAATCTCAGAAGGGATCTGCAACTATCGCCTCCAACGTCAGCGCTGGTGCCGGCGCTGTCCGAGGGAATGCAAATTCCCACATCTTCCACCTGCCTGGCTGCCCAAGCTACGACAAAGTGTCGCCTAAAAACCGAGTCGAGTTCAGCGGTCCCCAGGAAGCAGAAGCCGCAGGTTACCGGTTGGCTGGGAACTGCCGCTGATGCTGATGCCCTGAAGTTCGCGAGTGGGCATGGTGCCACAAGCGAATCCAAGGGATGGTAGCCAGGGACATCAAAATGACTTGGGCAGCGGAAGCTGCCCTTTTTTCCGGAGCGAACAGGAGCCAAAACATGCCCATGCTTGCCCCTTGGAGTGACCACGAGCAACCTGATGGAAGCATTCAGGTTCGCTTCAACGATCAGCACCGGTTTACCCTTAACTGGGTTCAGGAGCGGGGCCAGTGGGAATTGCGCCGGACTGGCCAAGATGAAGTGATCGAGACGGACCAATATCGCAATGATCTCTTCTCCGCCATCCAATCGGGCCGTATCACCTGAGCGGCGCATCGAAGGTAATCCTGCCCTGATCCACAGGTGTGGGCTTATGCATTCAGCACAGTGATATTGCGGCCTGAGCAGATGATCAGGCCCTGTTCCTCGAGCAGCTTCAGCACTCGCCCCGCCGTTTCACGAGAGCAGCTCGCCAACCGACCGAGATCCTGTCGGGTGATTGGAATGACAGTCCCCTCGCTGGCCTTTACTGCAAAGCTCGCATGCACCAGGTCTTGGATCACGCTCACGATGCGGCCGGTTATATCGAGGAAAGCAAGATCCCCCACTTTTCGAGTTGCCGCGCTCAGCCTCTCATTCAGCTGACTACAAACGTCCATCAGCATCTCAGGTGTAGTGAGGACCATCTGCTGGAAATCAGCACCGGACATGAAGGCGACTTGGCATTGTGAGCGGGCCTGTACGCTCACTAGATGGCCATCAACCACAACCGGGAAAGGCAGGTCACCAAAGTAGTCGCCTGGTTTGAGTAGTCCCAAAATCATCTCGCGACCATCGTTCTCGATCACCAATTGCGCACTGCCTTTGACCAAAAGGTGAGAACCCGCTTCGGGGTGGCCGGGTTGGAGGATATAGGACTTAGCCTTGAAGCTTCGAGACTGCGACTTCGACACAAAGAGTCGAGCATGGCTGTTCAGGGACGAGGGGGTGGACAACATGTCCGTCTCCGTTGGCTCAATCAGACACACACGATAGAGCCCTTCAATGGGAAGCGTTAGCCAAGTCGGTCCTCTGTAATTCCGGCCTCACATTCAGGATTTCACCAGGTCGGTTTGAGTGGAGTCCATCAAGTAGGAACGGCACCATTTTCTCGACCCGCCTATAAAGCGATTAGCACTACAGCTTCGAGGATGATCCCTTGCCGTCCCAGTATTCACACAACACAGACGATCTCACACCGGTCGACGCATTGCCCGGATGGAAAAAGACACTGGGTGGGGTACTGGCTCTTGGCATGGACCTGCTCAACGCTCGGCACGACTCCTCTTGGGATGAGGGCTATCGAGCAGGTGAAGCGTATGGCAGTGAACAGAAAGCCAAATCCCAAAGCCAATCCCAAGCGGAGAGCACTACCACCGGACCGCTTGAGATTCGCGACCTAAGAGAGCGTTCCATTACTGCTCCGCGAATTGACCAGGTACTCATAGATGACGACAGGCTGGTCGTTTCCACAGGCCTTTTGGAGACAATGCAGCGAGATGCTGCATCCCTCCTGCCGGCGGATCTGCAGCCGACACCCGGGCAGTGGAAAGCCATCGCTACCAGTTCACGAGCTCTGTTGGTGTCCGGCCAGGGCGGTACCGGGAAATCGTTCACCTTGGCGATGCGGGCGCTCTATCTGCACAAGTACCTGATGCAGCCACTTTCCTCGATCAGGGTTGTTGTGGATTGCAAAGAGGTGAAAGAGGAATTCGCTAAACGACTCCATTGGCTATTTCGGCGATGGAGCATCGAATGCTCGGAAGCAGATATTCAGGGATGCATCACTACTCCAGCAGCTGCAGCCCTGGAACTTGTGAACTCCCTTGTAGGTTGGGAGAACGTACGGCCATTTGAAGTGAGGGTAAATTCCGATGTCTTCGAAATCAGGCCATTCGACACCAGGCTGTCATCGGCCCAGACCTCTCTCCTTCGGACCACGCATAGCAAGCTCTATCGCAGTAATCCCCGATATGCCGAACTGGTTGTGGGGTTGTTTCGCCAGTCCATGCTCTTGGAGCCGTTGGAAGTTGATCACCCCGACGTGGTTAAGCGTGCAGCGATAGGGTGGAAGTTGAGCCAGCACGATCAAGACCTTTGCGAGAAAGTCGAGTCGTTATGGAAGGGAGCTGGTGCTTGGCCCTTGGACGGGATAAAGCCCGGCCGTCACAAGGTGGTGGTACGCGGCTGCGAATTCAGTCTTCATGGCTTCGTCCCGCGGCTAGATGCTTTTGTTCTGCTTGGTTTCGATCGCACCGAGGACCGTTATCTGACCCGTGGGCCGGGAATCAAGCTCGAGGTATACAAGGAGTGTGAGATCAAGAAAACCCTACTCCAGGCCTACCTCGACAAGCCCGTGATCCATCTTGACAGCTATCAGGACGCCAAGCAGATGGTTGCGACGCTAAAAGCCTTGTCCACTACTGCTCCCGACTTCGGATACAGACTCCGCGGCGAACCAGCACATGTTCCACTGGTGGAAGCGTTCTACCAAGTAGCAACGCTGGTGGAGAACCTCGGGATGGGTGTCCCCCAGGCAGTAGGCAAACTCAACTTCCTTCAGAACGATCCGGATGCGCTGTTCTTCGAAGGTCTTGGGCACTTCTGGTTGGGTTTTGAAGGCGACCTGCTCGCGAACGACCCGCCCCTAATGACAATCAATCGTCTCCTGGACCTTTTCTCTGAGCGGCACGGGGCGAACTTGAAGCGGCTTCCTGCGGCCGCGTTGAACCGATTCAGACATCTCCTGCTTGACGATGCACAGGATACGAGCGCCCCCACTGCAGACTTCCTACGGGGCATCCTTTCGGAGTTCAAACGTCGAGCGATCTCGCGCCGAGATTCCGATCTTCTGCCCTCAACATTCACTCTCGCCGGCGATCCCGTTCAGGCTTCATTCGCAACCCAGGGGAGCTCAAGCCAAGGGCTTCGCCATTTCGACACTGAATTCAGGGTTTCAAACCCTACGCGCGTAATCCTCCAGGATTGCTTCAGAGGGCACCAGCACCTCATCGATGCAGCGTTTAGCGTGGTGCGGAATCAGGTGGACGTCGGTAGGCAGTCAACTGCCCTAATCGCTCCAACCAAACAGCCACCTGTGGAAATTCATAGCTTCGACTCTCATGTCCTCAGCCGGCTACTGCAGGAGGCCGTAGAAGGAGGAGGTGATGTGTTGGTCTTGGTGGACTCAATTGCGTCGTACCAGATGGCAGAAACCGCAGTGGCCTACCTGGTGGGCCAGATCGATGGAGCAAGAGATAAGGGCAAGATCAAGATCCGACCTTTCCAACGTGCTCGGCCTGCGGTGGCAGAAACGGTCATCCTCGCGGGTAACTTCACCACTCGACCTCGATCCGACTTTCGCAATCAACTATTCAACCTGGCGGGGAGGTGGGCCGAAAGCGGAACGAACCACTACGACACGCTACTGGATCAAGAGAATCAACGTTTGGTGCACACAGGTATCACCAGGGCACGGACTCGTTGCTACTGGCTGGTCCCCTCTGTCGACTCCAGCGCCCCAGAATCCGCAGTTGGGGTGTCACCTGCTTTGAGCAACGTCATAGTCGACAAACGCTAAGCGAAAGCTATGTTTCAACTCAAAGGGGTAAGTTCCCCTTGAGCAGCTGGCGAGCTTCCGTCAGGTGGTCTCGGCAGTCCGCTGCGCGCAGTTTTAAGGCTATTTGCATCAGCGGCTTGCCAACCAGACCACAGAGGATGAACGCCGATGAAATACTCCGACCTTATCGATCTCCCCAAGCCTGGCACCTACAACATTGGGCTGGTCTCCGCGAAAAACTCGGACATGCTCAAATACTTCGGACATCCCGTCCTCGATGGGAAGTATGACTCCAAGGGGAAATGCATGAGCCCGAATGACCCAGAATTCCAGAAGAGGGTTGCCTCACGGAAGGTTGGGCCGTTTAGGGCAACAGGGCTTCTGCCGGCCTTGGATTCGTTGAAGTCCATCTTCGAGCGGGTGGAGCGGGAGGTGCCAGACCTATATCCCTTACTCAGGAACAACGGCATGCTTTGTTCTCGCTACACCAGGATCAAGGGAAAAATTGGTCCGGGGATCTCGAACCACTCGTGGGGAACAGCCCTGGACATGTTCATCGAAGGGGATACGGAGAAGCAGGGAGACAACAAGGTTCAGCGTGGGCTCCTGATCCTGGCCAACTACTTCAACGCGGCCGGCTGGTATTGGGGAGCTGCATTCCCTACAGAAGATGGGATGCATTTCGAGGTGTCCAGAGGCCTGCTCACCCAATGGAAAAAGGATGGACTGATCTGACTTTCAGTTGGGGCACCAGTCGTTAGAATCTTGGCCTATGACCCAGCGGGCCTCGCCGGAAGCGGTAAACGAGGCCTGCCTCTCAACCCTCATATGGGCCAAGTAATGCCTTCGAATCTTCCCGTTGTCGCAGTGAAACGTCACTGCAATCCGTTCAAGTCCGATGCTCCATGGGGTGTAACTGTTCGTCAAAAGGACGTTCGACAAGCCTTGATCGAGCGCCGACTTGTAGGCACTCCAGACTCTGATGATCATGCAGGGCGCATCGCTTTTCTCGTGGAGAACCCCGCCAAAGACCCGATCCTGATCGATGTCGGCTGTCCTTCTCTAGGTTATTGGGGGCCGAATTGGATGGTGACCGACGGGAACCATCGTTTAGCAGCGGCCATCTTCCGCGGTGACTCGACAATTCCAGCCCTTGTCGATGGGGAGCTTGAGCACGCCTTCGAGCTTTTCGGTGTGGACTGCGAGGAGCACTACCCAGCCCAGGCCACCTGCTAGTCAAATAGAGAACCGGAACCGCGAATTAATACGGCCGCGCGCCTGCACACCTGGTGGCCGAGAAGGAGACACCATGACCGACATCATTCCTTTCCCTTCCATGCCCAGGCTGCACAACAACAAGGTGCAGCAGAACCAGGCAGAGCGAAAGAAATTGGCGGATTGGTTCCGCGCGTTGGCCCAGCATATTGAAGGAAACGAAATTGAGCGTGAGCCTCTTGCTGCCACGGTAGTCCTGTCCAGTGCCGCTGGCGACGAAGTTTTAACCGTCGGCTATGACGGTAATCCGCAGGTTTGCCGACGGCAGGCCGGATCTGCAGCGCATCGTTTCACCAACCTCGGCGGTTATACCCGCAGAGGTGGAAATTTCTTCGACCGGCTCAAATAGCTAGAGCAAAATCAGGCCATCAACCGAAACTCTCACGCCCTCTTCGACTGGAACAGTCCAGACCTCCCGGTAAGCTGGCGCAAAACCTTTCGAAGAGGTGTCTATGAGCCCGATCCGCACTTGTTCCCCAATTGCCAAGAGAACAACCGAGACCTTTGTTGACCACGTCAACATTGGCGGCGAGCGTCAGAGAGTTGAATTTCAGCGGGAGGTTATCTGGCTCCAGGAGTCTGAGACGCAGCTCCTGTACGTTCACGGAGGCAAGATCCTCACTAAGGGGCCGTGTCACAACGACTACTACGGGTACCTCACCTCTCTCAATCCGCAAGAGCTTGGCGCTCTGAACCTTGCAGATCACTTCAGCGTTGATCAGCAAAGCACCCTGGATATCCAGCTGGTCACTACCGTTTTCCTGATACCTGTGCACGAGTCGAATGAGAACAAGGAGCACAACAGGACGAAACCTGCGGACTATCGGGATCACTACAGCTACATTCCAGATGGCTGGCGCTATGAGCGGCAGAGTGACGGGCACACGATCTACCCTCAGCCGGAGCGCGAAGAATTGGGTAAGGAGATCGTCTGGTCGACGCAGTGGAGTGAAGAGGAAAACCTGCGGAAGCTGGAGGACTTTAAGCGCCGCTGGGCCTTTTCCGTGGGCCAGGTGAGTAGCTAGTCCAGCTTGTCCAACTCCTTGGTACGTTCATCAATGACTTTCTGGGCGGAGGAGAGGAGGGCTTCAGGATCAGCCCCTTCCTTCATCGCTTCGATTACCAATATCTGCATCTGATGCCGAGAGCGCCTGTTCAAGCGGAAATTGGTCTCAAAATCCAGGGCAGCCATGACCGTAGTCATTATGGCTGCTCCACCCGCAAGAATGGCTGATAAGTCAGATCCTAGCCCCTCAGGGACGAATGACAGCTTTGCAACGATGGCAGCGGATGCGGATAGGACTGCTGAAAGGATCAGCAGCAGTCTGTATCCGATCTTCCATCGTATAGCTGAACACCGGTACCGAGATTCCTGTTTCTCGAGGACCGCCACGACCTGAGTCATCCGTTCTGCATCCATTTCAGAGCGACCTTTACGGTGGACTTGCCCAGAGTGTAGCCAGCGTTTGCCATATCTAGTGGCAAAGTGACTTGTCTTTTGGCCAGCTCTTGCCGATACCCTCCAGTAGAATGCCCCCGCCCGGTTGATACGCGCCGAGCCCCCGTTATCGTCCCTTCCACCATAAACACAGCTGACCGCTCGTTCTGCACGGGCGCGGCCTCCATGAGGACACACATCTTGATCTGGTTTCTTGAGGGACAATCCAGCCAGCGCGACATTCTTCTAGGAGCGCGTGAGGCCCTACCACCGGAGGTAAAGATTTTTGCCTCCCATCGCCAAGAAAGGCCTGAAATCACCGGTCACGCCGACGTGAGCTTCATTGAGCCGAAGGACAACCAAGAACGAATCGACTGGGTAATCGAGACAGCCTTGACCCATAAGATCAAAGTTATCCTGGCCGGCCGAGTGGGGAGTGTTTTCGAGGCCCAGCGTCGCCGATTCGAGGCTGCAGGGCTGGTGCTGGTTACCGGTGGTTCGACCATGAGCACGTTCGAGCTGGTAGACGACAAAAGCAAGTTCACTGCTGAAGCAGAGCGCGCTGGACTTGCCTGTGTCCCCGCGATTACGGCAACCAACGCCGAGGAACTCATCGACGCCTACGAAACCCTTCGCGCTCACGGAGACGTTTGTGTGAAGCCGGCTGTGGGCATTTACGGCCAAGGATTCTGGCGATTCAAGTCTGAAGCGGACCCGTTCCGTTGCTTCGCCAACCCCGACTCTCGGGAAGTCCAGTTCGAAACTTACCTGCAAGCCTATCGCGCCGGCGGGGAGCGTCCCGCCATGCTGGTGATGCCGTACATGGCGGGGAGCGAGTGCTCGATCGACATGGTTTGCGAGTCCGGCCGTCCGGTGGCATACGTTGGACGCCGGAAGCAGGGCCTTCACCAGACATTCGAGAACGATTCGCCAGCGGTTGAACTCGCACTGAAAGCCGCTGCTCACTTTCAGTGCGATGGACTGGTCAACGTCCAGACGCGGGATGATGCAGATGGTGTCCCGCATCTCCTCGAGATCAATCCGCGGTACTCGGGCGGCATCGGTTACACCCGGCATACGGGAATCAACCTGCCAGGTATCTTCGCCACCAGAAGGCTCGGACTGCCCGAGCCGGTGAGTCAGTGGATACCAAATATCAGGGTGAAAGCCATTACCGTTGCGGTGCCAGTGGCGACCTGATATGTAATCAAGCCTCAAGTTTGATACTATTTTGCCGCTTTTTATAAGGTACGGGACTCAAGGAGCGAAGCAGGGATGATGGTGCTGGCGCCTGGCGCAAACACCGCTTTGGGAGCTGCGCAATGCTCCTGGACGCTGGAGTGCGGAAATTCCTCGGCATTCGGGGAATACGCAGCTGTTGCTCTGCTTCCACTAGACGATAAACGTCACCCCCAAGGGGAGGCAGCACTGTTCCAGGTCACCCAGCCCTGGATGCAGTGGAGTGGCGCGCAGGAGAAAGTCAGCTGCAGCTTGAATCTCGCCCAACTGCCGACCGGCGCCGACCGTCTGCTCCTGGTGGTTTACACCTTCTCGGCAATGGGACCAGTCAGCGAACTCCGGTCCCTTCGCCTGCAAGTCGACTCTCAGATCGAAGTCAGCTTGGACCTATCCGACAATGGCGAATCAGCCATCATCGTCGGCGAGTTCTACTGCCGCAATCAACAGTGGAAATTCCGCGCTCTCGCTGAAGGGTCGGCATACGGTCTCTCAGCGCTTGGACGTCGGATCGGGCTGAATATCGACGATGCCCATCCTCATCGCCGCTTCGGTTCCTCAGATCAGAACCGATCGGCAGCCGGCGCGACCGGTACCGGCTTTGCTGTGACATCCACTCATATTCTCACGTGTGCGCATGTGATCGAGGGCATGCAAGAGATCCACATTGCTTCGTTCGAGGGTCGGCATCGTGCCGAGGCCGTAGTTGTTGACCAGCGGAATGATCTGGCGCTCCTCCGGGTGCAAGGTGCACCTGCCTTCAAACCAGTGGCTTTCCGCGATGGTATTGGCTGTGACCTGGGGGAAACAGTAGTTGCCCTCGGGTACCCACTCGCTGGGCTGGCCGGTGGAGGAATACACGTTACTCAGGGGGGCGTATCTGCACTCTTTGGCCTACACAATGACGCCAGCCTGCTCCAGTTCACTGCTCCGATTCAGCCGGGATCAAGCGGAAGCCCTCTGTTCGATGGTTCTGGATCGGTTGTGGGGATGGTGACCTCCACTGTTCCTGATGCGCAGAACATGAACTTCGCAGTCAAGGCTGGACTTGCCCTGGCGTTTCTCGACGCCTGTGGTGTAGAGCCCAATCGTGCCCCGACAGGAATGACCTTCACGACATCCCAGATGGCCCGTGAAGCCCAACAATCGCTTTGGAAAATCGAGGCGCGGAATCCGTAAGCCCTATTCGGGTTGAAAGCAAGGGACAAGGCGTTAGGGTCACCCCTCGCGCCAATCAAGGAAGCAATCATGGAAAACAACGTAGTACCAACGTCCCTACGCGCCCAACTCAAGCGGGGGCTTCTTGAGGTCAAAGTCGACGACGCCGTCCTCCCTCCCGCTAACCTGTTCGGTTTTGCAGAGCGCCGGAATCCCAAGCGGGCATTCCTATTCGTTTCCAAAGTGCTGGGCCGCCATATACCAGTGCGCCCATCGGTCATGGCTGCCAGCTTCGAGAGCCTGGCTGCTGAAATCCCGCCTGATCTCCCTGGACCAGTGCTGGTCATTGGCATGGCCGAAACTGCCGTAGGCCTCGGTGCCGGGGTGCACCGCGCCTTCAGCGCAACTCGCCCTGACAGCATGTACCTCATCAGCACTCGCCATCCCCTCGGCACCGAGCTCTTCGCTCGTTTCGAGGAAGAACACAGTCACGCCAGCGCCCACCTGATCCACATGCCCGTCGACCCAGAAATCCGGGAAATGATGCTCCAGGCTCGATCGCTGGTACTGGTGGACGATGAGGCTTCCACCGGGAAGACCTTCGTCAACTTGCATCGCGCCCTGGTAGATGCAGGCCTGAGCAAGATCGAGCGTGTCGTCACGTGCGTCCTCACGGACTGGTCTGCTGGCGCTGTGCGCCATGCCATCGGCGAGCAGGCGACAGCGGTGTCGCTGATGCAGGGCTCCTATCAGTTCCATGAAGACCAGGCAGCGCCGCTGCCCGAAATGCCAGACGTAGGGGCCGTATCCATCGGGGAGTGGCCACTTTCGGCAGATAAAGACTGGGGCCGCCTGGGCGTCCGTCATGTGGAAGACACGCTTGCTCCCGAGATCCAGGTCCAACCCGGCGAAAAGATCATCGTGTTGGGTACCAGTGAGTTCGTCTGGCGTCCCTTCCTGCTGGCCGAGCGGCTGGAGCGTGCAGGCGCTGATGTTCACTTCAGTTCCACCAGTCGCTCTCCAATCGCCTTGGGCCACTCCATTCAGCATGCCCTGTCGTTCTCTGACAACTACGGTCTTGGCATCCCGAACTTCCTCTACAACGTGAAGCCGGGGCAGTTTGACCGAGTTCTGATCTGCACCGAAACCCCCGCGCAGGCAGTCCCTGCAGAGCTGGTTACGGCCCTGAGTGCGGAGGTGATTTTCGATGAGCAGTAATCGTCCCCTGGTATTCGTCGACCTCGACGACACCTTGTTCCAGACCGCTCGCAAGATGGTCGAAGGTACGCCGCGCACTACCGCGACGCTGGATGTACACGGCCAACCCAATGGGTACATGAATCCGGTCCAGCACTCCTTCGTCAACTGGCTGCTGGCTTCGGCCGATGTAGTGCCTGTCACCGCGCGCAGCGTAGAGGCTTACAGCCGCGTTAAGCTCCCCTTCACCGAGGGGGCTATCTGCTCGCATGGGGGTGTAATGCTCCGGCCTGATGGCACACTGGATCAGGACTGGCATGGACAGATGGCCGAGTCCCTTTGGACCTTCCAAGATCGACTGCCGGCGTTGAGCGAAGCAACCCTGCAGATCGGGAAGGACATGGGTTATTCGCTCCGCGGTTGGGTTGTGGAAGAAGAGGGCCTGCGCCACTACGTGGTGACCAAACACAATGAATCCGATGACGCTGTCCTCTCCAAGGTCCTGAACGAGGTTCAGGCTCGAGGCATGCTGGAAGGCATGCACATCCATGCCAACGGCAACAACCTCGCTTTCCTGCCCAAGGGGCTGGCTAAGCGCCTGGCCGTTCAAGAATGGCTGCGCCGTGACGCCAAAATCAACGGCGAACGCCCGGTCCTCGGCTTCGGCGACAGCATCACTGACCTGGGATTCATGGACCTTTGCCACATGTGGGCTACACCCGCTCGCAGCCAATTGGCCAAGGCCGTGGAGGAGATGATCAATGAGTAATCTCCTCGCAACCCTGAACACCGTCGGCAGCGGTAGCTACGCGCCGGAAGACGTCCATTTCCTTCTGCAGTCGGTGGAAATGAATGTCACCGATGTCGAGGAGAAGGAGCGCCTGATTCAAAGCAATCAGAAGCACTATTCGGAGATGATCAGCCAAGAACACGCGCCTACCGACGTGCACAAGTCCCTGTACGCCCGTGCGCTTGTGCAGAACGGGGCGCGCATGGCTGAAGATGTTCAATCTCTGGCTTTGGCGTTGAATGCCGCCTACACCGGCTCCAGCATCGCCCTGGTTTCCTTCGTGCGCGCCGGTCTTCCACTTGGCGTCCTGCTCCGTCGGGCACTGGTCGAGATGGGCCGTGACGCCCACCATTATGGCGTAAGCATTATCCGTGATCGCGGGATCGATACGGTGGCCCTCCAAGCGATCATCCAGTTGCACGGTGCGGAGAACATCGTCTTCGTGGATGGCTGGACCGGCAAGGGAGCAATTTCTGGCGAGCTCAAGCGGACGCTGGGAGCCGACAAGCGTTTCCCGGAAGAACCACGTCTCGTTGTACTTGCCGACCCCTGCGGCCGCGCATGGCTCGCTGCCTCCGCAGAGGACTGGGTAATCCCGTCCGGAATCCTGGGCGCAACCGTTTCAGGCTTGGTATCTCGATCCATCTGGCCGACTCAAGGAGGGCTTCATGGTTGCGTGGTTTACGACCACCTGCATGAACACGACGTTACACGTGAGTTCATCGACAAGATCGAGGCTGAGCGCCAAGCGCTGAACAGTGTTCAAACTGCATCGCCCTGGACGCACGAGCAGCGCCTGAAGCTCCAGGCCGCAGCTGAAAACGTGGTCACCTCCCTCGCTACCCGCTTCGGCATCAGCAACCTGAACCGCGTAAAACCGGGTATTGCCGAGGCAACCCGAGCAGTCCTGCGCCGAGTGCCCGATCACGTGCTGGTCCGGGATCGTAACGACGGCGACGTGCAACTCCTGCTGCATCTCACTGAGCGCGCTGGGGTAACGGTGGAGGAGGCCGGCGAGGCACTGGGGCCGTACCGTGCGGTAACCATCATCCGGAGTACGAACTGATGAAGGCGATTTCTCCATTCGCTCTCGGGGCGACTCTGTACATGCCGGCAACTCGCGATGACATCCTGGATGTCGTGTTCGGGATGAAGATTCCTGAGCTTCGCTCACTGGTGGTATGCCTGGAAGACGCAGTGGCGGCGATCGACGTCGAAAGTGCGCTCGCAAATCTGCAGGCGCTCCTCATGGGCATCGACGCCCGTGGCGGCCGCCCGGAACAGGGGCCGTTGCTATTCGTCCGTCCTCGCGATGCAGAGATGGCAGCAGTGCTGAACGAATGGCCGCTGATGAAGCACGTCAACGGGTTCGTCGTTCCCAAGCTAACGCTGAAGTCTCTTGCTTTCTGGGAGGCCGCGGTCAGCAACCCTAATCTCTATCTCATGCCAACTCTGGAAACGAGCGATGTTTACGATCCGGGTGCCATGGTGGAGCTCGGTCAGGCTCTGAAAGCCAACCTGAACCAACGCATCATCGCCCTCCGGATTGGCGGGAACGACCTAATGGGCTGCCTCGGCCTGCGCCGGAACCCTGCCACCACGCTCTACAACACACCGATGAGCTACGTGATTCCCATGCTCGCCGGCGTAATGGGAGCACAGGGCTTTGCCCTGACGGCCCCTGTATTCGAACAGCTGGCCACCCCCCATCTTCTTCGGGAGGAGTTGAAGCTCGATATCGCGCATGGCCTGGTAGGCAAGACGGCAATTCATCCAAGCCAGATCAGCATCATTCAGGACACGCTCCGCGTGAGCCTGGAGGACCTCAACTGCGCCAAGCTGATCGTCAACGATGTGGCCCCCGCCGTCTTCAAGCACAACGACGCAATGTGCGAGCCGGCTACTCATTACAAGTGGGCAGTAAACATCCTCGAGCGCGCCAAGTGGCACGGAGTGAAGCCCGCCGAAATGGGTAATGGCGAACTCAGTGTCCGCCTGGCCGAGGCTAACTGATGAGCATCGAAATGCTGGAGGCAGGGCCGAAAGGAGCGAAGGTGCTCTCGGTGTTTGACTTCGATGGAACCCTCACCCGGCACGACAGTTTCGTGCCGTTCCTTCGGTTTGCCTTCGGCACTCGTGAGTTCACCCTTCGTATCCTCAGGCTGGTGCTGCCCAGCCTGAGGTATCTCGGCAGGGGCATGTCGCGGGATGAGCTTAAGGCCCAGCTGGTGAGCACATTTCTCGCCGGCGTGGAAGCCAAATGGGTGGGCCAGAAAGCAGAAGATTTCTGCCAGTCGGTTTGGCCTAAGCTCATGCGCCCATCAGGGTTACGATCCGTCGCGGCCGAAATGGCGTCCGGAGCAGAGGTGACACTTTGCTCAGCCTCTCCGGCCCTGGTTTTGCGTCCATTCGCCGACCGGCTCGGTATCAAGCTCATCGGGACAGAATTGGAAGTGGTCGATGGCCGGCTGACCGGCAAGATCAGCGGAAACAATTGTCGCTGCGAGAACAAGGTACTCCGACTGGAAGCCATCTATGGTCCGCTGACCCAATACCGGTTGAGGGCCTGGGGCGATACTCGCGGCGATCATGAATTACTGGCTGCTGCGCAAGATGCGCATTGGCGTCATTTTCACCCCGTATGGCGGCGTTCCCGCCCGCGGTTTAGCAAAGCAGGGAGCCCGGGGAGTGTTCCTCCGCGTGCCTCCCACTCGAACTCTGAAGATCAACAAGGAGCGTAAACATGGCACTCACCCTGAGCAAAAATCAGAGCATCTCGCTGGAGAAAACTGCCGGCAGCGGACTGACCTCGGTCAGCCTGGGACTGGGTTGGGACCCGGTGAAGTCCGGTGGTTTCCTCTCCAAGCTCCTCGGGGGCGGCAGCGACTCGATCGACCTCGACGCCTCCTGCATTCTGCTGGACGGGAACATGAAGCCGGTGGACCTGGTTTGGTTCCGTCAGCTCAGTTCGAAGGACGGCTCCATCAAGCACTCCGGGGACAACCGCACCGGGGAAGGTGAGGGCGACGATGAAACCATCAACGTCGACCTGCAGCGCCTGCCGGCCACCGTCCACCACCTGGTATTTACTGTCAACTCGTTCACGGGGCAGAAATTCGACCAGGTAGAAAATGCATACTGCCGCATCGTGAACTCGTCCAAGAACCAAGAGCTGGCGCGCTTCAATCTCGCGGAGAAAGGCCAGCACACCGGTGTAGTGATGGCCAGCCTCAGCCGCAAGGGTAACGACTGGGACTTCAAGGCGATCGGCCAATCCACCAACGGCCGCACCGCGGATGACCTCGTCAACCTGGCCATTCAGGCGGTACGCGCATGACAACACTGGTACCTGGCGGTAATGCGCCGGTTGCCACCGGCCAACTGCGCGTGGACATCAGCTATACGCCGATCCCAGGCGCAGACCTTGATATCTCTGCGTTCGCCCTGACCAACACGGGGAAAGTCCGCGGCGATGGTGACATGTGCTTCTACGGCCAAACCAGCATTCTGAGCGGCGCAGTCCAGCTGACGGCCAGTTCGGCCGGTCGTGCTGAATTCGCAGTCGATCTCAGTCGTGTTGATCCTGCCGTGGAGAAAGTTGCGCTCACCGCGACCATATACGAGAACAAGGCAACCTTCGATCGCGTTTCGACGCTGGCGTTGGCCCTTACTGGAGGGATTGAAGCTCAGATCCCAACACGCGGGATGAACGAAACGGCGCTCATTCTTGGCGAGTTCTACCTGCGCCAGGGAGCGTGGAAGTTCCGCTGTGTCGCACAGGGCTTCGCGGGTGGCCTAGAGCCGCTGGCTAAGCATTTCGGTGTCGATATTGCAGCGCCGTCGGGGAATCCGGCCCAGAACACGGCGCAGCCGGCACCCGCTCCCGCGCCGGTACCGCCAGCCGCGCCGAAATCGACGATCAGCCTCAGCAAGGTGACCCTCGACAAGTCTCGCTCGAGCATCAGCCTGGAAAAAACGTCTGCTGGCTTCGGTGAGATTAAGGTCAACCTGAACTGGAACCAGGGCGGCACTGGCCTGCTTGGCGGCCTTCTTGGTTTACGCAATGCCATCGACCTGGACCTGGGTTGCCTGTTCGAAATGCAGGACGGCTACAAAGGTGCTGTACAGGCGCTCGGTCAGCGGTTCGGTGATCTGCGCGAAGAGCCGTACATCCAACTGATGGGGGATGACCGTACTGGCTCTGTCGCTGGTGGTGAATGGCTTCACATCAACGGGCAACACTGGAGCGAGGTTAAACGGATTCTGGTGTTCGCCTTCATCTACGACGGCGCTCCCAATTGGAAAGCAACCGACGGGGTGGTGACCATTTTCGTTCCCGGGCAACCGGAGATCGAGGTACGCATGAACGAGGAGGGAGGTCGCCACGGCATGTGTGCGATTGCTCTTCTTGAAAACGTGAATGGGGCCGTTAAGGTCTCTCGCCGAGTCGACTTCCATCCCGGGCACGAAGAGATGGATCGAGCCTACGGCTGGGGGATGCGCTGGAAAGCGGGCTCCAAGTAAAACTTATCCGGCGGGGCCCTAGTGCCCCGCTCATTGAGGGGGAACACATGCTCGAATGGCTGAAAACTAACGCGACGAAAGCTCGCGAAACACTGACTACCGAAGTCGCCAAGTTCAAAAATCGGACCTTCATGGAGGCAGTAGCCAATGCGTGCGCGCTGATCTCCGCGGCGGATGGTGAGATCAAATCCGAAGAGAAGATGAAGATGACCGGCTTCATCAACAACTCCCCGGAACTGAAGGTCTTCAACCTGAACGACGTGATCAAGGTCTTCAGCGATGCCTGCGGCAAGTTCGAGTTCGACTTCCAGATTGGCCAAGCCGAAGCCCTGAAGGCGATCAGCAAGGTCAAAGGCAAGGACGGCGAAGCTCGCCTGCTGGTGCGTGTGGCCTGCGCCATCGGCGCTTCCGACGGTGACTTCGACGACAAAGAGAAAGCGGCCTGCCGCCTGATCTGCCTGGAGCTGGGCCTTAACCCGGCAGACTTCGAACTGTAAGGAACTGAAACGTGGAAACGACTCACATTGGCTTCCCACCGCTGACCATGGCGGTATTTGTCGGCCTGGCGCTTGCCGCCCTGCTGCTGGACATGGTCACCCACCGCGATGACAAGCCGATCACTCTGGCGCGCGCCTCTATCTGGTCCGTGTTCTGGGTGGCGATTTCCCTGGCGTTCGCAGGTTTCCTCTACGTGCAACACGGCGCTGAAGTCGCCAGCCTGTTCGTTACCGGTTACGCCCTTGAGAAAGTGCTGTCGGTCGACAACCTGTTCGTCTTCATGGCCATCTTCGCCTGGTTCAAGGTGCCGGATGGTCTGCGCCACCGCGTTTTGTACTGGGGCATCATCGGTGCAATCGTTTTCCGTGGCGTGTTCGTAGCGATCGGTACCGGCCTGCTGGCCTTTGGTCCCTGGGTTGAGATCGTCTTCGCGCTGATCGTGGCTTGGACGGCGGTGATGATGCTCAAAGGTGGTGACGACGATGATGCTGAGGAGGATTACTCCCAACATCTCGCCTACCGATTCGCCAAAAAGCTCTTCCCTGTATGGCCGAAGCTGTACGGCCACAACTTCTTCGTGAGCCGTAAAAAGCTCGAAGTCGAAGTCCAGAAGACCGAGAACAAAGGCATGAGCCTGGCGGCGAAGGGCGGTCTGTTCGCCACCCCGCTGTTCCTCTGCCTGGTCGTAGTCGAGGTGTCTGACGTACTGTTCGCCTTCGACTCGGTACCGGCGGTAATCGCGGTGAGCCGTGAGCCCCTGATCGTCTACTCGGCAATGTTGTTCGCAATCCTGGGCCTGCGTACCCTCTACTTCGTCCTCGAAGCACTGAAGCGTTACCTGGTGCACCTCGAGAAAGCGGTCGTCGTGCTGCTGTTCTTCATCGCCGCCAAGCTCGGCCTGAACGCCACCGACCACCTGTTCCACCACGGCATCAGCATCGATCCGAACACCAGCCTGCTTATCGTCCTGGCAGTTCTGGCAGTCGGCATCCTGGCAAGCGTGATCTTCCCCGAAAAGGAAGAAGCGCAAGCCGAAAACCAGTAATCAGTAGCAACCACAAGGAGCTGTATACATGGCACTGTCTCTTCAAAAAGGTGGCAACCTCTCCCTGTCCAAAGAAGCACCTGGCCTGACCAAGATCCTGGTCGGTCTGGGCTGGGACCCGCGCTCCACCGATGGCACCCAGTTCGACCTCGACGCCAGCGCTTTCCTGCTGAACGCCACCGGCAAAGTCCGCGGCGATGCCGACTTCATCTTCTACAACCAGCTGAAGAGCCCGGACGGTTCCGTTGAGCACACCGGTGACAACCGCGACGGCGCCGGCGACGGTGACGACGAAGCGATCAAGGTCGACCTTAGCCGTGTGCCGGCCGACGTCGACAAGATCGCCTTCACCGTGACCATCCACGACGCTGAAAACCGTCGCCAGAACTTCGGCCAGGTCAGCAACTCCTTCATCCGCATCGTCAACGAGGCCAACGGCTCCGAGATCGTTCGCTACGATCTGGCCGAAGACGCTTCGACCGAAACCGCGATGATCTTCGCTGAGCTGTACCGTCACAACAGCGAATGGAAGTTCCGCGCCGTCGGCCAAGGCTACGCTGGTGGCCTGAAGGCCCTGGCCAATGGTTACGGTCTGACCGTCAACTGATCCCTCACCCCAACTGAATCAAGGAATCACACCATGGCAGTATCTCTCTCGAAGGGCGGCAACGTCAGCCTGTCTAAAGAAGCACCTGGCCTGAGCGAAGTCGTAGTAGGCCTGGGCTGGGACCCGCGCGTTACCGATGGCACCGAGTTCGACCTGGACGCCTCGATCTTCATCACCGGTGAAAACGGCAAAGTCCTGAACGACTCCAGCTTCATCTTCTACAACAACAAGAAGTCCACCGATGGTTCCGTCGAGCACCTGGGCGACAACCGTTCCGGCCAGGGCGATGGCGACGACGAGCAAGTGAACGTCAAGCTGACCGGCCTGGGCGCCGACGTGAAGAAGCTGGTCTTCGCCGTCACCATCCATGACGCCGAAGCTCGCAAGCAGTCCTTCGGTCAGGTGGGCAACGCCTACATCCGCGTCCTGAACAAGGCCGACGGCAAGGAAATCGCTCGCTACGACCTGTCCGAAGACGCCTCCACCGAGACCGCCATGATCTTCGGCGAGCTGTACCGTCACAACGACGAATTCAAGTTCAAGGCGATCGGCCAAGGTTTCGCCGGCGGCCTGAAGCCTCTGGCTGAAGCTCACGGCGTGAGTATCGGCTAAGCAGAAAGGCAGGAAAAAGCCCCGGCATGGCCGGGGCTTTTTCACATCTGTAGGAAGGGAACGAATGTCACGACCGGCAACTCTCCGGTTGCTGCGCCGTACAAGCTGTGTGTCTGGACAAGGAAAATCGCGAGATGAAACTCAGGTTGGTTTTAGCTGTAGGTGGCGTGCTGGGGTTGGTGGGCTGTGATGCTGTCACAGATTTCAAGCTGGGTATGGCGCAGCGGGAATTGCGCGAGGAATGCTTCGGTAGCTTCACGAATACCTGCGTGAGCAAGACCATCGACTTCAATATCAAGGTGCTTGAGTCAGTACCCCTTTCTGGGCCGGAAGACAAGAAGGGCATCATTGCGATGTTCGGAGACGAAGGGTGGGATCTCTGGAAGGAGTCCGAGGAAGAAGTGAAGGATCAGGTTATCGATATCCTCGAATCAAGACGCCCTGGATTCTTCTCCCGATGGTTCCTGGGTGACGCCCAGCCTTTCGATGAGAAAGGGGTCATGGAGCTTTTGCCGAGTGACCTGAAGCCGTTCCAGGATCGTGCCAAGGCAGTGTTTGTCAGCAAGCTGAAGGCAGCGGGGCTCAAACCTAATGCTGAAGCAGGTGCGAAATACAGCGATGAGAAAAAGCTCCCTCAACAGCAAGAGGCACCAGCTACCCTTGGCTCCGCCCAGCACTCCGATAGACCGATAAGTGAAGTGTCACCGCAATCTCAGCTTCAATCGCAACGCCTTCCCGCCGGCGGACATGCACTGACCTTGTCCGCAGCCATTGACAGTCTTGTCGCTGCCGAAGTTTCGGAAGACGGCGGAAGCGAGTACCAAGAAGGTCGCAAGGTTGTTCAAGTGGATCTCAATGGCGACGGAGCAGAGGATGCTGTTGTCCTGTTCACCATCGAAGGGCAGGGCGGTGGAAACGGCTCGTACCAAGCCCTGGCTGCCCTGTACAAGGAGCCGGACGGCTGGGCCCTCAAGCAGAAGCTTATCGTAGGTGGCGCAACAGACATCCAGGTCCTGGGCCAGAACATTTTCGGCTTGAAGGTCCTGACCCACGGCGATGACGATCCAATGTGCTGCCCGAGCCTCGAAAGCGTCGTTAGGTACAAATGGACAGGTACAGACTTCGCTGAATTGACCGCCGCTAGCCAGAGCGCTAGCTGAACCTTAATGGGGCATCGACTAATGCATTCGCTGTTCATCGTTACTCTGGACACATGCCGGATATCCATCTTGGCTTCCCTTTGCCCCGAAATGGAGCTTCACTCGTGACCCCACCGAACCCCAGCTACCCAGAGCAGATCGCCGCCCTGACTGAAACTGTCGCCCGGCTGACCGCCGAGCGCGACCGTCTGAGCGCAGCCATGTTGCATTCGCAGATCACCGGCGCACGCTGGATCGCCTGCAACGACTACCTGCCAGATTGCACGCACGAAGACGACGTCGGCTTACTGTCGCAGTCGGTGCTGGTCTGCGACGAGAGCGACCTGTCCAGCCTCTACCTGGGCCACATGCGCGATGACGGCACCTGGCAATTGGACCGCGGTGATTCAAACTGCATGCCTCCCAAGACCATCACCCATTGGATGCCCCGGCCCAATTCTCCGTGTCTGCAGGAGCAGAGCCAGGACCCGCGGAATGAACGCCGCAAACTGATGGAGGCAGGGAGCTTGGAGGCCGCCGTCCAGGTGTACCGCCAGGCGCTGAGCGAAGCCGTAGAACAGTTGGCCAGAGGCACCCTGGATGCCCCGACTTGTCACCGACTAATGGGACGCTGGCAAACCGCGCTGCTGCAAGCGGTGCAACCGCTAGCACGGGCGCCGGAATGATCTGGAACATGGCCGTCAACGACCATACGACGCTTGTGAGTGCCATAGACACTCACGACATCACCGCCGACTTCTTGAGGTCGGCTGTGCCTGAATCTGCTGTTTTTACACATTGATAACTATCTCGCCGGAAGCACATAGCTTGGCTATCGACATCGGCCTGCAAGTGGGCAGGCCGCCGTCCCCAGTGAATCTCGGAGGAAGATATGGGGTTCCGCTTCAGCAAACGAATTACGATCGTTCCCGGCGTTCGGCTCAACATCAGCGGTTCGGGAATCAGTACCTCTGTTGGTCCACGCGGATTGAGCCTAACCATGGGCAAACGTGGCACCTACATTAACGCGGGCCTGCCAGGGACCGGCCTTTCCTATCGTGAACGGCTGGATCGATCTGGCCAGAGGCGCGCACCTGGTCCATCTGGAGAGACAGCGGCCTATTCCGGGCCCATAAAGGTCAAAGTCGACAATGACGGCACGTTGATCATCACAGATCTGGAAGACAACCTGCTCCCGCCAGAGATCGTTAAGCGCGTGAAGGTGGAGAAGCGTGAGGAGATCCAGGCGCTTCTCGAGAAAGCTGCAGCTAAGATCAACGAAGGGCTCGAAGAGTGCCTTTCGGTGCACATGATGACTCCCAGGCCAGGTTCTCTGCCGGCGCTTCCACCCGCGTTCAACCTTGAAGAACCGCGCCGACCATCCATTGACGCGCCCGGGCTCATCGACAAGATGCTCTTGCGAAGTGCCAAGATGGAAAGGGAGGCCCAGGTACTTGAAGCCCAGTACCAGCAGGATCTTGCTGAGTGGAATTCCGCCCGCGACGCCCACGAGAAGGCACGTGCCGAAATCGAAAAGGCCATCCGGCTGGCTGCAAAGGGATACAGTGCTCAGATGGAGCGCGCGCTGGACTATGTGCTTTCCGGCATCGCTTGGCCGAAAGAAACACTCCTTGAGTACGAGTTCTCCCATGACGTAACTGGAATAGCCCTGGACATCGACCTGCCCGATGAAGGTGATGTTCCGAACCGAACCGCTGAAGCCAAAGGCAATGGCAAGCTCAGCTTCAAAACCAGGTCTGAAGCTCAGACACGAAAGGACTTCGTCACCCTCTGTTACGGCACCGTTTTCCGTGTGGTTGGGGAGGTTTTTGCCTTGCTCCCAGGCATCCAGCAATGCCTAGCTTCCGGGTACATTCAGCGTACAAATTCGGCAACGGGGCGTGTCGAGGATCAGTACGTAATTTCAGCGCTGATCTCTCGTGATCAATGGGATACGTTGGACTTTGACCGGCTGGATGCAATAGATCCAGGCGCGACGTTGAACGCCTTTGGTGCAGTAGTGAACCTCGACAGAGCTTCACGATTCCGAGAGATTACGCCTATTGACTGGAATTCAGTTAATCACACCTAACAATCTCAAGTTCATGAGGATGTCCGGGAAAAACAGCGAAATAACTACAAACAGCACAAACCCTACAAGCGGCGTGAATATCAGAAAAGATAATGTCAGTTCAAATTTTGTCGGGTTGTTCTTCATATTCGATTAACTCAGGCTTCGTCGTACCACCTGCATTTAACCCGCATATAATAGAAGAAGCAAGCGAACATTAGTTAATTCCGACCAGTACATAATGTAATATTTCTCAGATTGTTAGCTGACAAAGCACAAAACCCACTTAATGAAGTGGGTTTTGTGCTTTTAGATAACTATCGAATTCCTATAGATAAACCGCGCAGCTAGCCAATGATTCCCTTGGCCGAGGCTTCCTTGATCCAGCTCGGGAATTCCTCCATGAGCTGGTCGTAGAGTTGCTCCTCGCTTACCTGATGCAGGTCATCCAGCGCGAAGAATCCGCAGTTGTCGACCACTCGGCCTTTCATGTCATCGAGCTTTTCCAGGATGCCATAGCCGTGACCTCCAAGGCCAACGAACTGCCAGTAGAGGGGCAGCTTCGCAGCCTCGGTCATGAGCTTGGTGATCTTCCTGTTCTCGTGTACCCCACCGTCGCTGATGAAGAGAACATAAACGGGCGACCGGTCACCGTCGTTGAGGTAATAGCTGATCACCTGCTCCATCACCCTGGGCTCGTCGTTGATCCGGCTACCAACGTTCCAGTCACGCCAACCGTAATTGTCGGTGTTGATGAAGTCTTGGTAGTTGCTCAGGGTGATCTCGGAGAGCTTTTGCGGCTTTGCTGCAAAGGCCCAGCAGTCAATCGAGCCATCATCATCAAAGTGGACGGCCAGGGGCAGCAGTCTGTTGACCACCTCTTGGACACGACCCTTGGAATATTGGGAGTTCATGGAGCCCGACGCATCGAGAACCAGCGCAACACGCGCCTTCACATGAGTCAGCTTCGCTTTCTCGAGGCTTACCTGGGCCTTTTTGGCCAGGCTGATCAGTTGCGGAGCCGCGGCCGCCACCTTTTTTTCCAGCGAGATGGCGGCTTGAACGGGGGCTGGCGATGGGGAACTTGCGGGAGGTGCATCATCAGCAACCTCGCCCCCGAAATGCTTCACCAGGGCGCTGAGCCCTTCGTTGAAGCCTTGGAGATTCGACGCCAAACGCCACTGGCCATCCTTGCGGTAGACGTCCGCTACCATGATGGCCTTCTCCGCGGCGAAGGTGTTGCCAGCGAAGGGGCAGGTGGCAACAACTTGACCGGCCGGGTCCTTGATTACAAAAGATGAGGACTGGATATCGCGCATGGCACCGGCCCCGTCGATTGCCGCGGTAAACACCAAGCGATCGATGGAGGAGGGAAGTCCAGCCAGGCTCAGGCTGAACTCTGCTCCAGCTTGCTTCAAGCTGCCGCAAGGGGAGATCGGCTGGTTGAAGAAGATCATGTAGCGATCGTCCGAAAGCTTCCCGGCAGCATCCAGGCCGAAACAGGCGAGGTCGACTGTATGGGGGGAGTTGATCAGGATCGCGAGGGACAGAGACTGGCCCTGAATGAGGTTCGATAGCGGGATACGTTGCCCTTGGCTGATCTGCATTTAGTGCTTCCTTGAGAGTTCTAACGTGCACCAGGTGCGGGAGGGATAGTACCGCGCCCAGGGAGCGCGAGTGGCTCAAATGTGCAGCCTTGAGCTACTGCACATGCCGAACGATAACGCCGGTTATTGAACAACCAAGCCCCTAGCTGGCCAGCGTTAAAAGGGTGGTTGAACTGGACTGGCACTGGGGAATTGCCGGTGATGCTCTTCAACACCGCCCACGGTAATGCCTCACCAAGGCGGTGAGGTCTTCGTCAAAACCTTGAAGATTCGATGCCAAATGCCAATGGCCATCGTCGCGGTAAAGATCCGCGACCATGATAGATTTCTCCGCCCCGAAGATATTGCCAGCAAAGGGGCATGTGGCAACGATTTCACCCGTCCGGTCCTTGATTACAAAGGTGGAGGGACGAATATTGCCCATGGCGCCTTCACCGTCGATTGAAGCGGTGAATACCAACCGTTCTATGGATGACGGTAATCCTGAAAGTTTCAGGCTGAACTGTGCACCAACTTGTCTCAAGCTGCCGCAAGGAGAGATGCGTTGGTTGTAGAAGATCAAGTTGCGAGCGTCTGAGAGCTTCCCGAAAGCATCCAGTGCGAAACAGGCAAGGTCGACAGTAGGGGATGATTTGATCTGGATCGCGACGGAAAGGGTCCGTCCCTGAATGAGGTTAGACAACGGGATACGTTGCCCTTGGCTGATCTGCATTGAGTGCTTCCTTGAAAAATCTAACGTACACCAGGGGCTGGATGGGATAGAGCCGCGCCCCGGAACGCGAGTGGCTTGAATGTGCAGCCGTATGCTTTTGCACCTGTAAGACCATAACGCCGAAGATTGAACAACCTAGCCCCTAGCTCTCCGGCGTTCCCTCAACCGTGCTCGTAGCGGCACGCTTTGGCTTGAACCGGGCAGCAACCCCGTTAGATTCAAATCCAGGTGGAGCGACCCTGGCGGGACGCTTTTCTGGCGTCAAATTGGTAGCCTGCCTCCGAAGCGGATGGCAGAATGCCATCCATCCCAACGGCTGCCTCTCAGATAGCAGGCTCTGTGGCCGCTGGTTCCGTTCTCTGACAAGGACCCGTTGGATGCTTCTCATCGCACTCGTTGTGCTGAATGCCGTCTGCTTGATCAGCGGCCTGCTCTTCAACGCCGAGTTGCTGAACATGGCAGGGGCAGACATTCCCCTCAAGCAGCTCCAAACCCTCGAGATCTACAGTCAAATTTTGGCATCGGCCAGCGTGTGCCTGTTCGCCTGGCGGATGTGCATTTGGGCTCACCGCCGATGGGGAGGAGCTCAATACATCGGTCTCAGCATTGCGCTCAGTACCATAGTCGCAGCTCCAGCAACCTGGTGGATTCAGGGTGAAGCCCCGGACCTGATCGCCGAGAAGTTTCCGGCCAGCCTGCGCGTATACAGCCTCTATGCCTACGTGACGAAGAAAGGGTTGCTCTACGACTCACTCCAGATCCCAGGTGTCCCTTACCAAGAGCATCGCGATACCGGCGATGGCAAGGCATTCATTGCGAATCTTGGGGTGTTGATGAGCGTGCAGGGCTCCTACGTAGAAAAGATCGACCAAAACTTCTTCGGGTTCGCAGCAGCAGTTTTCACCGGCTACACAAGGCGAAACGGCGATTGGCTATATGGACGCATCCAAGATGAGGTCGTTCCTCAGATAGAGGATATCGTCAGGACATACGCCAAGCTCGAGGCATTCCGCGCGGCGAGGCTTCCAGGCAATGAGTGGAAACCCATTGCCTGGCCAAAGGCAGGGGAAGAACTCGGTTACGACCCGACCCTTGATGACTTTGCCCGGTCCATCAAACCTGGCCTGCGATCTCGCCAGTCCATCTTGAACAGCGCCGAGGTCCGTTATTTCGCCAGGGAAGCAATGGGCCCGCTCTACGTCAATGGCATGGATGTTCTGGCCAGCCGACAGCAGTTCGACAGGTACCTGCCAGGGATAGCCAAGAATATGGCGTTCGATGTGGCTCACACCGACATCCACGGTGAACAGGGCTTGAACGTCCTGAAAAATATGTGGTTCGTCCCTTGGACATTGATCAGTGGCCTCTTCATGGGCGCCCTCAATCTAGTCGGACTGGTGCTCTCGGCCGTGGAGCAGCGCGGTTTTATTCAGGGCCGGGGACGATTGGTTCGGCTCGGGGCTGTCGCCGTGATCATCATCGTCCCGCTGATCTATGGGAACTCCATCATCCAGTCAGCTGGGTACCGAACCGCATTTCGGAGCATCGAGAAGGGGCCAACCATCATGGCCGGCGTTTTCCACTGGGCAATGTCGGCAGAAGCGATGCTCTACGACCTCACCAAACCTCTGCTGAAAGCAGAGTGAGTATTAACGAAAGGGAGAGAAACACCGTGCGTAAGAAGTTCGTCGCGTCGATCCTAGCAGTAGCGATTTCAGCAACCTCCGGCTGTGCAGAAATGGGCATCAGTAAAGAACAGGCCGGTACCGTCCTCGGCGGCCTCGCTGGTGCAGCAATCGGGGCGACCATGGGCAAAGGGAACGGCAAAATTGCCGCAACGATCATCGCGATAGGCATTGGCGGGTACCTTGGCAACCGAATCGGACACATGCTCGACGAGAAGGACCAACAGGCGCTGGCCCTGCGAACTCAAGAGGTCCTGAGTCAGCCGACCGTTGCTACCCAGCCGGTCACCTGGACCTCAGATCACTCCGGTGCAACTGCCCAAATCACACAGGGGCAGGAGTACAGCAAGACCAAGACAGTTGAGGTCAAACGCGCGCCCAAAATCCAGGGAGTCCCTTCGATGAAGCTGATCAACGAAGCTTATGTGACCAAGTCCAGCCTGAATGTCCGAGCAGCTCCGAACCTGAAGGCAGACAAAGTCGGTGGACTGCCAACCAACACTGAATTTACCGCCGTAGGCTCCACCGGTGACTGGATCTTGGTGGGCCGCAAGGGTGTGACGGTAGGCTATGTTCACAAGGACTACGTCGAGTCGAAGGCACAGGCGGTTGCCAAGACTGCTGCACCTGCCGTGAACCTCGATGAAATGAATGTCTCTGCCAGCAAAGAAACCCAGGCGTTCGATCTCGATTCCATCCCGTCCCTGCCCACCGAGCAAGTCGTGGCCGAAACTGCCTGCCGGCCGGTGACTGTGAGTCTCAAATCGGCCAGTGGGCAGGCGGAACAGCAGCAAAACACCTTCTGCAAACAGGCCAACGGTACCTGGGAACTGATCTGAGGATGACCATGAAGAAGCGCGCGCTCGCGCTGGCAGTGGTTGGAGCTTGTGGCCTAGTGCCGCAAGCATTCGCTCACGAGCTGGCCGTCTCGAAAAAAGATCACATCAAGGTAGATGTCCCAGGCGAAGCCTCAAACTGGTGCAAACCCGAAATTGAGCTGACCATTCGACGGCCAGTTTGGGACAACCAAGCGCTCCTGACTGGCCTGGTCGGCAAACTACCAACTGTACTCGCCAATGATTGCCCTGCCGCGAGGGTGACCTGGAGGGCTGTCGATGCAAGCGGCAACCTATACGCCAGCGGATCTGGTACAGCGGCCAATTTAGGCATTGTCACGCTGGCTTCCGCCAAGCAGATATCTTCGCCAGCGGTTCTCCCCAGCACCTCGTCTGTCGAAGCATCTGCATTGGTCGACCAGACGGCTTCACCAACAAACGTTGTGGCTCCCGTGACAATCACAGAGCAGACGCATGATCAGCCGCCTGCGCAGCAGGATCAAACCGTCCAGCAGCTGCCTCCCCAAACCACTATCGCCGCGGCCCCCTCAGCCCAAATCGAGCAGATTCATTCCGACCCTCAAGGCTCCTCCGCACCTGAGGCTATTACAGTCACGCCGGCGTCTGACTTTGGCAGGGCACGGGTGCTTGAACATAGCAAACTCACCCAAATCACCGACGCAGGGGGTTGTAATTGGGTGATGAGCAAATCTGTCCTCAACGATGGCGATGGCAGTCTTGCTTTCGGTTCGACGCCTGCGATGCCATGTCCCTCCACAGGATTTGCTGAGGGCTCATTCGAGAAGCTGTCATGGAAGGTTCCGAACACCTATCGTGGAGACAACTGGAACCGAGTGTTTGTCCACGCCAGCGGTTTGATGTTCAACAAGGACCTGGAGAGTGTCGTTAAGGGCAAAGAGCTCTCCTATCTGAGCCCGGATGCCGATCAAGCGCTATTCATCCTGGGCGAGATTCCTAGCCGGCAAATGAAGGTCTATCTGGCCTTCCAGCGAGGCAACTACCGGGTACTGGGACCGTTCAATAGCGATCCCTATTACGTTGCGATCACACCCGATGAGTCGTTCGCGCTTGACCCGGTCGACTACAAGAGGGCGGGCGAAGAGGTATTTAAGCTGATCAGGACCACCTCCTCTTCAACCGTCTCTGTACAGAACTTCTATGTGGCGAAAAGTCTCGCCGCTCTTTACCCGGAAACAGGTTGGGGAGATGACACGCAGAAAATCATACGCAACCGCATCGGGGAGAGCCGCGGCCAGTTCTACTTTGACGTACAGGAAGGCTCCAACTGGGCCCTTCAGCGCGAACAGCAACGCTTGCGCGAAGAGCGGCGAGTGCAGCAGCAGATGGCAGAACTCCACTCTCGGGTGCTTGAGCGCTATGAGCAGCTGAAGGCGGGCATGAAGGACTACGAAGGCAGAGAGGTCGAGGCGCTTGCTCAAATGGCAGGCATCCAGGTCCGCTTCGGATCACCGCTGGCGCTGCAGGACCCGAATTCCTCCAAGAATGTGGGCTTGATGATGATCCACATCGCTGGAAAGACAGACGGCAGCTATGACATCGACTTCCCAGCCAAAGGGCGGCTGCTATCGAACCAGACCTTCGAGAAGGAGTGGTATGTGGTGCCAGTGGCAAACCTCACTCCTTTCATGCCGCTGGTTGACGGACGGGCTCTTCCCACGTTCCGTGGCAACCTGCCAGCCGCACCTGAAGCCTGTAAGCAGGACCATTGCGCCGACAAGGTCTCGTTCGGCGCAGTCCTGGCACGTGAATTTGGTCCTGACTCAGGGATCGACTTCAACTGGACTCCAGACGTGTCACAGCAGTACGTAAACACCTGGAAAAACGCTTCTGCCCAGCTCCAATAAGGGATCACCATGACGAAATCGATCAAGAAGAAGCACCTTCTCATGGCTTCCATCGCAGCTGCAGTGGTGGCTATCGGTGGTGTTACTGCCATGCTCTCCAGTTCAGGGAAAAAGTCGGCACTTAGCTACTACGACAGCTTCAAAGAGCGCTTCTACCTGCAGGACGTCCTTTCCGAAGGCGAGATTTCATACTCCGTCTTCTCCGGCGACTTGACCGTTAAAAATCCAGAAATCCGCCTCGCAGCGGTTCAAACCAACGGTGCTGAGCAGTTCCTTCAGGGCTTGCGCGGCCTTTTTGAAACGGCGATTGGCCGGTCGAGCGAAGAAGGCCTGATGGGGTGGACCAAGTACCAGATGCTGTCCACTACCGGCCGCAACGCCGCGGGCGTCTACTTAAAGGCGGATGCGCTGAAGATCAACCACTCCGGCGACAGCAAGGACGGTGAGATTCACGTCCAATTGCTGGGAATGGAAATGGCAAACCCCTTCATCTCCCGCAGAGGGGCCGAAGTCGTTCTGGTGAGCGACCTGGCTGCCGACAACGAATGGGCACCTGCAGAGACTGCCAGCAGCGAAGTCAAGTTGCCTTATTCCTGGGGCACCAACATGGCAGTGCGTAGCCCGGTCACAGGTGCCTTCATCGTTGGTGCAACCGGAGACTTTGGCACCAAGGTCGACCTCGACTTCTACATCCAGCGTAGCGACGATGGGGCGGGCTCCATGAGGTTCGTGGTGACCCACCGCAATGACGGCAGCGAGGTAGGGCAGATCGTTCGCGAGGCGGAGTTTGCTTCCCTTCCTGAGCTCGATGAGGTGCAGACTTTGCTCAGGAATACCCTGAGCAGCTTCATCATTGGGGCCTACAGCTCTTTCACCGGTCAGTCCGTCCTGTTGGACGCAGTCAGCAAGTTTGCGCTCCAAACCAAGGTCGAAGACTACTCGGTGACCTTTAGGGGCTTCTCTTCGATCAAGGACGCCTTTGATTCCTACCAGGCAAACGCCGGCAAATCGCAGTTCGATGCGTTCTGCCAAGCAGCTGGCCTATCGACTTGGCAAAGTGACTTCGGGGCCAAGGCGAGAGAACACAGCGACAGCGAATGCGCGATCGCACGCAAGCTAGTCGAAGAAGGTAAGTTCGAAGAGCACTACAAGTTCAGCGAAGGAAAGCCCCTCTACGCCTCTCTTTTCGTGGGCCGGTCCTACGAATTCGAAGCCAACTGATCCTCCTGCAAGCAGCCCGGGGTACCGGGCTGCGCTCTCTTCTCTCGACGTGCTTACGGCACAATCGCCCCGCCGGCATCATCACCGAACTGCCACTGGCAAAGCACAGCCCTGTCATTCCCTGCAGCTTGCCTGAAGCGGGGATATGTCAAGGTGCTGTTATGCTGTGTCCCTGTTATTCATCAAATGATCGATGCCATGACGACGGAAACTCGGAGCAGGACCACTCTAATCTCGGTAGGCAAGCAGCTTCATGCCTCCCCTCAAACCGGACAGGACCGCGCCTGTCTTGTTCGCCTGAGCGATGGGACAGAGCGCTTAGCATTGATCCAGCTTGTAACCTCCAAGCAGCAAGGATCATTGCACAGAGGGGCAGAGTTCTTCCGCGTTTCGTTTCGATTCGTAGGGGATGATTCAGATCCGGACTGCCAGTACCACCTCGATCAGAACACCGTGTGGTGTGTCATCGACCACAAAGACTGCCAGATCGTATTTGGCCCCACCGATGGCATTGAGATCAGACAGCCGGGGCTCGGCATTGGCTCGTACCTCATGGCGCAACTCATCCGACTAATCCAGCAGTCGGAGATGCGTGGCAACTACCAGGTCCAGGCGGTACATCTTCCTATCGCGGCTCAGACCAAGGTCAAGCCAGAGGATGCCCGGGCTAACGACGCGCGGATCGAGACATTCCTGACTCGGGTTGGGTTCTACGTCTCACCAGCTGCTGGACAGAAGGTGATTGGGGTGCGGCGTGCCCAAGACCTCCGCCCTTGGTGGAACCAACAGAAAGTCAGTTTCCTCTCCTTCCCCAGTTTCGTGGAGTTGGCGGCGAGGTGGCAACGAGAGAAAAACCAGTCGGAAAAAGCCGTCGAGGCCGCACAGCGCATTGTTGAAGGCGCCCACCTGCATGCCTCCCAACTTCAAACCGCGCATGCTGAAGAGGTCGCATCTCTCGAATCCAAGATTGAGCAACTGGAAGGAACGGTGAGTTCGCAGGAAGAACAACACGCAGCGTTAATTCGCGAGTTACTGGAGAAGCAGGCAGAAGAAACTCAAGGCTTGCGTAGGCAGATTGAAGATATCCAGAGTATGCATGGCCAGATCGAAGATCGGGTTACAGCCCTGAACCCTGCCCAGCCCTCCGCCGGGGATACGTTGGAGGCCCGGGCCGAATCTGCCACCCAGATGCAAAGAACTCTGACAATCAGCTTGGCCCCGGCCCTCATGAAGCTCCTCTGGGCAGCTTTAGCGCTTTCCGCGTTTGCATTGGGTGCTGGCGCGCTGACCAACCACCTCTAATCAGGCCACCGTATGCACGCAATAGACGCTACACCTCCGGATGACTTCCCGGAACAGGTCATCATGATGGACAAGGACTTAGCGAAAAGGCATCCCGGTAAAGCCTTCTACCTCAGGATCAAGGTGGAAGCAGGGATCGAGCATGTCGACCTCGATAACGCTGTGACCCCGCGCGAGGCCCGGCAAATGGCGATATCCCAAGGCTACGCCCCAACGCATTGGATGACTGTTGGTGATCTCCGGCCGACGCGGTTTTATTAAGCATCCTGGGAAACAGGGCAGAGGAGCGGCCGAGGGGGCAGACGGTTCAAGAGAGTGGACCGGAATTTCATGTGCGCTCCCATCAGCCGCGGTGGAACTATTGCGACTTCCTCAGGGTTTCTGGGCCCCGAGCAATGATTTTCCGAAAAGCTGGTGGCAACCGCCGGCCTCGGTACACTGGCCTGAAATAAAACACAGGCCTCCGGCAATGTTCGATCTTGACCACTCCCTCGCCCAGGAAATCGCCGACCGAGCGATGGCCATCCTTCCGCGCAACGTGAATGTGATGGACAGCCAGGGCTTGATCATTGGGACAGGGGAGGCTGAGCGCCTCTATACCCGCCACGAAGGGGCTCAACTGGTCCTCGCCAATAATAGGGCTGTGGAAATCGACAGCGCTGCTGCTGGCGCTCTCAGAGGCGTTCAGGAAGGGGTGAACCTTCCACTGTGCCTGGATGGCCAGCTGATCGGCGTCATCGGCGTATCTGGCGATCCCGAGGAGGTCCGCACGTTCGCTGAGATGGTACGAATGACCGCTGAAATGTTGGTGGCCCAGCGGAACGACCAGCAGCACCAGATTTGGCTCCAGAAGCGGACTGAAGATGTACTGTCTGCCATCCTCCTTTCCGGCCAGTCTGCTCACCGAGCCATCGTTGAGGCCCAGCGATTGGGTCTGAAACCTGATCTTCGTCGGACGGCAATCCTCCTCGAGCTGGCCAACCCATCCGACATTGAGCAGGTCACCAGATGGATTCAGCACCAGGTAGCCGACGCCTGGTGCGTTCCGTTGCATGCATCAGGCCTGGTCTGGTGCCCACCTCGCACCGTTCTACCGGATTTTCGTGAGCGGGTAACTCGCGCCGGCATTTCATTCAGCAGAGTGGCGATCGGCACCCCAAACATCGAAACCGGATCTCTGCGCTCTGAGGTTGAGCAGCTATCTGACTTGATGGCCTACGCCCAAGCTAAGATCCCAGATAACCAGTGGCTTGATCTGGCCGCTCACAGAATTCCGGTCGCAGTGTGGCGGTATCGTTCCGAGAATGGATTTCAGCAACTGGCTGAGCCTTACCTCGCCCTGCAGCAAGAGGATGGTAATGGCCAGCTACGTAAGACATTGAAGTGCTGGGTGGAGCACGGAAGTGATGGCCAAGCCTGTGCAGAGGCACTGAATATCCATCGGAACAGCCTTCGTTACAGACTGGAGAGAATCGCCGATATCACCGGTTTCGACCTCGCGTCCCCCAAGGGCATCACTGAACTCTATCTGGCTATGATCCTGGCTGCGGAGTAGGGATTCGTGGGCCTTGTAAAATTGCACAAAAGACCGTCATAAAGTCTGTGATTCCCACCTACCCGCCGCGCACCTGAAGCAGGAACAATCCCCTCAAACAACAGCTTGGCCCGAGGGGTACTGCATGAAAGTTGTGATCGCACCGGATTCGTTCAAAGAAAGCCTGTCAGCAGAGCTCGTGGCGGAAGCCATTGCCCTGGGAGTACGAGATTCGGCTCCTGACGCTGAAATCGTATGCGTGCCAATGGCAGACGGAGGGGAGGGTACCGTCGACGCGGTCCTGGCTGCCACCAGGGGGGAACGCCGGTTCAGCCGCGTCCGTGGACCACTTGGGGCAGAGGTCCAGGCAACCTGGGGGTGGTTGAGCGAATCCCGCACGGCGGTGATCGAAATGGCGGCTGCCAGTGGCATCCACCTGGTAGCGCCCGCCGCCCGCGACGTGACGCGCGCATCCACCTTCGGAACTGGTCAACTGGTTCTGCAGGCTCTAAACGCCGGCGCGCAACGAATCATCATGGGATTCGGTGGGAGCGCGACCAATGATGGCGGTACCGGAATGTTGCGAGCGCTTGGAGCCAAGTTTCTGGACTCTGCCGGCGATGAGCTCGAGGAGGGTGGACTGGCGCTCAATGCCCTTCGGCGGATCGACCTCAGTAGTTTGGATGAAAGGCTACATAAAGTCCGGATTGATGTTGCCTGTGATGTCGACAACCCACTCACCGGGCCAAAAGGGGCCTCCCACGTTTTCGGCCCACAGAAAGGTGCATCACCTGATCAGGTCCTGGCTCTGGATGAATCATTGGCCGCGTATGCCGACATCGTGGCAGAGCAGCTCCAGGAAGACGTTCGTGATTTCCCCGGGGCTGGCGCTGCTGGAGGTATAGGCTTCGCTGCAAAGGCATTTCTCCAGGCAGAATTCAGGCCCGGCGTTCAGCTGATCGCAGATCTGTCTGGGCTGAGCCTGGCAGTTCAAGGAGCCGACTTGGTGATCACCGGCGAAGGTAAGCTGGACGAGCAAACGCTATATGGGAAAACCCCTGCTGGGGTAGCTGCTATCGCAGCTGCAGCAGGGGTACCGACTGTAGCGATCGCCGGCACGTTGGGAGCTGGGTATCAGCGTCTGCGCAACATTGGAATCGTTGCAGCCTTCTCAATCACTTCTGGCCCAATGAATCTGGAGTCCGCGTGCGCTGACGCAGCGATGCTGCTTCGTCATAGAGCTGCGGACGTGGTGCAACTGTGGAAGGTAGCCAGAGTAGGGGGGGCCTGAGGGAACCCCTCAGCCCCAGGACCCAATTCTGGTGTGGAAACCGCGAAGTGGGATGGTAGCGGGACGGAGGGGCAAGGCCTAAATAGGGCCTGGCCCCTAGGCAGTCTGCCCTTGGTTGCGCGCCTCGACTTTCGCCCAGGCTTCGGCGCTCGACTCAGTGTGGCCGCAATGCCGACACTGATACCCATCAGTGCGGCCGCTGGGGTCAGAGTCGCACTCATGGAACTCCTTCGCCGTGAAGTGGCACGTGGGCACCGGCTCGCCTCTGGACGTACGCATCAGCTGAACACAGTCGGCCATGAGCAGCCTGTATTGGGCGTTGTCTTCAGGGGTAATGATTGGTTCTCTCATGGGAAAGAGGTCTCCTTTATAGACAGGCGAAGGGGCTGCTCGAACGACATGCTCTGTCTCCGAGGAGGCCTCAGCTGACGTATTCAACGGCAGCATCGTAGAGCGTCTTTGCATCTAGGACGGCCTCCCTGCATGCGGCGTCCATTGCACCCTCATCATTGGGGTCGAGTTCTCCGCGCTCAACCTTCGTATCCACGATCTCCGAGGCTATCTCGATGATTCGCTGCTTACGGGGGGTTGGAATAGAAAGTGCGACAGACATCAGGCTGATCCTCCTTCAGGATTTGAGCATCCACCGTAACAACCGTTGGACTGTGCCAGAAGCCTCGGATGGGCTGAATTGGTCATACCCCCCCCAGAGCTTCTTTTTCAATGCTCGATACCAAGCCAACATGGCTTGATTTTATTGCAATGTAATCAAACTGTGATCACAGGAAAAGCTGAGCGTTAGGATAAATGCTAGCTGTTCCGCAGTCTGCGTTGAATTATAAATCACGTATCGTGTTAGTTTTAATGGAATTTCAGAGCCATCATTTGGCGTGTATCCCTACATCGAATTTCGGAAACTGAATATGAGCTAGCGCGCTCTGCACGGCCTTAGCCCACCGAAATCAAAAACACGTTTTGGGATATTCCTCGATGCGTACCCGTGAAGCTGGATTCACATTGCTTGAACTCTCGGTTGTAATTGCAATAATGTCTATGTTGGCTGTTATGTCTGTTCCAAGATACTTGGAGGAGATAAACGACAATAGAGTAAAACTCGCAGCCTCTGAAACTCAGACTGTGATCGATGCGGCCAGAACATATCGAGCGCGAAACGGCTCCTGGCCTGGTGGCGCTACGTGTTTGCAGGCTATCCAAGCACTACAAGACAACGTTCCCCCTCTCATTCCGGGTAACCTTTCGGTCAACAAATTCAATAAGGCGGTGTCCACCTCATGCACCGCTTTTACATTTAGCGTTGACCAGGAGGTTGCCCAAGACTGGGACGGTGTGCTTTCTAACATGCTCCCCGGGACAAGCATCGTAGACACAGCTGCGAACCGAATAAGAACCACAATTGGAGTGCCGGGCTCAGAGCCAGCACTTGATTCCAAACTATCGCGGATTGTAACAGCTAATGCTGACCTGAATAGGATGCAGACTAATCTCTTGCTTGGCGGAAATAATATAAGCGAGGTTAATAATATCTCGGCGGTATCGGCATCAATCAGTGGGAATGTGAGCACGAATACTTTAACTGCCCAATCTGCTTCGATTTCAGGGCAGGTCAATTCAAACTCCGCTGTAACCAACTATGCAACTATCAACGGAACAGCGACTATCGGTAGCCAGGTAACCTACGGCACCGCCGCTGTGTATGGTGAAACCTGGTTTGGTGGGGCCTCGCAATTCGATGGGAATGTGGTGCTGAAACAGGGGGCGGTCATCGCCAACATCGTTGGCGAAAATACCGCGTGTGGAATCCTCGGCCAGCAGGCGCGGAATTCGACTGGTGCCACTCTTTCTTGTGACAATTACCGCTGGACAAAGCCTGGCGGCATCAATGGCATGAGGAACTGCCGATGGATCACTGGTGCACCGTTTGCGACAAAGATTTGTCCTGCAAACATGGTAGCCACAGGCATGAACTATAACGGCTACGGCAGCGGATATTCTGACCACGATGTGTACTGTTGCGAGGTGTACTGAGGTGTATCGATGTGTACCGACGCACACGAAGGAAGCCAAATCGCTACGGCAGTCAGTGGCTTATGGACTCCTACCTTTGGCTGGGCCCGTTACACTTCACCAATGAGATTTGGCCCTGAGCGGGTGAGTGCTGATCTCAAGTAATGCAATCCAGGCGAGATCGCCTGCACATCAACCAAGGAATAGGCGACGCAAATTGAGTCAATCCCTGAAACCCGGCGAGAACACAACGATCAACCAGCCCAAAGGCCAGGTCCTGGTAGCGCATTCCGCCGGCGCAAATCTCGACGTGAACCTGACGGCCTTCCTCGTCACTGACACAGGCAAAGTGATCGATGACAGCGGAATGGTCTTCTTCAATGCACCAGAGCATGCCTCCGGCGCAGCCGCTTTCTCTCCTCCCATCAACCAGGCCGGAACGGTCAGCCACAGCATCAGCTTTGACTTGAGCCGTCTTCCACCCACAATTTCGAAGATCGCCATCACCTTGACCCAGGACGGCAGCGGTGGAGGCTTCGCCGAAGTGCCCAACCTCACTGCTCGAGTCATCGCCGGCGAACAGGTACTGGACCTTGCCCCCGGGGCCTTCGACCGGGAGACGGGGATCATCGTGCTCGAACTCTACATTCGAAATGGCCAGGCAAAGGCGCGATCAGTCTGGCAGGGTTTCGCCTCTGGCTTGGCCGGGCTCTGTGGCATGTACGGTGTAGAGGTCGACGAAGCGCCGGCAGCTGCTCCAACCCCGGCCGCGCCCCCTGCAAAGCCGGTGAACATCACCAAGTCAGTTGTCACCTTGGACAAGCCAGGAACCTCACACAAAGTCTCACTGGAGAAAGGTGCGGCCGCGCCGAAGGCGATCAAGGTCAGCGCCACCTGGGTGGACAACGGCGACGGTCGGGACAATGACGACCTAGACCTTCGCATCGGCATCCTTCGCCCAGACGGTCGAATGTCCATAATCCAGGCGCCTGACAAGCGAGGCTCCTTCGATGCTGATCCCTTTGTGTTCCATACCGGTGACGTGGTGAGTGCCAGCGCCTCCGCTCCTGGGATCGAAACCGTCGAGATCAACCCGGCCATCTCCCATCGCATGGGTGGCAAAGTTGCGCTGGTCTGCAGTGTCTATTCCGCGGTCGACAATGGCGCCGTGTCGGTTGCCTCCCTCAAGCCGAGAATGCGGATGGAGTATGGGGACCAGGTAGTAGAGTGTGCCTTCGAATTTAAAAGCGGGTTCTTCAGCAGTCTGATTTACACCTACGTCCTGGGGACGATCGAAATCGACGGCGATGAAATTCGGATAAGCCCCAGCGGAGTGACCTCCAAAACCGGTTCTGAAGCCACGCCCTGGCTGATCCGCAAGGGAGACAAGGTCGAACTGACGATGGACGGCCCGCACGTGTTCAAAGGGCGTCCGCTCGAGCGGAAAGGAAGCAAACAGTACGTGTAAGGAGCTACCCCGGTAGCCAGGCGTGAGCCTGGCACCGGGCTTGCACTACGGGCGCGTCCAAGATGACTGGTCGGTAGGGAGATCCCCGCGAGGATCGTTTACCACAATATTCCCATGCACCGGCAACTGATCGGTGAAAAGCACCAGGTTCCGACCTCCAGGGTTCGCAACGGACTCGAACAGAATCCCAGCACAGTCAGCCTCGATAGCCAGATCCCCGACAATCCAGCTCGGCGGTTCAACGCCGTCGTTGAAGCGAATCTTTCTCCAGTCGCAGAAAAAGTCTTGCCAGATCGGGGCCCAGGTATCGTCATAGCCGCCGGTGAAGTCGATCACTCGGTCCAGACTGAGGGAATAGCTGACCAGCAGACCTGGTGGAAGGAATGCGCTTCCTTGCTGAAACTCAGCAATGGCCGTTGCCGACTCAAGCGAGAGGTATAGAGCCTCTAGCCCCTTTCGGTTAACCCGGCCACCCTGGGTTGCAGCTCCAGCTCCAGATGTAGGCGCAACGGACCACTTGGGAGTGTGCATTCGGTAGCAGGGGAGGTCCTGCACTCCGATGATTTTCATCCTTGCGCACCAGCTTCCCAGGATTGAAGGAAAGCGATCAGCTGCTCGGTTTTTCCTTCGCTGACCACTTCCTCCGCGGTCTTGTAGTTGAACGTGGAAAGAGGCTCGTTCTTAAACCAGAAGATGGCATTCGTCACGTCCGTGCCCATGTCGGTCACTGCACGCAGAACCTTCACTGAATCACGAATGTAGGCTTGGACCTTTTCCGATTCAGGCGCGTTGCGCACGGTGTTGCGATGGACATGGGCCCGGAGCGCCAAGGTCTGCTGGTCCATCGAAAAAACCTTGAGGAAGCGCTCAGGAGAGAACATCACACGGTTCACCTCTTTGAGAGCGTCCATCAAGCCCGCGAAGTTGGTGGGGCGAAGCTCTAATACGGCTTTGCTGGCCATAGGGGGCCTCCTTTAAGAATGCACTTACTATGCACAATTCTCGCACAATATGCGCATCTTTCAAGCTGCCGCGGCGATTAAGGCTCGACGCCCCCAAGATCCAAGCCTTCCCCCGGTTGAGCAAACTAACCACAAGCGGTACTCGCTGCCGCCGGCTATGCCCGCGGACAGGCCGCCAGCAAGCGGAGGAGGGGATGCCATCTCCTGGGCTAGGTGCACTTCGCCCTGGCCGCAGTATCGGAAGCCCATTCCTGTAAATGCCCAGGTACAAAAAGCTGATGGCGGGCGCGGGTACCTCCTGTGTAGACCGCAGCAAAAGCCCGGGCAGCATCCAGACGATCGGAACCGGTGCTATCCAGTAGCTCAGGGGTCAGCATCACAGAATTGACCTCCGAGTTCTTGGCCGCAACGACCGTTCCCAGTTTGTATGGCGTCTTGCCAGACTGTTCCAACTTCATGAGGCTGCGCTCGAAGTCCATTGTGGAATATCCCTTTTCAAGCATCCGGTCGATACGATCAAAGGCGCTCTCCCGCTTCGAGACATCCCTTCGCAGCGCGTCCCAGGAGGTGTACTTGAACAGGGCGCCGTGTGTCGGTCTGATTCCTTCGCGGTAGAGCCCTATGCAGTCGAGGACAAACCACCTAAAACCTCCCTCGCACCCTGGCAGAAGGCTGAACTGTGCCTTCGCGTTGGCCAAGCGCTGGAACCACTCAAACATTCCCCATTCAGACCACACCAAGATAGTAGTGGGTTGCTCGGGAATGAAGGGACGGCTATAGAACACGACCCTTGTGTCCTGATCGCGGTTCCCCTCGAGCGGGTGCACGTCGACCACAGGGTTCTGCTCGATCAGGGTGTTCACCGCAGCTTCCATCTCTCGGCCAGAACGGAGAGAGTGGAATATTTCACGCCGGCGAACGTGTGGCGCACGCTCCACAGCGGCCCCGTCCAGGCGCTGGCAGGAATCCCCCAAGGTGATCACCGGGATAGAGCACCGATCCAGGAATTGAGCCATTGGGGCAGGGAGGTCATGGGCCTCATCGACGATCACGTGAGTGAAGCCTGGCTCGACGGCCGCTGTACTGCTGAGCGAAACCTCTTTGATCCGGTGGTAGCCACGGACAGGTAGCTCCAGTGATGAAGACGACGGGAAAATGGTCTCTTGCCAGAGTCGATTTGCGCATTGGACCAGAAGCTCTTTCTGGGGCACCGAGTACGACCCGCCCAATGATGGAAGATGATGAACTCCAATCTCGGCGTCACGGCTTGTGCAGTACCGGAAGACAGTCCTGTTGGCCACTGAGGCGACTTGACTGGGAGTGAGGTTACCAACGGGCTTGAATTCTAGGTGGTTGGCAATCTGGCTCATCTCTACACGCGCTCGTCTCATCGATAAGCGGAAAGATCTGGAACCATGCCGCCCGACATCCAGTTGAAGCGAGCGGACTGCAAGCTCCGAAAAAGTCATACCCGTTACCCGCCCTGTACCGATCCTCTGCTGCAGGGCATCAAGTTGCACCTTGGTCATGGCCAGGACGAGAGGGCGGTAAGAGGTGAGGCAGTCGATGAGACGTTCGATCATGAACGTCTTTCCCGTTCCGGCGAGAGCCTGGAGGTGAAAGTCCTCATCCAGTTCTGACTTAAAGACACGGAATGCCCGGGCCTGTTGGGGGGCGAGGTTGAAGGAGTTTCCAGCTGCGTCAACAAAACCCTCGGTAAATGGGTTCAAGGCCTCTGCATGGCGTGGGGTGAATTCGAAGTCCCATTTTCGGTCTTCAGTGAGGTAATCCTCTGCATCCAGATCTTCGGGTTCGAGAAGACGGATTGACAGTGGCCGCAGCTGATTTAGCCCGGCGCTGAACAACTGAGGGTTGAAGCGGCTGATCACCAGCGAGGAGAAAGAAGCTCCCTGGCCAGCGGATTCCAGGTCAAAGCCGGCATCAATAAGGCCCGCTAATGCGCGCTCCAGTCGAGCACTGGGATCTATTGTCTGAGCCAGCGTCGGTAGTGACTGGATCGCGATCACTGCCGCCAAGGACGGAATAGACCACTGCGAAAGCAGCACTACGGGGGCGCAGTCGCGATCTTCCAAAGCATTTGCCTGAGGACGGGAGAGAGGGAGGAACAAACGTGTTCGTGGCATACCTTGGGCACCTTAAGCACACAGCACCCAGCGCGTAGATCACCCGGGACGTACTTGAACTAGATTTTGAGAAGAGTGTAACGACTCCATCCCCGAAAACTAGCCAATAGTGGGCTCCCCAATTGCATTGTCTTAGAGGTGATTCAGGATGAAGGCAGGCATTCGAATACTGGTGCAGGCCAGCGCTATCGTCCCGTTGCTGGTTGGCGGGGCTCAAGGCAATGGTGGGTTGGAATACCAGGTCTTCTCAGAGCGGTTCCACGACCTTGCAGCCACCTTGACCAAACACTCCGGTGATGGATGGAGCCTGAAGGCGGTGGAGGTCATATCCCTCAACTGCCCGCAAGGCGTTAAGGAGTGTGCTTTGGTGGTTATGGAGCGAGAGCTTTCCAGCAAGCCAAGAGCGTCAGCGAACAACACTCGAAACTAGCAGGCCAGTAAATTCAAGGGTGATAGGTGTATGATTTTCCATCCGCTCACAAGAGAACAAGCAGTATGAAGCTTCTGGCTTTATTGATGTGCATGAGCCCTGGATTGGTTTTAGCGGGATCAAACGATTGCTACCGAATCAAGGATAAAGACTCGGAAAGCTATTGCCTGGCGGTAACCAGTGGTAACACTTCGAAGTGTTACAGCATCAAGAACAAAGAAACTGAGAAGTTATGTTTGGCCGAGGTTAGAGGTAATGCTTCGTCCTGCTACAGCATCAGAGATAAGGACACTAAGAGCCTATGCCTCGCAAAGGTGAGGAAATAAGATGGACTGTGTTGAAGATGTTAATACCTGTGCTGAACCCAGCCTGTGCTGGGGTGGTCCGGCCAACTTTGGTACGTACACCAGGAGAACGCGCACCACCGACCGCGCGGCAATGTACCACACAGCCTGGTAGGCGCCGGCTACACAAAACAACTCGCTCTCGCGGAACTCTGTCGACTTGTGCGGTGCTAAGTGATACTCAGGCCGAACGCTTAGAAGACATCGGTCTTACGGTGCTAAGAAGCAGGGCTACATTTAGGGGGTGGCGGAACGCCGCTCAAATAAATGGAGTTTCCCCAAGAGACAGTGCGTGTCCGCCCAATTTGCTGGAGCAGAGCGCAAAGACATGCCTAGCATTTCCGATTATTGTTATAATCGGAAATGCTAGGCATGTCTGTTTTTACAACTTTTAAGCATCAAAATTGTGGAATCTGCATCTTCGCTCATGCATGAGTGCGAAGACTCAGAATGGGCCTAACACCAGGCTGAACTATAGACTGTGCCATACTTCATTTGGGGGCATTCCGGGGATTCCGAACGGAGGCCCCACCATGCGTTCGCTCACACTGATTCCCTTGCTGACCAGTTGCATCATCAGTCCGCTGTGCGCCTCCCAGCCGTTTCCCAACACCCAGGTCACCGATGGACAACTATTGGCGCGGGACTTCAATCGCGGCGGCCACTCGCATGTACAGAAGCGAGCCAATAATCCTCACAACCATGCCGGTAAACGCCAGATCAGAGTGCACAACTACGCTAACGAGGCCGTGCCCTTCATCGTTCACGGCAAAAAGGCCTTCCGCGGAAAGCATGTGAAGAAAGATTTCGTAGCGAATGGCCGGCGTTTCAAAGGATCACCCACGAACTCTTTCTCGCCAGGCCAAGCGCAGCAGCGTCCCAAAATGCTCTTTGGAAAGGCCCAGCGCTTTGTTGCTGGCACGCCAAATAGGCAGTTGGTGGTATTCCGGCAGCCGGTGTACATCAATAATGGCAATGGGTTCCAGGAAAAGGTGTTAATACATGTCTTCGATCCTAGACAACGGGCATTCATCGCCAGACAAATCCAAGATCCATAAATCGTACAAACAACGCCAATTCTGGGTTTGACGTAAATACAGCAAGACACAGGGAAAGATCGGTCTTTACCCTACCCTTATATATTGGCGAAGGACTATTCCGCTCATATTTCCGCTTTATAAGTTAAGCGGAAATGCGGAGTTACGAACAGCTTATATACAGGTTGCAAACAGAAAATAGCCTTGTTATCAACAGGCTACCGGAATTCGATGTGCGGAACCGGAATTTAGTGAGCGCCTACCGGAGTTCTATGTGCGGTGGCCGGATTAGCATGTACGGTTACCGGTAATTCCTGAGCGGTCACCGGAATAATGTGTACTAACACCGGAAAGCTGTGCGCGTCAAGACGCACTGTAAACACAAGCCCGCTGCTTGTTGTAGCCATCTATCCACACCCTATAACCCCAGTTGGTAATCCCATGTTAAATAACCCCATTCATTTTAACCCCACTACTTAAACCGAGCATCGCACCCCGATGTTGCTTGCAGCTAACCCGCCAGCATCTGGAAAGCGTCATCCTGGTTTGACTGCAGGTGCTCATCGCTCCCTACCCTGGCCACCGCAATCCGGCCCCCTGTTTTGGTTTGACCTGGCCATGGACGTCGATAGGCTGACCTTGCCCGCTGGATCATGCTCGATATGGGTTTCCAGCATTCACAACAAACGGAAGATCACTATGTCCAAGGCCCTGATTGTCGACGACTCTCGCACCGACGCCTACGTATCCCAGAAATGCGCGGATCAACTGTTCGATGAAGTCAAGGTGGTGGGTACCCTGCAGGAGCTCCTGCAGGTGGTGCCGTCGTTCAATCCCGACGTCATTTTCATGGATTTGTACCTGGGCGAATGGCACAACGGCCTTTCCCATATTCGTGAGCTCCGCTCGGGCCATGGCGAACTCAGCATCACGCCGATCATCGTTCTCTCGAGCAAGGCCGCTGAGGAAGACAAGCGTCTGGCAGTCGAAGCTGGTGCGGCCGGCTACATCGTGAAGCCAGCTACTCTCGACAAAATGATGGAGTCCCTTCGCCGCTACGTCCCTGGCTTCATCCCCAAAGGCTGGGAGTCTGTCATAGCGTGATTGAAATACTCCAAGCAGACCAAGAACTCTTCATTGGCATCGTTGCGCTTGTGAGCCTCATGGTTGGGAGTTTCCTCAACGTCGTGGCCTACCGGCTGCCGATCATGCTGGAACGCGCCTGGACAATTGAGGCTCAGGAATGCCTGGGCCTACCCTCAAGCGAACCAGTTGGCCGGTTCACCCTGTCGTCGCCCTCCTCTGCTTGTCCCAATTGCGGGCACAAGATCCGCCCCTGGGAAAACCTCCCAGTGGTGAGCTACATCGCGTTACGCGGCAAATGCTCAGGCTGTGGCACCAAGATCAGCATCACTTATCCTGCCGTTGAGTTGGCGACCGTCCTCCTCTCCGCGTCGCTGGCCTGGCACTACGGTGTAACTCCTGCTGCTTGTGCCGCAATAGTGCTGCTGTGGATGCTCATAGCCCTTTGCCTGATCGACCTAAAGGTCATGCTGCTCCCAGATGCGATTACACTTCCAGCCCTTTGGCTCGGTCTGGTTGCGAACTATTTCGGCGTATTCGCGTCGTTGCACGACGCGGTTGCAGGGGCGGTGGTGGGATATATGACGTTCTGGACGATAGGTAAGCTCTTCTACGTCGTCCGCGGTGTCGAGGGCCTGGGCCAAGGTGATTACAAGCTGTTTGCACTCTTTGGTGCCTGGGGGGGGTGGCAAGTGCTGCCCGCGACTTTGCTGATCGCCAGCGTGACCACTGCTGCTGTGGGGATGGCGATCAGACTCGGCCGAAAGGACCGCTATCTGCCGTTTGGTCCTGGTCTGATCGTAGGTGGGGTGATCACCCTGGTTTTCGGGAGTGAAATCAATCATTGGCTTTTGTACCGGTAAACGGTGAAATCCGGGACCGGAATTTCCTGAGCGCCCCATGATCTGGGCGCTTCAAGGGCAATCTTGGCTTGTGCTACGAAGCAACGCGGTTAACCTTGGGGTATTCGCTTTCTATTGCTCCGAGGTCCGCTTGCCAGCTCCAGCAAAAACACCCAACAGTGGCGCTCGCCCTTCCCCACTGTTTGATACCTACGAAACCTTTCTCTCGTCTTCGGCTGCTGAGTACGTTGCAGAGCGGCCGGCGATTGAGGAGTTCCTAAAGGTTTTCGCTCCCCATATTCCGGCAGCAAATGACCTCGCCCATGCTCGAGCGTTTTTGAAGTCCTATAGCGGCCAAGCAACCACGTTTAAGGCCTATCGCACGCAGGTAGAGCGCATCCTGTTGTGGTCCTGGATCATCGCAGGGAAATCGATTCTGGACTTGCGCCGGTCTGACGCTGAGAGATTCATGGATTTCAACGTGGCTCCGCCCGCGAGCTGGGTGGGAGATGCTGTACGCCAGAGGTTCCTCCCAAGGGGGGGCGTCTACGAACCGAACCCTGCCTGGCGCCCCTTCGGCATCAAGATTTCGAAAAGTGATCGAAAGAGAGCCAAGGAAGCCGGCGAGGAGTTGGGGGTGTCTGGTTACAAAATGGCTCAGGGCAGTATCCGGCAGGTCTTTTCCATCTGTAGTTCGTTCTTCGAATTTTTGACTCAGGAGGACCTGGCTCAAGGAAACCCCTTCAAGGCGATCAAGGGCAAAAGTCGTTGGATCAGGACCACAGCCAAACGAAGTGGCGGGAAATCCCTTACCCAGCTGCAGTGGGACTTCGTGATCGAGACCGCGGAGCTCATGGCTAACGAAGCACCGGAATCTCATGAGCGCACGTTGTTCATTGTCTCTTCTCTGTTCTCTATGTACCTACGAGTCTCGGACCTGGTAGGTAATCAGCTCTGGACTCCAACGATGGGTTCGTTCGTCAAGGAGGATGAAACTTGGTGGTACGAGGTGGTTGGTAAAGGGAACGTAGAAGCGCGCATTGCAGTGAAGCCTGACTACCTCAAGTACCTGAAGCGGTACCGTCAGAGCCGTAATCTCACGCCCCTGCCACTGAAGGGAGAGCAGGCCCCTCTCCTCACAAAGTTGAATGGTGCCCCAGGATTGAGTGATCGCCAGGTGCGGAACATTGTCCAGGAGGTCTTTGATCGGGCTCTGAAGCGAATGCATGAGGAGGGACGATCGGATTGTGAAGTTGACGACCTACGGGTTGCCACCCTGCATTGGCTTCGTCACACAGGGGCGACCTTTGATGCTCCTCATCGTGATGCAAAAAACCTTCAGGCCGATCTCCGGCACAAGTCGATGAGCACGACTCAGGACATCTACTACAACTCGCTGGACGATCAGCGTGCGGCTGAAGTTGAAGGCCTGACGGTCAAGCGCTGATCCAGCGGGCGGGTTAGCGCAAGCAACAACAGGGATTAGCCTGCGATCGGCTTACCTTCCGGGTTAGAGAACAGGGTTATCTTTCTTGGGGTTACCGATTGGGGTTATAGGGTGTGGACAGATGGCTGCACCCCAAGCCCTGTCTACCGTAGGCTACTTTGACGCCGTACACCGGATTCCGGGACCCGTACAGCCTGATCCGGTAGCCGTACACGAGGCTCCGGTCAGCGCTCAGAGGACTCCGGTTGATGCACGCAAGATTCCGGTCGCGCTCAGGGGATTCCGGTGGCGTACACCGGAATCCGGTCTCCTGTTGATAACTAGCCATTAATTTCTGGATAACCTGTGTCTAAGCTGTGTGCAACCTGTGCATGGCAACTGCTTTACTTTACCGAAGCATCAGTAAATCGGCTTTAAATACAGTGGCTTACACCTGTATATGGTTACCTTTTACTGACAGCATGAGTCACGCCTGGCTAACGACCGGAATGCTGTGAGCGTACGGGTAAATCCCCTTCTGAACCGGAATTTGTTGAGCGGGAGGGCGTTCAGGTCTGGAATACGGCTAATGCGAGACCGGATTTCTCTGAGCGCTTCCCCAAACGCCCCTACCCGCGGCTATTAGCTCCTCGAACCGGAATCTCCTGAGCGCCAAGGGAGGCAATGAGGGTGGAGCGGGGACCGGAATCTTGCGAGCGCCCGGGAATCTAGCCGGCCTGCGGCAAAATGCACATCGAGACCAACCGGAATTTCGTGTACGCCAAGTCCGACGCAGGCTCTGCCAGTCGGACTTGGCGATGCGCAGATCGACCGGATTTTAGTGAGCGGGCACAACAAGGCACTCGCACAAGATTGAATCGGTCTCGGGGCTGCTCGAGCTGGCCAACCTTGGCAGCCTTATGAGTGGTACGGGGGCTAGCAACAGCGGATGGGCCTTGCCCACATCCCTGAGCCGCAACTTCCAGCGTCGACGCCAGAGTCATGGGGCGCGCGGCTGGCGCAATAGCCCAGCCCCATCATAGTCTCCGGTGACCAGGAAGAAGCGATTACGATCACGACCAGGCCCGCATGCTGAATTTGCCGGAATTCCGTGAGCTGGGAAACGCGCCGAGGGGCGGCCTTGATGACGTCTGTCCAGGGCTTGCTTTTCTGGTACCGGATTCCTTTGAGCGGCAACTGGCTTTGACGGTGGTTACCCTTCAGGAAGACCGGATTCTCGTGAGCGGTACCCAGCGCATGCCAATCCTCGAGGTGGATAGGCCGGAATATCGTGAGCGCAAGGCTCAATGACTGCTCTAGGGTGAACCGGAATCTGGTGTACACCTACTCCCCCGGGGCTTTGCAACTGTGTAAAGCATGGGGGCAAGAGCTGGAGTGCGATTGAGAGATAGAGGTCTGAACACCGGAATTTCATGAGCGCAGCGTCCCGCTGGACGCTACACCGTTCAACTCCGGATTCTGGTGAGCGCCCGGCAGCGCGCCGGCTAGGGAGGCAGAGGGTGACCGGAATTCTGTGTACGGACTGCCCGCCCGGTTTTCTCCTCGTGGGGCATCGATCCAGCCGGGGAAGACCACATCAGCGCGTTCCGCGGATTTACGGGGCAGGGTTTTCAGTGGAAGACCAGGTCCGATATTCCGGCCGGAATTTGGTGAGCGGCCCGTATTTCCTGCCCTGGAGGCATGGTCGGTGATCGGCACTACGCAGAATGGACCGGAATTTCCTGAGCGGTGCGTGAAAGAGCGCTCATCCTCCCGGCCGGAATCTGGTGAGCGCTCGAGCTCCGAACCTATTGCCACGGTAACCGGATTCTTGTGAGCGCCCCGTTTTTCATGGGATACAGCAAAGCCTTGCTCGGTTTTAGCGACCGGAATCCTGTGTACGGTATGAGAGATGCCGAACAAGTGGGTTGATCTTCTTCGAGCCGGAATGCTCTGAGCGCTCACAGGATTCCGGCGATCCGAACCGCCAAAGCGGATCTCAGAACGGCTTATGCGAAAACGGTCTTGATTTGGACTAAAAAATCAAGATGAGGGAATATATCCTTTGCATCAGGTTTGTCGAGACGGACGAAACGCGAAAAGTAAGAGAGATAGGCCATGACCGAGTTGAAGCTGACACCTGAAGAAGTACGGCAGGTAGCTGTAGATGACAGGCGATTCAAGCTGCAAACAAAGTTCGATCTGGAATCAGGTCAGGGCGTTCTCCCTTTCACGAATGAGCGTTTCTTTGAGCAAAGCAACCCCATCGTCCGTTCAGCCCTCTTCTCAGCGGGCAAGATTCCCAAAGGCCTCTTCTTCCAGGAATGGACAGAGATCTTCTCCTTGGGATCGGGCTCAATCTGGTACCGCGGTCCGGCGCTGTCTACAGATCACGAACTCGTCCTGGCCCGAATCATGGTGCTGGCCCGCGGCAGGTCACTGACCCAGTCCGTCAAAGTCAAACAGGCTGATGTCTGTCGTTGGCTCAAGCTCGACGACTCCGGTGCGAACTTCAAAAAGGCCCGAAGGATTCTTGATGACCTCGCCGGCGGCGAACTGCGGATTTCAAGCAAGCCTGCTCTGAAGAGACTCTACAACCTGCTCACACGACCGCCGCTCGGACTGCCTGATAGGGACTTCTTTCTCGAGTACATCAAGAATCGCTACGGAGATCAGATCAAGGAGATCGCGGCGGCAATTGAGTCAGATGATACGGTGGTCGATATCAGCATGCGGTTCTTGACCAACCAGGCAAAGAACCACAAGACAGGGCGACTACTGCTTAACCTTGACCCGATCGCTGCAATTTTCTTCGATGGTGTGAATACCACCCTGGTGCCCTTTGAGATCATGGATCAATTGGATCGATTTGGGACCAAGCTTTTGCCCTTCATCGCATCCCATAGAGATGGGGTATGGCCTATCGGGCTTGAGAAGTACCACGAGTTCAGTGGTTCAAAATCCGAGTATCAGAAGGTCAAGCGGCGGGTGAAGTCGGATCTCAAAAAGCGATTCGAAGACTGGCAGGCGAAGGCCTGGATTGAACCTGGTTGGGACATCTCCAGGAACGATGACGGGGACGAAATAGTCCGAGGGTTGAAGATCGGAGCGAAGGTGCGCATCCGTTCTGAGCTGGAAATCCTTACGGCTGTAGGGGATGACTTAGAGGATGCGGAAGACATTGATGCTGCCGAGGCTGAATCAGCTTGAGGCGCGGTGACCGCGCCTCATGGGGATGACTTAAGCAACGCTTGCGGTCGAGTCAAAAGCTAGGCATTCAGAAACTGGGATGAACTCTTGCCGCCGGCACAGCCAAGCCGAAAGGAAGGTGTAGGCAGTAGTGAGCGCGGCGATCATGGCCATCGTTTCTTTCTTCTCCCTTCGATTCCTTGCATTCGCTCTAGCCTGGGACTCCCCTTTGTACTTTGTGCTTACGAATAGTGATGCCACCAGTGCGCCGAGCACCGCATAGAACACTGACACCAGAGTCATTTTGGCGATGAGTGACAGGCTGATGCTCAGCCATCCCTGATTGGTTCGCACTGACGCATACACCGCGAACATCAATGCAAGCATGAAACCCGTTAGGCCTGCGACCATTGCGAGTTGACGGGGGAGCTCGAGCCAGTTCATCAAGAAGGCCAACACCACGCCTGCAGCCGGCAAGAGGTTCGTGATTGCGGCATCCGTATAGTCGTTGTAGATGGTTGCTTGCCCCTGATGGTGCCTCCACATCGCCCAAGCTGTCAGAAGCGCACCCGCCAGCAGCATGTACTTCCAGGCCGGGCTGGATTTGAACTGCTGCCACAGAGATTTCTCCGGCGCGCGGTATGACGGCGAGAACGAGGTTGTACTCGAAGCTTGCGCAACCTGTTGGGGTGGTTGGTACTGCGGGATTTGGGCTGGTGCCTGCTGGTGCGCCCGTTGAGATTCGATCGCTTGGGCGGCCTGAGCGCGCTGCTGGAGTTCGATGATCGCCTGCTGGCGCTGATTCTCGATCTGCTTCTGTCGAGCTGCGTCTTCAGCCGCCAGGCGCTCCTCAGTTTGCCGCTGCCTGATGGCCTCCTCTTCCTGGCGCTTGATGAGCTGGGCCTGAGCTAAAGCCGATGCCGATTTACCCCTCTCTGCCGTCACATATTGATCAAGCGCCTGTATGCGGGCGCCGATGGTTTTGTCGAGGCACTTTTGGTCAGTACATGCATCCCTTGTAGCGAGCCATTCACGCTGCGACTGACGGACCGCCTCGTACTGGTCAGGATTTACCTCCAGAGCGGTCCTATAGGATTTGGCTAACCAATCGTCCAACCCGGAAAGGTAGCCATCACGGCAGATTTCTTTTTCGGGGAAGCTGCTGGCCTTGGAGCAGTCAAAGCTTGCTGCCACAGTTTGGCCGGCCAGGAGGGCCAGAAGCAGACCGGAGGCTGCTGCACGAAGTTGCATCAAGATCATCCTTTACTTGTTGATCGCCTGTCTGCGTTATCGGCGGCCCACGGCGGTTTATGAGCCCCCGTTGACCATAACGCCCGAGCCGAATGATGCCAGTCAGTCCTACTGATGGCTATCTGCCAGGTCCTCAGGTGTTTCCTTCCGCACCACGTTCTTCCGCGGATTGGACGCGGGAGGAAAGCTCTGCCTTCATGCCCTCCAGCTGGGCGGAAAGGCGTCTCACCTCGCTGTTCTGAGTTCGAGCAGAGGCTTTTGCTTCCACCAGTTTCTCCTCGGTCTCTCGTCTCTCCTTGACGGCGCTTTCAAGCTGCCTTTCGGCCTCCGAATGCTGAGTTTTTACCGTGGCGAGTTCGATCCTCAGGTTCATGAGTGATTGCTCTGCGACCTGCAGCTTGTCCTTCGCGCTGTCAGCCTCAAGCGCCAACTTCCTGTTCTGCGCTTGCAGGTCGGTCAACTGGGAGGTCATGCCAGACAGTTGCTTATTCAGGCTCAGGATTTCCCCTCTCAGTTGGATGTTGTCCGCCGAGAGGGTGCGGTTGTCTTCGCGCAGAGAGGTCAGCGCGTTATCGAAAGTCGCCTGCTCCTGCCGGCGTTGCTCGTTCAGGGCTGCGAGATAGTGCTCATGAGCATCCCGCTCTGCTTGAAGGTCGTGGGTTAGCTTGCTGGTCGAGCGCTTCTCCACCTCCAGGTTACGTTGCGTGTCAGTCAGCTCCTGGGCCAGGCGGCCCAACTCAATGTTGGCCGAGTTCAAGCGCTCAGTCAGTTCGCCCAGCAGCCGTTCGCGATCGGCAAGGGTGCCTTCAGTCTTCGCAAGCTGATCGACGGTGGCTTGGTGCACCACTCGCTCGCCATCAAGGACCTCCTCCATTTCCTTGATTTGCGCCTCGCAGCGCTGCTCGCCTTCACGAACGATCCGCTCGGAGTTCTCTTTCATCTTGTCGTGAAGCGCGTGTACCAAGGCCTGCAGCTCGGTCTGGATGCGCCCGCCATCGCCCAGCATTTCGATTTCCTCGTCGCGGAGATCCTTCCAGAACCTCTGCACTGTCGAGTAGGAGCCGCCTGTGATGGCCTGTATGGAACGCACAGTTACTGGGGAACCCTGGTTACGGAGTTGCGCAATCGCCTGGCGAACCTCCTCTTTCGTGATCCCAACGCGGCTCATGGCTGCCCTCCGTACCTATTGACAGTATCCGAAAACTATGATTTGGCGCCATTTTACCGGCGAACTTTTGTTACTTGCATTACGTAACAGGTAATTACGGTAATATTATAGGTCATGCGCAAGAGAAACGGGTTAAAAATCACATCGGATAAAAACTGTAATCCTTGGCCATAGCCTCAAAACGGCCCTGTACGTGATTTCTGGCGGTTTCATGTGGGGTGTAGGGCGTACTTTGCGCGTACGGATGAATTTCGCTGCGGGGCTGATCTGGCTACAAATCGTGGTGGCTGTTACTGAGAGGGGCGGCCGCTAAGCTGGGGGAAAGGAGCAAAAAGCAGAGCCTTCCAATACCGCGATGAGGTGGTGAAGCGAGCGTGAGTGTATTCTGTCGCCCTTGCACAAACTGAACTCACAGGAAACGGAATGAAAGGGCCGGTCGCGACAGTCGAGCTCTGGGAAAAGGGCCGATGTGTTTTCAGTCACGCGGTCTCTAGGGAGCTGCTCCAGGCTGCAGTTGATGAAGGTTGTCATTTGCTGCTTGTAGGAGGAGACGGGACACCGGTGCTTGGCAAAGATGCAATGGTCCCCCTAGGTCATCTGTTGAAACGACAACGGAGCCAGCGCGGCCAGCAACCTGCTGTTCAGCCAAACACTGAAGATCGCTCGCCCGGTGTCAGCTTGGGGTGGCTTATCGCACTGTTCGAATGGGCCTGTCAGAATTCCCCGCTCGCAGAAATCCGGTACGTTCACCATGCCGAGTTCACCCTTCCCACACCGAAGCAGCCCTTGCTTCGGATTGAACAGCATGACTCAGGCCGCTACGCCCCTCGGACTTGGGAGAATGCCAAGAGCGCTGACATTACCGTCGCCTTTGCCTCCGATTTCACAACCCGGGGTGAGCAATTGACACTGCGGGCGGCCGGTGAAGCCTATGTGGCCATCCCCGTTTCAATCGAGCCAGTCGCCGCTGCCCGGCGCCTCTATAAGGCGATGTCAGCTGCAAAGGCGCGCACCTTGAATGTCGCCGGGAACGGTATCTACACACTGTCTAAGCATGGCTGGACGCAGGAGAGCATCAATGCCTGGGTGTACCAAGTCATCGGCAAGGTCCACCAGCACTGGCCAATCGAGTTCATCCGATCTGGCGGCCAGACAGGAGTTGACGTTGCCGGTTTGGTTAGTGCGCATGCGTTGGGGATTGATTGTCTTGGCCTGTTTCCGAAGCACTTCCTCCAACGAGCGGAGGACAACGTTGATGTGCGTCGCACTGCAACAGAACTCGAAGCTGAAATTCGGACCTGGGCATTGATGCTTGGAGTTAAGAATCCATCGACTGATGAATAGGTCTAGGGTGGCGGTGGGGCCTGGCGCAACCGGTAGGCATCGTACCCCTGCAAGAAATAGCCTTTGGCTACGAGGCTGTTCAACAGTCGCTGATTGACGATCGATTGCACGTACACGATCAACCCATTGCTGTCCGCAATCCGTTCTGCATGGCTCAGGAAATGTGTGAATTGCCCCTTCCCTCGCTCGCCTTCATTCGTGACTTCCAGATCAGCCAGGTCAAGCGTCCAGCGGCCTTCCCCGCCAATCCTGCGTGCCGCGATCCGGGCATACACCATCAGGTCGCCAAACTGGAAGCGAGATCTAGCCCCCATAGATCTAGCATTCGCTGCAGCGAAAGCTTCAAGGGCCAGGTAGTTGGTGGCGTGATTGCTCATCGATGGGATTACTCATTTGGGACTAAGTACCAGGTGTAGGTTGAGCGCAGGTCAACTCGACGAGCCTGGCCAGGTGGCTGACCTCTACAAGTCCTACGGTGATCTGGAGTCGATGGTATCCCGACTGATCAGCCGCCAGGTTCCCAACCAGATCGAAAATACCTTCGGCCGCTACACGGCGATTCGTGCGGTTCAAGAACGTGGGCAGTTCGTGATCGACGCTGCCGCGGCGCTCAAAGGCTCCGTCAATGGCCCTGTCATTATCGACAGCATTCAGATCGAGAATCTGGATTTCAGCGATGCCTACGAGCGCTCCATCGAGGATCGAATGAAGGGGAGCCCGCAGAATTCGGAAAAAATCGTACGCTAACAGTTCAAGCGTCCCGGCCACGCCTGACTGTAGCTTGTTGACTGGTCAATCTGTCTCGCGGGTAAAGCGATAGAACAAGTTCGGCTCGCTGACCACGTACAAATACCCTTCATCGTCGATGGTTACGCCTTCGGCTTGGGGTATGCCTTTCAGCAAACCAGCAAACCCCCTCGCCAAGGAGCGGAAACTCACCACCGTGCCCTCATCGGTCATTTCAATCAGCAGTTTCGACTCGTCGCTCAGCAATATCAGATGACCGCTCTGTTGATCGAAGACGACCGAAGACAAGTCAGTGGCAAATACCTTGTCTTTTACTAAGCTGGACAGGTCGCGGACGTGCAGGGAAAAACCTCCTGTCAGACTGGCACGAAGGCCGCTCACCTCAAGCAATTGGCGAGGGTCACGCTCCTTGGTCACAAACAGGCGGTCACCTTCCAGGTCGTAGGCGAGCCCTTCAAGGCCTTTGTTGCCCTCTTTGCCAAGTGCCAAGGTCAGAGCTGGATACTGGTTTCGGCTCAATGAGCGGTCAGAAGAAAGCTTGCCGTTTTCGTCGATGGGGACATCCACGATAACCAGGCTCTGCCGACGCTCCTCGGCAATTACCAATTGACCGTTGCCGGCATAAGACACCGCTTCCACATCGTGGAAGCCATCCAGGCTGTAACGTCGCTCCACGTCACCGTCACGGCTTAGGGCCAGCAGTTCGTTCGGGCCATTGGTAACCGCCCACAGCAGTTTTAGATCAGGGTCGAAGGTCAGGCCCGAAAGGTTATTGTCCACACCGGGAACCGGCCTAGCATCCAGTTCAACCCGATAGCCAGGCAGCCAAACAGAACGTTCCTGCCAATCGTCTGTGTGCCAGTGGGTCTTGATCCAGAAGTACAGACGATCATCAAGGTGATGAGTACGTACTTGGAATACGGTGAGCAACACAAGGCACAGAAGCGCCCACATCCAAACACTTACTTTCCGTGTTCTGCCCAGCCAGTTTTTAGCCATCAAATACATTAGAAGTCTCGTTAAATGGGACTGACGCCACCAGCCGTGATGGTTTCAACCCGACTCGGTGCGGCTGGCACAGGTGACGCAAAACGGCGTGGCCGGATCGAATTCCAAGCGGCCCGAGGCGATCAACTCGCCGCATTGGTTACACCAGCCATACTCACCCTCGTGCCAACGCTTGAGGGCCAGTTGGAGGCGGACGCGTTCATGCTGCGCCCGACTGCGGATGGCATCGTTCATTGCTTGCTGCTGGAGTGCATCCATCCTCGACAAACGCCCTACCTTGCTTTGATCCAGCTCTACCGATTGCGAGCGAGACTCAGCGTCTTCCAGCAATCGATCCAGCTCGGCAGCCCGCTGTTCCAGCAGGGTCTTGAAATGGGCAAGATCGAGGGCGTCCTCCAAGGCCATTAGCGCAGCAGTAACAGCGGACTGGTTGTGGTGCGGAGCATGCTGGTCGTGGTGCTACCGACCAGGAATTGCCGGATACGGGAATGGCCATAGGCCCCCATCACCAGCAGATCAATGCCATGCTCTTTCTGATAGGCGTGCAGGGTAGGCTCTATCTCGCCGTTCCGGGTCTCGGCACGAACAGTGAACCCGGCGTTGATCAGCACTTTCTGCGCCCAGTCCAGCTGCGCGGACGCTTCATCGCTCACGGGCCCAACCATGACCAGGTGGATCGGCAGTCCCTTCAGCAGCGGGCTGGCTGCCAGCATCTCCACACCCTTGCGGGTAGTAGCGCCGCCATCGAATGCCAGCATCGCGCTCTCGGGCTTTTGGAAGTTGGCCGGGGTGACCAGGATTGGTCGGTGCATGATACGAATCACGCTCTCCAGCTGGCTTCCGACATGCTGACTCAGACCGCCGCTAGACTCGCCCTGGCGACCGATGACCAGCAGGCGCGTTTCGCTTTGTAGCTCTTGCAGGCTTTCCAGCAGATCGCCATGGCGTTGCTTGGACTCCGGTGCGGCCACACCATCCTTCATGGCACGCTCTTTCGCGGCCGCAAGCATGATCCGCCCTTGTTCAAGGGCCAACTTGCCGCGCTGTTCATCCAGGGAAGCAAGCTCATCGAGTAGGTGCTCGCGGCTGCCAAGCCCGATATTGCCACTCAGATTCGCTGCAACCGGGTACTGGCGCTGATCCAGCACATGCAGAAAGGTCAGTGGTGCTTCCAGGCTCAGACTGGCCCAGGCTGCGTAGTCGCAAACGGCTGGGGACGAGGCGGAACCGTCGATACAGGCAATTACGTGGGTCATTGTTGTTCTCCTTCTCAGTGGCCCATGAGTTGATCAATGGCGTCGGGTTTATCGTGAACGCCGAAGCGATCCACGATAGTGGCGCTCGCTTCGTTGAGGCCCAGCACTTCGACTTCGGTGCCTTCGCGGCGGAACTTGATGACCACCTTGTCCAGGGCGGCAACGGCGGTTATATCCCAGAAGTGGGCACGGTTCAGGTCGATGGTTACCTTGTCCAAGGCTTCCTTGAAGTCGAAGGCTGCGACGAACTTGTCGGCCGAGCTGAAGAACACCTGGCCGGTGACCGCGTAGAGGCGGTGTTCGCTGGTTTCGTCCAGCGAAGAGCTGATCGCCATGTAATGGCCAACCTTGTTGGCGAAGAACATCGCGGCCAGCAGCACGCCGGCCAAGACGCCGAAGGCCAGGTTGTGGGTGGCCACCACGACCACCACGGTGACGACCATGACAATGTTGGTCGACAGTGGGTGCTTCTTCAGGTTGCGCAGCGAATCCCAACTGAAGGTGCCGATGGACACCATGATCATCACTGCCACCAGCGCAGCCATCGGGATCTGCTTCAGCCAGTCGCCGAGGAATACCACCATCAGTAGCAGGAATACGCCTGCGGCCAGGGAGGACAGACGAGAACGACCGCCGGATTTAACGTTGATGATCGACTGACCAATCATCGCGCAACCTGCCATACCGCCGATTAGGCCCGAAGCAATGTTGGCCACGCCTTGACCCTTGCACTCGCGGTTCTTGTCACTGGAGGTGTCGGTCAGGTCGTCGACAATGGTCGCGGTCATCATCGATTCCAACAGACCGACCACGGCCAGCGCTGCCGAGTAAGGGAAGATGATGGCCAACGTCTCGAACGTCAGCGGCACGTCAGGCCAGAGGAAGATTGGCAACGTATCTGGCAGTTGACCCATATCACCGACCGTGCGGATATCCAGCCCAACCGACATGGCGACGGCGGTCAGCACGATGATGCACACCAGCGGCGATGGGATGAGCTTGCCGATCTTGGGGACATAGGGGAACAGATAGATGATGCCGAGGCCCGCGGCTGTCATGGCGTAGACGTGCCAGGTGACATTGGTCAGCTCGGGCAGCTGAGCCATGAAGATCAGGATTGCCAGCGCATTGACGAAGCCGGTCACCACCGAGCGCGAGACAAAGCGCATCAGCGAGCCGAGCTTCAGGTAACCGGCGGCGATCTGCAACACACCACACAGCAGCGTGGCAGCCAGCAGGTATTCGAGACCATGATTCTTGACCAGGGTCACCATCAGCAGTGCCATGGCCCCAGTTGCGGCCGAGATCATGCCGGGTCGGCCACCGACAAAGGCGATCACCACGGCGATACAGAAAGAGGCGTACAGGCCGACCTTGGGGTCAACCCCGGCAATGATCGAGAAGGCGATGGCTTCAGGGATGAGGGCCAGGGCGACCACAAGACCGGCGAGGATGTCGCCACGGATGTTGGAAAACCAGGTTTGTTTTAACGAGTGGAGCATCAGAATTCCCAAGGCAATGGATCGCGCAGCACAGCACGGCGCAAGCCATGTGCAGCTGGTCGATACGAGGTCAAATTGTCGGATGTAGGGGTGCTGTGGAGGGTGTTAAAACCGAAGGCACAGCAGAGCGTGACTGCTGGCGGAGCAAGCAGTCACAGATGATGCGGGGGGCGAAGCGCTATGGCGGCGTAGGCAGCCAGATCATGTTTTGCAGGGTAAGCATGAGGTCTTATCGAATGTCTTTGGTAACTCAATGGCCGCGACAGTCTACAGGAAGAGGGCAATTTCTGCGAGTCAACCCCGACTAGGGCGTCCAGCTTGGATGTCAGCCTGAGCTATACCCTAACTGGATTGTCATTTTCAGAAGACGACTGCACCAGTTGATTGGGCGTAATGGCTGTTGTGCAGCCAGCTCCTGACAGTTCAATATCAGAAGTGATCTGCACCAATCTCGACTATGCTCAATACTCGTGTGGGCTCTGTTGCAAAAATCGTGAAGCTTGAGCATGCTTGGCGGAGATTGGACGGACGGAACGATGACGGATTTCAAG
>NZ_JAJSRC010000025.1:0-102220 GCF_021283245.1 Pseudomonas sp. NMI760_13 | reverse complement strand
GCAACAAATGTAGGAGCGGCCTTGCGTCGCGATGCGCCGCGCGGGCGGCGCTCGATCTGATAGGCGCTGCAAGGCTTGCGGCGGACACCAGGCAGCCTGAAGCCCCCGCAACGAGCAGCTACGCTTGCGTGCTATAGGTCACGCAAGGCCAGGGAGCTGCCTGATGAAATGCCTGTACTACCTGCTGTTGTCGCTGTTGTCGCTGATCCCCGCCGCCATGGCCGACGACGCCGATGGCACAGCACCTGTCGCGGCGCAGTTGACGGTGGCCAACCGCACGGTCTTCACCTTCCACGCCAGCGTGCTCGGCGAACCCCCGACAGTGCGAGCGCAGCGCGCCCGGGCGGTGGTCGACGAGGCCCTGCGCGGTGCCGAGGGGCTGCAGGTGCGGGTCGATCCGATGATGGACAGCCAACTGGTCCTGATCGGTGACCGGCGCGCCTTCATCGTCGCCCCGCAGGACCTGCCGGGCGGCTCGGGCGATACCCGGGCGGCCGCCGAACAGGCCGCCATGGTGTTGCGCCAGGTGGTGGACGAAACCGGCGAGGCGCGCAGCCTGCATTTCCTGTTCGTGGCCCTGGGCTACTCGCTGCTGGCCACGCTGATCTACCTCGCGCTGCTCAAGGCCACTCATGTTGCCCGGCGCAAGCTCACTGGCCTCTTGCCCAGGCTGATGCGCAACCGGGCTTACCAGCTCAAGGTGGGGCAACTGCCGTTGTTCGACATGCAGTACGTCTATGCCCTGGTCGACCGCTTGCTGCGCCTGTTCTACTGGCTGCTGGTGGCGCTGTTCAGCTACCAGTGGCTGAGCTTCGTGCTGTCGCGCTTCCCCTACACCCGCCCCTGGGGCGAGAGCCTCAACCTGCACCTGCTCGACCTGCTGCGCTACCTGCTCGACGGGATCGTCCATGCCATCCCGGGCATCGCCGTGGCGATCACCATCTTCTTCATCGCCCGTGGCATCAGCAGCTTCAGTCGCCGCCTGCTGGAGCGCCTGGCGCGCCCCGGCAGCGTGCCCTGGCTGACCGGCGAGACCCTGCAACCGACCACGCGCCTGACCTCCCTGGCCATCTGGCTGTTCGCCCTGGTGATGGCCTACCCGTACCTGCCGGGTTCGGGCACCGATGCGTTCAAGGGCTTGTCGGTGCTGCTGGGCCTGATGATTTCCCTGGGCGCCTCCAGCGTGGTCGGCCAAGCGGCGGCGGGGCTGATCCTCACCTATTCGCGCACGCTCAAGGCCGGTGAGTACGTGCGGGTCGGCGAGCACGAGGGGACGGTGACCGAGGTGGGGATGTTCAACACCACCATCCGCACCGGGCTGGGCGAAGTGCTGACCTTGCCCAACTCGATGATCACAGGTTCCGTGACCCGCAACTATTCAAGGGCGGTACAGGGGGCGGGCTATATCGTCGATACCGTGGTCACCATTGGCTACGACACGCCCTGGCGCCAGGTGGAGGCGATGCTGACCGAGGCGGCGCGGCGCACCGACGGCATCCTCGCCAGCCCCAGGCCGCAGGTGTTCCAGACCGGGCTGTCGGACTTCTATCCGGAATACCGCCTGGTCGCCCAGGCGGTGCCGAGCGAGCCCAGGCCGCGGGCAGAGCTGCTGAGCCTGTTGCACGCCAATATCCAGGATGTATTCAACGAATACGGCGTGCAGATCATGTCGCCGCATTACCTGGGCGACCCGGCACAGGAGAAGTGGGTGCCGCCCGAGCGCTGGTACAGCGCGCCGGCGCAGGCGCCGGATGCGGCGAAGCCCGATATGCCTGGCTAATCCGAGAGGCCGGCTGGCGGCGAAAAGGCAGTGGTGGCTTTTTGATTCTATTCTTGGAAGGGTCTGTCAGTCTGCATGAACAGGGAGGTGTCAAGATGAGAGTGGAACTACTGGCTGTGATGCTCGTGCTCAGCTCAGGTGCTATCGCCCAGGATTGGGGCAAGTTTTCCAGCCCCCTCAATGTCGAGTTAATGAAGACCAATCGAGATATTCGCTTGCTTCAGGACTTCACCTATACCGGGCCCAGGCCGGGGAAACTGTTCTGGCTGGCGCCCAAAGACACGATATCCGATGGCGCTTCGATACCGAAAGTAGCCTGGGGCGTGGTTGGGGGGCCGCTGGATGGCCAGTATCGGCAGGCGGCCATCATCCACGATGTGGCGTGCGTGAAGCGAACAAGGAGCTGGCAGGATACCCATAGGGCTTTTTATACAGGCATGAGAGCTGCTGGAATCGGAGAGACTCAAGCCAAGGTCATGTATGGCGCGGTGTATCACTTCGGACCGCGCTGGGCGGAGCCGGAGTTCGTCAAGATCCCCAGAACACGGACGACAACCTTTGACACTGAGTTTGCGCAATTCAAAGCGGCGCTGCCGCCTGGCAAGGAGGCTGAATTGATAAGCGACGGTCGAGTGATATCCAGAACCGTATCGGATGGACTGTTCACAAGTGAGTCGATAGACGAGGTCGTAGGCGCAGTGGTCGAAGTGCGCGAGGTACAACCGCCAGCCACACAGGCGGCCTTCGACAAGATGCGCAGTGAGATCGAGCGGAGCAACCCCAGCCTGGATGAGATCGAGAAGCTACCCGTCTCGAACCTGTAGCGCGGTCAAACATCATTTTCGCGGGCAAGCCCACTGCCACAGGTATTGCGCGAACCGCTGTGGCAGCGGGCTTGCCCGCGAAGGGCTGCAAAGCGGCCCCGATAAACGACAAACCTTCTCAAGTGAAGCGCGCAAGGCCGCTCATCCGGGCCAATTCAAAGGCGCGCCCCACAGTGATCAGGCCACCGCCTCACGACTGGCACTTGCCGCCTTGGTGTGCCAAAGGGTCGGCACCATGAACGCGATCGCCAGCACGCACGCGCTCACCAGCAGCACGAAGCCGCCGTCCCAGCCGAAGTGGTCGACGGTGTAGCCCATCGCCGCGCTGGCCGCGACCGAGCCGCCCAGGTAGCCGAACAGGCCGGTGAAGCCGGCCGCGGTGCCGGCGGCTTTCTTCGGCGCCAGCTCCAGCGCCTGCAGGCCGATCAGCATCACCGGTCCGTAGATCAGGAAGCCGATGGAGAACAGCGCGATCATGTCGACGGTCGGGTTGCCCGGCGGGTTGAGCCAGTACACCAGGGTGGCGACGGTCACCAGGGCCATGAACACGATGCCGGTCAGGCCGCGGTTGCCGCGGAAGATCTTGTCGGACATCCAGCCGCACAGCAGGGTGCCGGGGATGCCGGCCCACTCGTAGAAGAAGTACGCCCACGAGGTGGTGTCGACGCTGAAGTGCTTGGCTTCCTTCAGGTAGGTCGGCGCCCAGTCGAGCACGCCGTAGCGCAGCAGGTAGACGAACACGTTGGCCAGGGCGATGTACCACAGCAGTTTGTTGCGCAGCACGTACTCGACGAAGATCTGCTTGGCGCTGAACTCCTGCTCGTGGCTTTCGTCGTAGCCTTCCGGGTAGTCGTTCTTGTACTGCTCGACCGGCGGCAGGCCGACCGACTGCGGGGTGTCACGCATGGTGGCGAAGGCGAACACGGCCACCAGCACCGCCACGGCGGCGGGCACGTAGAAGGCGGCGTGCCAGTCGTTGGTCCAGCCCAGGCCCAGCAGGAACAGCGGGCCGATCAGGCCGCCGCCGACGTTGTGGGCGACGTTCCACACCGAGACCACGCCACCGCGCTCTTTCTGCGACCACCAGTGCACCATGGTCCGCCCGCTCGGCGGCCAGCCCATGCCCTGGGCCCAGCCGTTGATGAACAGCAGCACGAACATGATCGTCACGCTGGACGTGGCCCAATGCGCGAAACCGAAAATGAACATCACCCCGGCCGAGATCAGCAAGCCGAAGGGCAGGAAGTAGCGCGGGTTGGAGCGGTCCGAGACCAGGCCCATGAGGAACTTGGACAGGCCGTAGGCGATGGCGATGGCGGAAATCGCCACGCCCAGCTGGCCACGGGTGTAGCCCTCTTCCTCGATCAGGTAGGGCATGGCCAGGGAGAAGTTCTTGCGCAGCAGGTAGTAGCCGGCATAGCCGAAAAAGATCCCGGCGAAGATTTGCCAGCGCAGGCGACGATAGGTGCTGTCGACGCGCTCGTCGGGCAGCGGCGCCTGGTGCGCGGCAGGGCGGAAGAAGGCAAACATGTGAAGCTCCCAACTTGTTATAGGTATGCGAAAACGAATTTTACATTTTCGTTACAGAAAAAATATCTGTTTCGCGGGGAGCAGGTGTTGTTTTGTGAAAATTGCCGTGTTTCTCGACGACAGGTTGATGGCAGATACCTGACACGAATAATGGCAAAAGGCTACAGGCTAATCGGAAGTGAACCACTTTTCCGGCTCGACTATGGATAGAAGAGCCGAAACACATGGATATTCACGTAACGCAAGCCGAGCGCACCAGCACCGCCCCCCGCGACACGCAACTGCCCCTCCTGCACATCACAACGGAGCACTTGCGTGCCTGGCGCCTGGCGGCCGACGTGCTCTTCAGCACGGCGACCAGGGCAGGCGATGCATTCAGTGCCTCGCTCGAGGTCTTTCATTGCCAGCGATTTTTGTTGTGCCGTGGTTACCTGGAGGGCGCCCGCTATGGCCGTGACGCGCACCGTCTGGACGGGTGCGACCTCGATCACTATGTGCTGCACCTGCCGCTGCAACGTGGCCTGGCCGCTGGCAATGGCATGCGCGTGCGGGCGCGGGATGTGGTGGTGCTGGACCTGACACAGCCGGCGGCTTTTGCCATGGCCGGCGGCGAAGGCCTGAGCCTGGTGATACCCCGTACCGCGCTGGCGCACCCCACATGGCAGTTGCATGGCCTGCGCCTGGGACGGGAGAGCCCGATGGGGCGCCTGCTCGCCAGCCTGCTGTCGTCGCTCGCCACGGCCGCGCCGCAACTGACCCAGGACCAATTGCTACACCTGGGCCAGCCGCTGGTGGGAGTGATCGGTGCCTGCCTGATCAGCGCGGCAGCTTGCCGCCAGGTCAGGGCCTCGCCCACACAGGGCGACCTCGGCCGACGGGCGCGCAGCTACATCGAGCGCAACCTGCAACGCAACGACCTTACCCCGACGGTGCTGGCCAAGGCCATGGGTACCTCGCGCAGTCAGTTGTATCGGGCATTCGAGCGATTCGGCGGGGTGCGCCACTACCTGCTGCAACGGCGCCTGCGCCGCTACCTGCAAGCGTTGGGCGAGCCCGGCAATGCCGGGCGGCGCATCGGCGACCTGGCCTACGACCATGGTTTTACCGATGAGGCGCACTTGCGCAAGGTGTTCCGCAAGGCCTTCGGCCTGTCTCCACGCGCGGCGCGTACCGCCTTGCAGCGAGGCGAGCTGGCCTGCCCGGATGCGCGAGTCGGCGAGCCGCCCTCGATGGCGCGCTGGCTGCGCGAGTTGGCCAGTCATTGATTCGGGACGGCTGACCCGATTTCCGGGACGCACGCCCCCGGACACGCCCCAGGCCCATCCGTAATCTGGGCTCACCTGGTAACCCAACCATCCATCCAACCCGGTGCCGTCGTCAGGGCCTGAACCCTGCAACGCGTGGGGCATACCGAAGCCACCCGGACGGCATCGGCACCGCATGAGACAAGGAGCGTCGGTCGTGGCGAATCAATCCCTCCATCACCTCATCCAGAGCATCGCCGGCGCGGTCGCCGAGGCGCAGGACAAGATCCAGCGCTTCCAGGTGTCGACCGTGCGCCAGTACTTCGACGAGGACAACCGGCCGGTCAGCATCGATGTGCGCCTGCCGTCCCATTCGCCCGAGGCGAAGGAAGGCGAGGAGCGCGTGGTACGGGTCCCGCTGCTGTCGCTGGTGGGGGCGCGGCTGATGGCCGTGAAGGACATGGAAATCTCGTTCGAGGTAGGGCTGAACGCCGATGACGGTTCGGCCGCGAACGTCGGCCCGGCGACTGCCGGTGATGACGACTCGGGCTGGCCGAGCGAGACCCACAAGGCTCTGAACGTCGACCTGGGCGTTCGCCGCAATGGTGAAGGCGGGCCGCTGGCGCGCGTCACCCTCAAAGTCGAAACCCAGCCCCCTTCGGAGGGGATGGCTCGGCTGCTGCAAAACCTCGATAAATTGATCTAGGAGAAACACAAATGGCTAACTTCTCGATGGGTGACCAGTTCCGCGGCCTGCCTATGGGCGACCTGATCGGCGGTCCTCTCACAGCCGCTTGCGACGCCCAGGTCCGCCTGGCCAATGCCACCGCCGACTTCATCAAGGTGATCGGCTTCCTGCCTGACCCCAACAACCCGACCGACCCCAACGCGGTGGGGGATGTGCGCACGGTCAGCTTCCGCTTCGACCGTCCGTCCACCAGCAAGCCCGACGACGGCACCATCCCGATGGAACGGGTGGAGCTCGAAGTCCCGTTGCTGGCGGTGGTCAAGGTGCCGAACCTGTCGATCAACAAGGTCGACATCACCTTCGACATGGAGGTGAAGAACTCCGAGCAATCGCGCGAAGCCACCGACGCCCAGGCGGCGATGTCGGCCGAGGCCAGCGTGGGCTGGGGGCCGTTCAGCGCCAAGGTCAACATCTCCGGCTCGGTGTCCTCGCACAAGGAGAACACCCGTTCGACCGACCAGTCGGCCAAGTATCACGTCGAGGTCCACGCGGCCGACGACGGTATGCCGGAAGGACTGGCCCGGGTGCTGGACATGATCTCGCAGTCGGTCGCGCCCAAAGCCATCACCCAGCAGTAAGCGGTGATCGGCCCAATGCCAGCCCTGTGGTCGTGTGAGCGCTAGCCAGGGGTTGGCCGTCAGACTTTTCCGGAAAGGAGTTCCGTGATGTTCGATCTAACGGACGTGGGATATGTGAAACGCATCGTCGTCGGCAGCACCGATCCGGAGAAGCTGACGTCGCACGAGCTGATCCAGGCGCAGACCGCGCTGCTCAACCGCTGCCTCAGCGAACCGCCCAAGGGGCGCATCGTCGGCATCGAGAAAACCTTCAACCTGCTCAACATCGGCGAGCACCAGGTGGTGCTGCAGTCACTCATCTACCACGTGGGCTTCGCCCGTCGGCCGTTCTGGCTGGCCGACGAACAGGAGGCCTCGTGATGAACCACTTCGCAGAGTTCGTCCACGCGCTGGGCGGCGCCGTGCAGTGCGCGCGGCACGCCACCGGGCAACGCTGGCCGGGGATCCGGATCGCAGAGATGCAGGTGGTGCTGGCCGCCACCCTCGAGCCCGGCGATGCGCCGGGGAGTCTGGCGCTGCGTGTCGGTCGCGCGCCACGGCGCAATGAAACCTTGCATGAGCTGAGTATCAACGTGCCCGGCGATGCCGGTGAGGCGATTGTCGTTTGCCTCGATGGCGAGCTGTTCGGCCACTACGGGAGGCCCGGTGATGGCCAGGCCGACTGAGCGCTCGATGCGTTTGCTGCTTTCAACCCAGGAGACCCGAACCATGCGCACGATTCTCAAGAACAAACCAGGCCAACCGGCTCGGATGTCCACCGGCAAACGCGTGCTGTGCGCCATCGGCGCGGCCGCATTGTCGGCGCTGGTGGCGTTGGGGGCGATCCAGCCCGACCTGGCCTTGGCCATCGCCAAGTGGGCGGGGCTGGTGCTGGCGTTCTGAACCCATGAATCACCCAACAAGGAGAGTCACCATGAGACATCTGGCAACCGCACTGGCCGGTGCCCTTGCACTGGCCGGCCTGGGATCGGCGTGGGCCGACGAGTACCAGGGCACATTCAAGGACAACGGCACCAACGTGCCGGTGCTGCTGAACATCGATCCTGGCGCGGGCTTGGGCAAGAACGCCGGCAAGGTGCGCTTCGGCGCGGGATGGGCGTGCGATTTCGCCCTGGAGTTCAACGGCGCAGACGGGCCGGAGCGCAGCTACAGCCTCAAAGGCGGTGGGGCGGGCCGCTGCGGGCCGCTGACCCTGGGCTACCTGCAGAGTCGCCAGGGCAGTGACGGCCTGCAGATCCAGTTGTTCACCCAGGCCAACAAGCTCGCCTACAGCGCCACCCTGGTGCCGCCCGCCAGGTAGCCGCCACAAGCAACCGACATCCATTCGCTTCGCCATCAAGGCACGGCCTGGCCGCTGCCCCACGGGGAGCGGCTTGCCCGAAAAAAGGAGCTGACCATGTGCATCACCAACACCGTAGGGACGGGCGGCAACAACGCCACCGCCGATGTGCGCAGCCTGCAGCTGCTGCTCAACCTCAACAGCGGTCAACGCGGCTTCAGCTGCGCGCTTGGCATCGATGGCCTGTGGGGGGGCGGCACGCGCAGTGCGCTGGACAACTTCCAGCAGCTTGTCGGCAGCCCGCAGGGCAAGCCGGTGGCGCCGGGCGATGCGACCCTGGCCGCCTTGCGCGTGGGCCTGCCCGGTGGGCTGGTCGCGCCCAAATTGTGGCTGGCGCTGATCAATGCCAGCGGCGCACGTATCGATGCCTTCCACCAGCCGGTGCTCGACGTGCTGACCCGCTACCGCATAGACACGCCGCTGCGCATCGCCCACTTCCTTGCCCAGATCGCCCATGAGAGCGGCTGCCTGCGTTACACCGAGGAGCTGGCCAGCGGGAGTGCCTACGAGGGCCGCAAGGACCTGGGCAACCTGCAACCGGGCGACGGGCCGCGCTTCAAGGGGCGCGGGCTGATCCAGCTGACCGGTCGCGCCAACTACCGCCAGTACGGCCAGTACTGCAAGCGCGATTTCGAGAACAAGGACGACCCCTCCCTGGTCAGCAGCGACCCGGCCCTGGCGGTGGACGTCGCCGGCTGGTTCTGGGCCAACCGCAAGCTCAACGACTGGGCCGACAAGGATGACCTGCGTGAGGTTACCCGCCGGGTCAATGGCGGTTTCAACGGCCTGGACGACCGCGCCGCGTACCTCGCCCGGGCCAGGTGGCTGCTGGTCGGCTGAACCCCATTCCCCCTTTTCGCCGGCAGCGGCGGAACCCGAGGACAACAACGTCCTGTCACCGTAAAAAAGGAGCTTCATGATGAAAAAGACTTTCGTGTTCCCACATGCACGCGTCGCGCTGGCTGGGCTGGCGGTCATCGGCAGCCTGGCGTTCAGCCTGGTGCCGGTGGCGTCCGCCCAGGCCGCCGTGGCATGTCCACAGCCCAATTCGGGCGGCGTGCCGGCGGTCAATCAACAGCATGTGTTCTGCGGCGAGGTGGCCAACAACCGGGCCAAGGGCTTCCACAGCAGGCCTGGCGGACAGTTGCCCGCCACCGTGGCCTTCACCGCGGCGACCACCAATACGCCGGTCGGGCCGGCCGGGATCTATGTCCTGCGCAGCTTCAACATCACCCAGAACGGCGTGACCGCGAGCAAGTCCATCTCCACCATGTTCCCGGACAGCTGCTCGCAAGCCAATGTGGTGGCGGCCATCCAGAATGCCTACAACAACCGCACCTCGCTGAACGGCAACGAGTTCCGCGGGCCGTCGGGGGCGCATTGCGTGGCGGGCAACCCTGGCGCATCGTTCAACATCGTCGGATATCTGAATGGGGCTGGCACGGTGGTGACCACCGCCTATCCTGACTACTGATCCTGCGTCACCCTCACCAGGGCCGGGCATCATGCCCGGCTCTTCCGTATCCCTGGCAAAGGAGCCTGCTCATGTCCAATCCCCGCCCCCCAGGCCTGCAGCAGTTTCTCGACGACGAGGTGACGGCCGTGGCACTTGAGCATTTGCTCGAGAAGGCCCTGGCCGCACGTCGCAACCGAGTGGTGGAGGCCTACAGCGGCAACGCCTACCACGTTGCCTTCGAAGAGGACGCCGTGGTGATCGAACACCACTACAGGGAGGACTGGCCTGCGCTGCGCCTGCCTTTGGACAGTTTCATCGATACCCTCCAGGGTTGGCAGCCGAAAGCGCGTTATTGAAACCCTGCGCCGGGCCTGCACGCCGGTGATGCGTACCAGGTTTTTCGCGGGCCTGTGAAGGTCAATCGAGCACTGGCCGCAGGAAGTTGCGTTCGTAGCTGAGGATGAAGCGTTGCTCGTTGGCCAGGGCGAAGGCGGCGATGCACTGCGGATCGGTTTCCGAGGCTGTGCGGTACTGCTCGTAGGCGGCCAGGCTGGGGAAGCTGAACAGGGCGTAGGCAACATTGTTGGCGCCTTCGCTGGGCAGGAAGTAGCCGTGGTGGGTGCCGCCCATGCGGTTGACCAGGCCGATCCACAGCTTGCCGTAGGCCTCGAAGGCCGGGATCTGGTAGGGGTCGATGATGTACTTGAGGTGGCAGGTGATCATTGCACGCAATCCTTTGGGTGAGCCGGGTGGCTCACCTTACAGGGGCGGATGGCGGCCGTCACTGGGGGGCTGGTTGTCGCCAGATCAGTTGGTCGGTGGGATAGCCCTGCCGGCGTGCCAGCTCCAGCAGCTGTTCTCGGGTCTGGGCGCTGACGGTCGCTGAGCGCGACAGCAGCCACAGGTACTCGCGGTTCGGGTGGCCGACCAGTGCCACGCGATAGTCCGGGTCGTGGTAGAGCACCCAATACTCGCCCTTTGTCAGGTTCGGTGCCAGGCGGCTGAGCCAGTTGTCGAAGCGTACCCAGAGCTTGTCGGTGCGTCCGGCCACCTGCGGCTCGGCGACGCCTAGGGCTTCGTTCCACTGGCCGTCCTGCTCCAGGCAGCGATTGGTCACGTCGATACGGCCGTCCTCGCGCAGGCCGTAATGGGCCTCGGACTGCACGCAGTGGCGCTGGAAGAACATCGGCAGGCGCGCCAGTTCGTACCAGGTGCCCTGGTAGCGCTGCAGTTCGACCTGCTGCGTGGTGGGCGGCGGCTCATCGCGGGCGCTGGTGCAGCCCATGAGCACGAGGGTGAGGCAGCAGCAAAACGGCACGGCCAGGCGCATCGCCATGGGAAACCTCCTGAAGGGGGGGGAAGGGCTCACATGATGTTCGATGCGCGGGCCGGCCAAAGGTTTTACTGGGCTGGGCGTGAGGTCTCCACGCTCAGCACTTCGGTATAGATGGCTTCTACGGTCTGGTCGAGCTTGAGATTCTTCATGCGTGCCTGCAGTTCGGGGTCCTCGACCTTGACCACCTGCAGCTTGCCTTCCGGTGGCAGCAGTGTGACTTCGTGGGTGTTCAGGTCGATCTTCTTGATCTGCGAGGTGACCTTGACCTGACGGAACGCCTCGCCACCCGGGTTGGGGTTGTCCTTGGTGGCGCGGATGGTGCCCGATTCCTCGGAGGCCTTGGGAGCGCCGCCGACATTGGTGTTGAGCACATAGGCGATGGCACGGGTCACTTTGATATCGACCTGATCGCCCACCTTGAGATTGGGCAGGGCCTTGGCCTGTTCGGTGAGCTGGAAGGTCACGTCCTTGTCGTGGGGACCCTTCACCGTGACCTGGCGGTTGGGCAGGTCGATCCTGGTCACTTCAGTGGTGACATGGCTTTCCAGCGCTTCGCTGGCGATGGGCAGTTCGGCGGCGTGGACGGTGAGGCTGGCGGCGGACACTAGCGAGGCGAAAGCAACAGCGCGTGCGAGGGTGGCAGTCATTGGCCTGTCTTCCTTGTGGTCGATACCGGTGGGTGTATGCGAGAAGAAGCATAGACACTGGTTGGCAGGTGTGTGGCCAATGCTGGCCTCATCGCGGGGCAAGCCCGCTCCCACGACTGTCAGGCAGCGGTACCAACGTGGGAGCGGGCTTGCCCCGCGATGAGGCCGGTTCAGGCACTACAAAGGTTGATGATCACGCTCGCGCTTGGCCTTGGACACACTCACCGCCCCCGGCAAGCTCACGGCGTTCTTCGCCGCCAGCACTTCGGCCATCACGCTCACCGCGATTTCCGCCGGGGTCTTGCTGCCGATGTAGATGCCAATGGGCCCATGCAGCCGTTCGAGCGACTGCTCGGTTTCGCCGAAGTGCTCGATCAGCCGTTCGCGGCGCAGCTGGCTGTTACGTCGCGAGCCGATGGCGCCGATGTAGAATGCCGGACCATGCAGGGCCTCTAGCAGCGCCAGGTCGTCGAGCTTGGGATCGTGGCTGACGGCGATGATGCAGGTGCGCAGATCGGCCTTGAAGTCGCGTACCACATCGTCCGGCATGCCCTTCAGGTATTCGACGCCGGCGACCGACCAAGTGGCCATGTGCTCGGGCCGAGGGTCGCACACCGCCACCCGGAAGCCGTTGAACAGGGCCATGGTCGCCAGGTACTCGGCCAGCGCCCCGGCGCCGATCAGCAGCATGCGGTAGCCGGGGCCGAGGGTGTTGGTCATCTGCCGGCCGTCGAAACGGAACTGTTCCGGGGTGGCGGTGGGTTCGAGGTTGACCGCGCCGTCGGCCAGGGTCAGTTGGCGACGCATCAGCTGGCCGTTGTCGAGTTGCCCCAGCAGTTGTCGCAGCGAGGCGGCGGCGGGCATGAACTCGAGGATCAGCTCCAGCGTACCGCCGCACGGCAGGCCAAAGCGGTGGGCGTCGTCGGCACTGATGCCGTAGCGGATCACCTCGGGTGCCCCTTCGGGCAGGCCGGGGCCGCCGTAGGCGGTGGTGTAGCGGTGGATCAGGTCGTCCTCGATGCAACCGCCGGATACACTGCCGACCACCCGACCGTCGTTGCGCAGGGCCATCATCGAACCGACCGGACGCGGCGACGAGCCCCAGGTGCGGGCGACGGTGGCGAGCAGCACGCGGTGGCCGGCCTGGAGCCAGTCATGGGTGGTGCGCAGGACCAGCAGGTCGATGCTTTCCATGGTGTATGAAACCTCGTGTTGCCGAGTGCCTGTGGGAGCAACGGTCTTGCTCAATGTCTAAAAGCTGACACGATCCCTGTGGGAGCGGGTTTACCCGCGAACACCGGCAGAGCCGGTGCCATCCACCGCGTCACCGGCTTCGCGGGTGAACCCGCTCCCACAGCGCTGCTCAGCGCATATGCAGGATGATCGGGCTGCTGCTGGCCGGGTCGGTATGCCCGCGCAACGCGCCCACCGCCTTGGCCTCTACCGCGCCGCCGTGATTGCCCCACGCACTGCGGGCGAAGCTCAGCACCTGGGCGATCTCCTGGTCCGATAACTGCTCGCGGAACGCCGGCATGCGGTAGGCATCCGGCACCCCGGCGGCGACGATGCGCTGCGAGCCGTTGAGGGTGATGTTGGTCGCCGAGGCATTTTCCGCGGCCAGCATCGAGGTGGCACCCGCCAGCGGCGGCATCCACTCGGTCTGGCCCTTGCCGTCCAGGCCATGGCAGCTGGCGCAGCGGGTCGCGTAGGTATGCGCCCCCGGCGTGTCGAGCCCCGCGGCTACCGCCTGATACTGCCAGGGTGCGCCGTCACGCCCCGGGTCGCCGGGCAGCGACTTGAGGTAGCGGGCGATCGCGTTCAGGTCGTCGTCGCTCATGAACTGCGTGGAGTTGTTGAACGCCTCGGTCATCGAGCCGTACACCACCGCGTGCTTGTTTCGTCCGGTCTTGAGGAACTGCACCATCTCCGGCTCGCTCCAGCGCCCGAGTCCGGTGTTGTGGTCCTGGCGCAGGCTCGGCGCGTACCAGCCATCGAGCAGGGCGCCGGCGAGGAACGGTGCGCCGCTCTCGTCCAGGGCCTTCTCGTTGAAGGCCAGGCCCCGAGGTGTGTGGCAACTGCCGCAGTGGCCGGGGCCCTGGACGATGTAGGCGCCGCGATTCCACAGCGGGTCCTGGTCGGCCTTCTGCGCATAGGCGCTGGTCGGCGCGAACAGGCCGTTCCACAGGGCGATGGGCCAGCGCAGGTTCAGCGGCCAGGGAATGTCGCTGGGGACATTGGCCTCGGCGGCCGGCTGCACGCCCTTCATGAAGAACGCATAGAGCGCCCGCACATCGTCGTCGCTGAGCTTGACGTAGGACGGGTAGGGCATGGCCGGGTACAGCCGTCGCCCACCCGGCGCGACGCCCTGGCGCACCGCGCGGTCGAAGTCGGCCAGGCTGTAGGCGCCGATGCCGTGCTCGCGGTCCGGGGTGATATTGGTGGCATGGATGGCGCCCAGCGGCGTGGCCATTTCCAGGCCGCCGGCAAACGGTGCCTTGCCCGGCAGGCTGTGGCAGGCCACGCAGTCGCTGAGCCGGGCGACGTACTCGCCACGGCTGACCAGGGCGGCGTCGGCGCTGTCGGTGGCGCTGAAGGGCGAGGCGGGCTCGCGGGTGGCGTACCAGGCCAGCAGGCCTGCCGCGACCAGGCACGGCAAGGCCAGCCAGCCTGCGGTTCTTGCGAATCGGCTGTTGTTCATGGGCTGTCCTTGTCGTGTCAGCTGAAGGTATGGCGGCTCAGGGGCATGCTGCGCACGCGCTGGCCGGTGAGCTGCGCCACGGCGTTGGCCACCGCGGGCGCCACCGCCGGCAGCGGTGGCTCACCGATACCGCCCATCTTCGCCCCGCTCTCGACGATGCGCACATGCACCCGGGCCATGCGCGATGGCGGCAGCACCGGGTACAGGTCATAGTTGCGCGCCCGTGGCATGCCGTTGAGCCACACCGCTTCCTCCAGCAGCACCTGGGACAAGCCGAGGGACACCGCGCCGTTGACCTGGGCTTCGATGATCGCCGGGTTGACGATGCTGCCTGGGTCGATGGCCTGCCAGATGTCGTGCACCCTGACCTGGCCGCCCTCCAGCGATACCTCGGCGATCACCGCCGCCTCCGAGCCGAACGGCGAGGCCATGGCCACGCCACGGGCGCGCTTGCTGCCGTCCTCGGCGGTGAACGGGCCGCGTTTCCAGCCGCCGGACAATTCCGCCACCGCCTGTAGCAGGGTGGTCAGGCGAGGGTTGCCCTGCAGCAGTTGCAGGCGCAGCTCGTAGGGGTCATGGCCGCCCTTGTCGGCCAGTTCATCGAGGAACGACTCGTAGAAGAAGTCGTTCAGCGAGTTGCCCACCGAGCGCCAGTAGCCGAGCATGGCCGGGCCTTTGACGTAGATCTGCGCAATGCGCTTGTTGGCGATGGCGTAGGCCTTGCCCGACAGCCCTTCGAGGGCGGTGGGGTCGACCTTGTCACCCTGCTTGCCGGCGAGCGCCTCGGTCGGACCTTCGGTGGCGCTGATCGCCTCGATGGCCACCGGCAGGCCTTTGTCGTCCAGGCCGGCGCGGAACTTGACCACAGCCATGGGGCGCATGGCATCGCGCAGGAACTCCTCTTCGCGGCTCCAGATCAGTTTCACCGGCCGGCCCACGGCCTTGGCCAGGGCGATGGCCTGCGGGTAGGGGTTGGCCGAGTCGTACAGGAAGTGGCGGCCGAAGAAGCCGCCGAGCAGTGGCGAGTGCAGGGTGATCCGCGCAGGGTCCAGGCCGGTGCGCTTGGCGATGTCGTCGCGGAACATGTCCTGGGCCTGGTTCGGCAGCCACACCTCCAGGCTGCCGTCGGGGTTGAAACGGGCGGTGGCGGAGGGCGGTTCCAGCTGAGCATGGTTGAGGTACTGGTTGTGGTAGGTGGCCTCGACGGTGGTCTTGGCGCTGGCCAGGGCGCCAGCTACGTCGCCCTGGTTTTCCTCGTCGCGGCTCGGCCCGGTCTGGGCGGCCAGGTGGTCGCGCCAGCCGTCAGTGGAAAAATCGGCGGGCATTGGCCGCACCTGGCTGTCGGCAGCCGCCTCCTTCCAGTCCACCTGCAGCGCTTCGACCGCGCGCTTGGCGTGCCACCAGCGTTCGGCGACCACGGCCACCGCGCCGGGCAGCTGGTGCACCGAGTGCACGCCCTTCATGGCCTTGACCTGTTCCTCGTTGCGCAGTCCGCCGACGCTCATGCCCAGGCGCGGCGCATGCTGCACGGCGGCGTGGAGCATGCCGTCGACCTTGATGTCGATGCTGTAGATGGCCTTGCCGGTGGACTTGTCGTAGGCGTCGAGGCGTTGCACCGGCTTGCCGATCCAGCGGAACTGGCTGGGGTCGCGCAAGGTGACGCTGGCCGGGTCCGGCACCGGCAGGTCCATGGCCGTTTCGGCCAGTTCACCGTAGCCGAGCGAACGGCCCGAAGCGGCATGCACCACCTTGCCCGGCTCGGTGGTCAGCTCGCTCACCGGCACGCCCAGCTGCTGGGCGCCGGCTTGCAGCAGCATGGCCCGGGCCAGGGCGCCGAGGCGGCGCATGGTCGGGTAGCTCATGCGCACCGACATGCTGCCGCCGGTGATGCGCAGGCCGTTTTCCATGACCACGTAGGCTTCGCCGGCGGGCGCGCTTTCGACCAGGAAACGGGCAGGCTCGAGGTCCAGCTCCTCGCCGACGATCTGCGCCATGGCGGTGTTGACGCCTTGCCCACCCTCCATGAATGGGCTGAGCAGACGCACGCTGCCGTCCGGGCGCAGCTCCAGGAAAGCCGGCACCTGGGTACCGCGCTCCGTGGCGCTGGCGGCCTGTACGCGTGGTGCACCCACTGGCAGGCCGAAGCCGAGCACCAGCGCGCCCACGGTGGTGCCGACCAAAAAGCGCCGGCGCGACAGGTTGACGGTTTCGCCTGCTGGCAGTTTCAGCAAGTCTTCGGGGGTATCGATGCGTGTGCTCATCAGGCTTTACCCCCTTCGGCGAGATCGTGCACGGCGGCATGGATGGCGTTGTAGGTGCCGCAGCGGCACAGGTTGACCATGGCCGCGTCGATCTGCGCAGCGCTGGGCTTGGGCGTGTGCTTGAGCAGCGCGGTGGCCGCCATCACCTGGCCGGACTGGCAGTAGCCGCACTGGGCCACCTGGTGCTCGACCCAGGCGGCGACCACGCGCTTGCCAACCGCGTCGTTTTCGATGGCCTCGATGGTGGTGACCTCGCGGCCGACCACGCCGGCCACCGGGGTGACGCAGGCGCGCACCACGTTGCCGTCCACCAGCACCGAGCAGGCGCCGCACTGGGCCAGGCCGCAGCCATACTTGGTGCCGGTCAGGCCCAGGTCGTCGCGGATCACCCAGAGCAAGGGCGTGTCGGCGTCAGCCTCGACCTGGTAGGTCTGCTGGTTGATTCGTAGTTCCATGGGCTCACCTGCTGATCATCGGTTGTGGAAGCGGGGAATACGCTGTTCCCCAATCCAGAAACGCTAGCACAGGGGCCCATTGCGCAACCGATACACCCCACAGATTCAGAGGATCAGGCAAGCAATCCGGCGGAATGCGCAAGTAGCCTCAATCGATGCGCGGATGCTGTTGCGCGAGGGTCTGGCGCCGGGCCTCGAGCTCGGCGATCTGTGCGTCGATGTCCTCGATCTTCTGCTCAATGTTGTCGTGGTGCTCCTGCAGCAGCTCGCGGGCTTCCTCGATGTCCGAGGCGGCCGGGGCGGCGCCGCGCAGCGGGCGGTTGGCGGTCTCCTTCATGGTCAGCCCGGTGAGCAGGCCGATCACGGCGATGACCATCAGGTAGTAGGCCGGCATGTACAGGTTGTCGGTGGTCTCCACCAGCCAGGCGGCCAAGGTCGGGGTGAGGCCGGCGATCAGCACCGAGATGTTGAAGGCGCTGGCCAGGGCGCTGTAGCGGATATGGGTGGGGAACATCGCCGGCAGGGTCGAGGCCATCACGCCGATGAAGAAGTTCAGCAGCACGGCGAGGATCAGCAGGCCGGCGAAGATCACCGCCAGCTTGCCGCTGGTGATCAGCATGAACGCCGGGATCGCCAGCAGGAACAGGCCGACGCTGCCAATGATGATGAACGGCTTGCGTCCCCACTTGTCGCTGAGCAGGCCGATGATCGGCTGCACGAAGAGCATGCCGACCATGATCGCGATGATGATCAGCACACCGTGGTCCTCGCTGTAGTGCAGGTTGTGCGAGAGGTAGCTGGGCATGTAGGTGAGCAGCATGTAGTAGGTGACGTTGGTGGCGATCACCACGCCGATGCAGGTCAGGAGGCTGCGCCAGTGCTGCGTGGCGACTTCCTTGAACGACACTTTCGGGCCGCTGGCCAGGCCTTCGCGGTCGCCTTGCTCAAGCTTGTCGACGTGCTGCTGGAACGCCGGGGTTTCCTCCAGTGCATGGCGCAGGTACAGGCCGATCAGGCCCAGCGGCAGGGCCAGGAAGAACGGCAGGCGCCAGCCCCATTCGAGGAACTGCTCCTCGCCGAGCACCGTCGAGATCAGCACCACCACCCCGGCGCCGAGGACGAAGCCGGCGATCGAGCCGAAGTCCAGCCAGCTGCCGAGAAAGCCGCGCTTGCGGTCCGGGGCGTACTCGGCGACAAAGATCGACGCGCCGGTGTATTCGCCGCCCACCGAGAAGCCCTGGGCCATCTTCGCCAGCAACAGCAGGATCGGCGCCCAGATGCCGATGCTGGCGTAGGAGGGGATCAGGCCGATGGCGAAGGTGCTCAGCGACATGATCACGATGGTCGCGGCCAGCACCTTTTGGCGTCCGTAGCGGTCGCCCAGGGCGCCGAAGAACAGCCCGCCCAGCGGGCGGATCAGGAACGGCACGGAGAAGGTGGCCAGGGCCGCGATCATCTGCACGCCGGGGCTGGCGTTGGGGAAGAACACCTTGCCCAGGGCATAGGCGACGAAGCCGTAGACACCGAAGTCGAACCACTCCATGGCATTGCCCAGGGCGGCGGCGGTGATGGCCTTGCGCATCTTGGCGTCGTCGACGATGGTGATGTCCTTCAAACCGATGGGCTTGACGGGTTTCCTGCGTGATTTCATGGGCCGTTGTCCTTGAGGCTTGGGGCATGGCCATGGTTTGGCCAGCCTTGTACCTAGGGTCAGATACAACGGCGCGCTAAATAATTCCCTGCTGGGGCATTTGCGTGGGGTAAACCATGCGCGAATTCTGTAGGAGCGGCCTTGCGCCGCGAAAGGGCCGCAAAGCGGCCCCGGCGAATTATGCGTCTGCGCTGAGATCCTGGGGCTGCCTTGCAGCCCTTTCGCGGCGCAAGGCCGCTCCTACACAGGGGAGGGCGCATGGCTTGAGGACGGCGCTGGTCAGAGCGTGCGAGACATCAACCAATGGCTATGCCCCCAGGCCTCGAACGGTTCCATGTGCGTCCAGCCGCGCTTGGCGTAATACGCATCCTGGTCATGGGTATGCAGGTAGAGCGTGGCAACTCCGTTGCTGCGGGCATGCTCGCAGACACCTTCGATCAGTTGCTCCGCCAGCCCTTGCCCACGCGCCTCTGGGGCGACGAACACGCAGGCCAGCCAGGGGCCGAGGTCGCGGCGCCCGGGCAGGTCGTCGCTGGCCAGGGCGGCACTGCCCAGCAGGCGGTCGCCGTCCAGGGCAACCAGGCATTGCCATTGACCGTTGTGTTGGCCTTCGGCGAATTCGCGTTGCCAGTCGGCCAGCGGCACGTCCGCGTATTCATAGTGGAACTGTTGGTGCAGCCATTGGGCGAGGGTATCGCTGTGGGCCATGTGGTGTTTCAGCCAGTCCAGGCGGCGCATGACGATGTCCTTTTCAGGGGCAGGAGGGGCGGACCTTTGCGCGAAGCATACACCGCGGTGCGTGATCGACGAGGATGATGGCGTTTTGATTTTAAGGGTGCGCAGCCGCTATCCTTGCGCCTGTATTCACCAAGGAAGAACCATGCGTCTGTCGTCCTGCCTCAAATCGGTTGTCGCCCTGTCACTGGCCGCCCTGCTCGGAGCCTGCTCCAACTACCACTACAAGGAGTACCAGGGTGACTGGGCGCCTGAGACGATGACGCCCTATGATCTGTCCGGCAACCAGGCCGACGCGCCGGTCGTGTACTTCGCCACCATCCGCTACCGCGCCCTGGGCGTGCCGTTCCATCGCCTGCTGCTGGCCACCCATGTCGATGACCAGTTGCTCGAGGGGGCCGGGCGCCGCTCGATCCTCGATATCGCGGGCAAGCAGGCGCTGCGGCTGACGCCGGGCAAGCACTCGCTGAGCTGGTGCTGGGCCTCGATGAACGCGCTGGGCACCGGTGGCGGCAAATGCGGTTTCACCGCGCGCGACGTCGAGTTCCGTGCAGGCAAGCGCTACATCGTCGATTTTGACACCGTCGATGCCATCAACGGCCCGCCCGGGCGAGAGACGATGACCATCACCATCACCTCCGAGATTCGCGACCTCGATACCCGGGAGGTGGTCTACCCGCCCAAGGGCAGCGAAGCATTGACCAAGAGCATGGACGGTTGATCGACCCGACCCGCGCAAGCTGGCTCAGCGCGTGTAGATGGGTTTTCCGGCAAACCAGGTCTGCAGCACCTGGGTGTCGCGCAGCGCCTGGGGTGCGACACTGAAGATATCGCGGTCGAGTACGATCATGTCGGCCTGTTTGCCGGCCTTGAGCGAACCGATCTGCCGTTCCAGGCGCATGGCCCGGGCGGCGTTGAGGGTATAGGCCTGGAGCATCGTCTCGCGGTCGAGGGCCTCGGCGGCGTTGAGCACGCCCTTGGGGCCGACGCGGCTGATGGCCTGGTAGATGGCCTGCCAGGGGTCAGGGGTGCTGATCGGCCAGTCGCTGGCGCCGGCGATGGTGGCGCCATGGGCAAGCAGCGAGTGCGCCGGGAAGGTGTGCAGGAAGGCCATGGCATCGACGTAGGGTTTGACCAGCTCCAGATTGGCCTCGTCGGCGCTGGCCCAGTACAACTGCATCGAGGCGATCACGTCCAGCTGCTTGAAGCGTGCGTACTCTTTCGGGTTGACCATCTGCAGGTGGGTGATCGAGTGCGCGATGCCGCTGGCGCGATCACGGCGGGCCTGGGCCACGCCGTCGAGCGCCGCGCGCACGGCGCGGTCGCCGATGGCGTGCACATGCACCAGCCAGCCACGGGCGTCGGCGGCGCTCACCAGTTCGCCGAAGTGCGCCGGGTCCAGCAGCAGTTCGCCGTGCTGCCCCGAGTTGCGGTAAGGCTTGAGCATCGCCGCGCTCTGCGCCGGCATCTCGGCGACGCCATCGGCGAACACCTTGATGCCGGGCAGGGTGAGGTTGGGTACGCCGAGGAACTGCCGGCGCACCTTGTCCAGCTCATCCAGGTCGGCCGGACGGGCTTTGGAATCGGCCATCAGCAGCGCGGCCACATGGGCGGTCAGTTCGCCGCGCAGGGCAAGGGCCCTGTACACCGGCAGCACGCCGAGCGAATCGTTGTGTACGTCGGCACCGGGCAGCTCGTTGGCCAGCGGGTCCATCCAGCCGGTGACGCCCAGGCTTCGATAGTGCGCCAGGGCCTGGCGCCCGGCGCTCATCAGTGTGTCGTGGGTCAGTGCCGGCAGCAGGTCGGTGACCGGGTACAGCCCGGCGTCGACGAGAAAGCCGTTCGGCGTACCGTCCGAGTGCTGGCCGATGGTGTTGCGGGCCACGGCTGGCAGGGCGGCGATCTTTGCCGCATCGATGCCGGCACGGGTGAGCATGGCGCGGTTGGCCCAGCCGGTGTGCATGTCGTTGGCGGCGAACAGGATCGGTTGGTCGGCCCACTCGCCCTGGTTGAAGCGCTGCTCGAGCGCGGCCAGGTCGTCCCAGTAGGTCGGCGGCAAGCCGCCGACGCTGAGGAACTCGCCGCGTCGTGCCTTGCCGTCCTCACGCCACTGGCGCAGGCGTTGTTCCAGCGCGTCGAGGGGGATCTGCACACCGGCCAGGTCGGCCAACTCCAGCTGCAGGCCACCCTTGATGGCATGGGAGTGGGAGTCGAGCAGGCCGGGCATCAGCACCTTGCCGCCCAGGTCGATGGTCCGCGTGCCATCGACCTTCAGGCGCAGCACGGCCTGGTCGGAGCCCACCGCGACGATCTTCTCGCCCTCCACCGCCACGGCTTGCTGCAGTGGCTGGCCCGGCTCGGCGGTGTAGACCTTGGCGTTGTGCAGGATCAGGTCGACGGCGGCGAAGCCGGGCAGGGCGGCGCAGGCCAGGCCGGCGCCAAGCGCGATCTTCAGGAACTGCTTCATGCGATGCCTCGTGCTTGATGGGGGAGGCGGCAGGCTAGCCAAGCGGGAAGGGTGTTTAAACGGCACGGCAGGCACAACTTTATTCGCGTTCTGGAAAGAGTGCTTGCTGCTCCCCATCGATTGCCGCCTGCGCATGAATCCATGGATACTCCACGGCGCCCCAAGTGTGCCAACCAGGAAGCAACCATGGACAAAATGACGGCCCTGACCATCTTCGTCGCCGCCGCCGAACACGGCAGCTTCAGCCGTGCCGCCGAGCAGCTGGGCAAGACGCCGTCGGCCATCACCAAGGCCGTCGCCCATCTGGAAGCCGAGCTGGGGGTGCGCCTGTTCGAGCGCACCACCCGACGCATGGCGCTGACCGAAGCCGGCACCCTCTACCTGGAAGGCGCGCGACAGGCCTTGATGCATCTGCAGCGGGTCACCGAAGAAGTGGAGCAGTTGCAGCATGAACTGCGCGGCACCTTGCGCATCACCGCACCACCGTCGTTCGGCCCGGCCTTTCTCAACCAGGTGTGCTGCCGCTTCATGCGCGAGCACCCGCAGGTGCGCCTGGAGGTGAACCTCAACGATGCCAACGAGGACCTGATCGACGGCGGCTACGACCTGTCGCTGCGCGACGGTCCCACCGACCAGCCCGAGCTGATCGCCCAGCCGCTGATCGAGAACCGCGTGATCCTGTGCGCCAGCCCGGACTACCTTGCCCGACGCGGCGAGGTCATCAACCTGGACAACTACGCCCAGCATGACTGGCTGCTGCTGCGCCACCCGTTGCTCAACCGCAGCTTCTGGTGGATCGAGCACGAGGGCCAGACCCAGCGCGTGCGCCAGCCGACGGCCAGGCTGGTCAGCGACAACTTCGACTTCCTGCTGGCCTGCCTGCTCGATGGCCAGGGGCTGCAGTTCATCCCCACCTGGTGCGCGGCACCCTACCTGGCCAATGGGCAACTGCTGGAGGTGATGCCTGATTACTGGCGGGCGCTGAGCGCGTTCGGTCCCTGGGTGCATGTGCTGTACCTGCCGCATCGGCGCAATACGCGCAAGGTGCAGGCATTCATCGCCCTGTTGCATGAGCACTTGCGCGGGCAGGGCCTGCGCGCCTGAGTTTTTCCTGGCGGGCACAAAAGTTGTGCGGGGCCTGGCGATGATCGGGGTGGGGCCTCGCCGCTAGGCTTGCCGCTTGCGTCCCATCAGGAAAGCCGCCGTGAAGATTCATACCTGCGTCACCGATACCCTCGATCCCCATGCCCGCGGCCGTCAGGTCGGCGAGCGCTTTGCCGGGCAGATCGGCGAGACCACCCAGCTGTACCTGGACTTCTTTCCCCGCGTCGGCGTGACGCTGGGCGAAGCGCAGCGCATCGGCGAGAACAGCCTGGCCGCCCTCGAGGCCTGGAGCCCGGACCTGGCGGCGGAAATCACCGGCCTGGCCAGTGGCAGCGGCCTGCCGTTGTGGCAGTTGGCGAGCCTCAACGCCCGCACCGAGGTGCTGGCGGCACGCACCCGCCACAGCGAATGCTCCACCACCGTGCACGCCCCCCGTGGCCCGCGTGCGCCGCAGACCCTGCAGACCTGGGACTGGCACGACAGCCTGTGCCCCCATGGCCTGATGCTGGCCCTGCGCAGCCGCCAGGGCCTGGCGGTCAAGCTGTTCTGCGAGTTTGGCATGCTGGCCAAGCTGGGGATCAACAGCGCGGGCCTGGGCCTGCACTTCAACATCCTTCACCACCGCAGCGACAACACCGCCGGCGGCGTGCCGGTGCATGCCATCGCCCGACGGCTGCTGGAGGAGGCTCGCAGTGTCGACGAGGCCATCGAACTGGCCCGTTCGGCGCGGGTCAGCGCCTCCACCGTGCTCACTGTGTTCTCCCGCGAGGACCGCAGCCCACGTGCGGTGAGCATCGAGCTGAGTCCCGAGCGCACGGCGCTGGTGCTGCCCCGCGAGGATGGCTGGCTGTTGCACACCAACCATTTCCTCGACCCGCAGCTCAGTACCGGTGAGCAGGTCGCCGACCGGGCCGAGACCGAGGGCCGGCTGGCCCATCTGCAACAGGTGGTCGGCCAGATGACCAGCGCCGACCCGCGTGCCCGTGCCGAGGCCATGTGCGGCGCTGCGGGCGATGCCGCGCCGATCTGCTTCCATCCGGACCTGGCGCTGCCCGACACCGAGCGCTGGGAAACCCTGCTCAGCGTGGCCATCGACACCGAGCACGGCCATCTCGACTACGTCGCCGGCACCCCGCTACAACTGGCCAAGGCCGGCTGCCAACGTTTCTGAGCCCATCCGCATCACGAGAACAACAACAATGCATGCACAACCTTCCCGCTCCGCCTTGCGTACCTTCTGCGTTTCCGGCCTGGGCACGGCCCTCGAATTCTATGATTTCATCATTTATGGCACCGCCGCCGCGCTGGTGTTTCCCCAGGTGTTCTTTCCCGGTCTGGACCACCTGACCGCCACCCTGGTGGCGTTCAGTGCCTTCGGCGCGGGGTTCCTCGCCCGGCCCCTGGGCGGCCTGGTGTTTGGCCATTTCGGCGACCGCGTCGGTCGGCAGAAGGTACTGGTCACCACCTTGCTGTTGATGGGGCTGAGCACCTTCCTCATCGGCTGCCTGCCGGGGCATGCCAGCCTTGGTGTGGTTGCGCCGATCCTGCTGGTGCTGTTGCGCCTGGTCCAGGGCTTTGCCGCCGGGGGCGAGTGGGGTGGCGCCGCGCTGTTTGGCATCGAGTCGGCGCCGCCTGGCCGGCGCGGCCTGTGGGGCAGTTTCACCAGCATGGGCATCGGCGTGGGCGGCATTCTCGGTGCGGCGGTATTCGCCCTGGTCAGCGCCGCGTTCGATGACAACCTGGTGGACTTCGCCTGGCGGATCCCGTTCTGGCTGGGAGGCACCCTGGTGCTGATCGGCTTGTATGCACGGCTGAAGACGCCGCTGACCGCATCCACCGTCAAACCCGTGCGGGCGCCCCTGGCGCAAGCCCTGCGGCAACGGCCACGGCAATTGCTGCTGTGCACTGGTATCGCCTTCGGTTACTGCACCATCGCCTACATCGGCAGCACGTTCTTCCTGACCTACGCCACCCAGGCGGGGTACGGCAGCACCGAGGCCCTGATGTTCGACCTGACCCTGTCGGTGGCCATCGTGCTGTCGGCGCCGCTGTTCGGGCACCTGTCGGACCGCCTGGGGCGGCGCGTGGTGATGGTGTTCGGGGCGCTGGTCATGGCGCTGGGCCTGTTCGCCTTTTTTGCCCTGGTGGACATGCGCCACTTCGGTATCGCCCTGGTCGCCTATAGCCTGGTCGGTGCACTGATGGGCGCCACACAGGGGCCGATCCCGGCGTTCCTGGGCGAGCAGTTTCCCCGGGAAATGCGCTACTCGGGCATTTCCGCCAGCTACCAGGTCGGCGCGGCGCTGGGGGGCGGGACGGCGTCGAGCATTGCCACGGCGATCCTGATTCTCAACGGGCATGACCCACTGGGCGTCGCGTTGTACGGGGCGGCGGCGCTGGCGCTGGTGGCGCTGTGTTCGTTGGGCTTGAAGGAGACGGCGCGGCTGAGCATGGCGCAGATCGATGGGCTGGGCGAGGGGAGTGAAGAGGGGGGATTGTTGCGCGGTTCGGCGTTGGAGCGGTGAGGGGGATTGTGTGAGAGCGGTGGGTGGCAGGCGATAGTCTTGCAGCGCCTATCAGATCGAGCGCCGCCCGCGTGGCGCATCGCGGATGAATCCGCTCCTACGTCTGTTGCAACGTACCGAACCTGTCAGGCCATGGTTGCCAGCCTTGGCGCCTGTCTTGAGACAGGTGGGGCGGCGGCAATGCCCACCGAAAAACCGCGTCGTGCAAACAAGGCAAACAACCATGGCCTATCAGGCATGGCCACGTTGCAACAAATGTAGGAGCGGATTCATCCGCGATGCGCCGCGCGGGCGGCGCTCGGTCTAATAGGCGCTGTAATACTCTCGTCGAACACCTCAATTCCAGAACAATTACTCCCCATTCCTCAGCGCAACTTTTGCGCAATTTTCAGCCAACTTGTCTCTCGCCCAATCTGCCCGCAAACCATAAAGTTGCCCCACTATCCCCCCTACGACTAAAGTCCGGTGTCTCCCGCTCGTGTCTACAAGTACCGTGGGGCCAGACAGTCATTCAGTTCGATTGTTGGACAATTCGATCGCGTCAGCCCCTATACCCGCTTTACCAAGGGCTATCAAGTGACCATGCGGTCATGCCCGTAGCCATGTGGTAATTAGCAGTCGTTAACTTTTCCGCGAGCGTTTCAACAAACAACGCTCAACTTTCTAAAGTTATTGCGCGTGTGCCGATAACCCTCGGTGACCGTGCTGGGAAGTTCCAAGTACTGCGATTCTCGCTGTGCCTTTGCCTGCGAATGGGTGTTGTATGTCGTACCTGTCTGCTGTTGATCGTCGTCAATTAATGCTGTCTGTCGTACTGGCTTGCCTGTGCGCCGGCAACCTGCATGCCGAGACATTTACCCCCGGCCAGGAAGTGCTGCGCCAACAGCAACAGCAGCAACACGACCTGCAGCAACTGCAACTGGAACAACGCCGCCGGCAACTGCAACGCGGCGCGTTCACCGCGCCCGACACCACCCCACAGACACCCAAGGCCTCGGCCCCGGATGCGCGCTGCTGGCCGCTGGCCGGGGTGCGCATCGGCGGTGTCACGCTGATCGACCGCGCCACCCTCGATGCCCGCATCGACCCCCTGGTGGCCGCGTGCATGGGCGTGGGGCAGATCAACCAGCTGCTGTCGGGCATCACCGCGCTGTACCTGGAAAAGGGCTATATCGCCAGCCGCCCCTACCTGAGCAGCGCCCCGGCGGCCGGGCAGTCGCTGGACATCCTGGTGGACGAAGGCTACCTGGAGGCCATCGAACTGGCCGACCAGCGCCTGCCGGTGTCCCTGGCCGGGGCCTTCCCCGGCATGCTTGGCGAGCCGCTGAACCTGCGCGACCTGGAGCAGGGCCTGGACCAGCTCAACCGCCTGCGTTCGGTCGACCTCACCGCCGACATCGCCCCCGGCAGCCAGCCGGGCGCCTCGCGGATCATCCTGCGCCCGCGCAGCGCCGGCCTGCCACGGGTTTCCGTGGGCCTGGGCCTGGACAATCTCGGCAGCGCCAGCACTGGCCGTGACCGCAGCGTGCTCAGCATGAGCCTGGACAACCCGCTGGCGCTCAATGACCTGCTCAGCCTGTCGGCCAGCGACACCCTCAACCAGGGCGACCGCTACAGCCGCAACGCCAGCCTGTACTACGCGATTCCCTATGGCTACTGGACCTTCAGCCTGTTCGCCAGCCATGCCGAGTACCGCTCGCCGATCAAGCTCAGCACCCTGACCCTGCACAGCACCGGCATCACCGACCAGCTCAGCCTGCGCGGCGAGCGCGTGCTGTGGCGCGACCAGCGCCATCAATTGAGCGCCAGCCTGCAACTGGCGCACAAGGACGTCGACAGCGAATTCGCCAAGGTCCGCCTGGACGTGCAGAGCCCGACGCTGACGGTGGCCGAGGCCGGGCTCAATCTGTTCTGGCTCGACAGCGCGGTGTGGAATCTGGACCTCAACTACGCCCAGGGACTGCACTGGTTTGGCGCCGACGACGATGCCGATCGGCCGGTGCCCGACCTGCCCATGGCGCAGTTTCGCAAGTACCGCGCCGGCCTCGGCCAGTGGCGCAATGGCCAGCTGCTGGGCCAACCCTGGCAGTGGCAGAGCCAGTTCAACCTGCAGTACAGCCCCGACCCGCTGCCAGCCATCGAGCAGTTGCTCGGCACCGACGATTCCGCCGTGCGCGGCTATCGCCTCAGCAGCCTGTCCGGGGCCAGCGGGGCGGTGTGGCGCAACACCCTGCGCCTGCCGCTGCAGCCCCAGGGGCCGCTGACCATCACCCCGCGGCTGGGGCTGGACCACGGCTGGATCAAGGCCGATCACGGCGCCGCCAGCCAGCGCCTGAGCGGCGCGAGCCTGGGCCTGAACCTGAGCTGGAAGGCGCTGCAGCTGGACGTTGACTACCAGCGCAGCCTGACCACCCCCAGCGGTTACCACCGCGAGCCTGAAGTCTGGCTGTTCAGGGCCGCCGTGCAGATTTGAGTCGCACCGAATTAGCAGTACCGACATGGAGAGTGACCTATGCCCAAGACCCCCTTTACCTTCAACCTGTCCCCGCAAGGCAAGCTGCGCTGGGCGATAGCCAGCCTGTTCCTGGCCGCGAGCCTGCCCCAGGCGCTGGCCGGCGGCGTCGTGGTCGCCCCCGGCCCCGGGGGCACGGCACAGTTGCAGACCCAGGGCGGCGTGCCCATCGTCAATATCGTCGCGCCCAACGGCGCGGGCCTGTCGCACAACCAGTTCCTTGACTACAACGTCGACCGCCAGGGCCTGGTACTGAACAACGCCCTGCAGGCCGGCCACTCGCAGCTGGCCGGTGAGCTGGCGGCCAACCCGCAGTTCCAGGGCCAGGCGGCGAGCGTGATCCTCAACGAAGTGGTCAGCCGCAACGCCTCCGCCATCAATGGCGCCCAGGAAATCTTCGGCCGCGCCGCCGACTATGTGCTGGCCAACCCCAACGGCATCTCGGTCAACGGCGCCAGCTTCATCAACGCGCCCAATGCCAGCCTGGTGGTGGGCCGTCCTGAACTGGACGCGGGCCGGCTCAAGGCCCTGGGCACCCAGGACGCCAACGGCCAGTTGCAGGTGCAGGGCGCCGGCCTGCGCAACGACGGCGGCTCGGTCAACCTGATCGCCCCGCGCATCGACAGCCAGGGTCGTCTGGATGCCCGCGACCAACTCAACCTCACCGTGGGCCGCAATCAGGTGGACTACGTCAGCGGCCAGGCCAAGGTCGTCGACCGCGGCGCAGCCAGCGAGCAACGTATCGACGCCAGCCTGTTCGGCGCGATGCAGGCCGGGCGCATCAATATCGTCAGTACCGCGCAGGGTGCCGGTGTGCGGGTCGGGTCGGGGCAGATCGACGGCCGCGACGGCGTGCGTATCGACTCGGCGGGTGACCTGAATATCAGCGGCGCCGCCGTGGCCGACTCGCTGCAGGCGACCCGTGCCGGCGTGCGCAGCAGCCAGGGCGATGTCGAGCTGCATGGTGCCCAGGACCTGACCCTGGCCGCTGCCGACGTGGCCGGGCGCGACGTCAAGCTCGACGCCGGACGCAATCTCACCCTGAGCACCGTGCAAAGCCGCAAGCTCCAGGAAAAACGCGAAAACTGGCGCAGCGGCGCGTTGGGCATCGACTGGGAGACCTACCAGCGCACCCAGACCGACAGCGACACCCGCGAGCACGCCACCCGGGTCGTGGCCCAGCGTGATGCCGGGCTGCACGCCGGCCAGGACCTCACCCTCAGCGCCGCCAGCCTCGAGGCGCCCGGCAAACTGCGCCTGGACAGCGGTGCCGACCTGCGCCTGACCGCCGCCACCGAGCGCCAGGTGCAGACCGACCAGGGCAAGCACACCAAGGGCTTCTGGAAGGCCGACTGGGACAACCGCAATGAAACCCAGCGCAGCGTCACCAGCCAGCTCAAGGGTGGCGACATCGCACTGCACGCCAAGGCCTCGGTGCTGGCCGAAGGTGCCCAGCTGACCAGTGGCCAGGACATCCGCATCGCCGGCAAGCAGGTGCAGATCAGCAACGCCTCGCGCACCGACCAGCGTGACAGCCAGAACCAGCAGAGCAAGTTCTTCGGCGTCAGCCACAACGAAGCCAAGCAGAACAGCTGGGAAAGCACCGCGGTGCGCAGCGAGCTGGTGGCCGGTGGCAGCGTCGGCCTGAGCAGCGCCGAGGGCATCGACGTGGTCGGCTCGACGGTCAAGGCCACCGGTGCGCTGAACGCCGAGGCGGCGGGGGATCTGAAGGTCGCCTCGGCCCAGGACACCCGCGAACACAACAGCGCCAGCAGCAGCCGTGGCTTCGTTGCGTCGGCCAAGGAGAGCGCGCCGGGCTCCGGGCAGTATCGTGCTGGCGTCGGCTATGCGAGCGATCGTCAGAGCACCAGTGGCAGCCAGGTCAGCCAGCAGGGTTCCAGCCTCAGCGGCAGCGAAGTTCAGTTGACCGCCGGCGGTGACCTGAGCGTCAAGGGCGCCGCGGTGAAGTCCACCGCGGGCGATACCACCCTGGCCGGCAAGCAGGTGTCGCTGCTGGCCGAGCAGGACAGCCGCAGCGAGTCCCGCGACAGCAGCCACACCGGCGGTGGCGTCTACCTTACCGCCGGCCTGGACCGTGCCGGCGCCGGGGTCGACTTCGCCCATGGCACCCAGCAGGACACTTCCAGCAGCACCACGGCGAAGACCACCGGCCTCGACAGCGCCGGCAGCGTGAAAATCAAGGCCGACACACTGGCCAGCGAAGGCGCGCAGGTGAACAGCGCCGGCACCCTGAGCATCAGCGCAGGCCAGGTGGACAACCGTGCGGCCCGCGACACCACCAGCAGCAGCCACCAGCAGAGCAGCTGGACAGCGGATGTCGGTGTCAACGTCGAGTACAAGGACATCGCCCGGCCGATCGCCGGGGCGGTCATGGACGTGGTGGACGGCAAGGTGTCCGTCAAGGATGCGCTCGACGGCAAGCTGCCGCTCAACGACGTCAAGGACGTGCTGGACGGCAAGACTTCGCTGACCGCCGCCCTGGGCAAGCTCGGCACGCCGAACCTGGGCGTCGACCTGGCCGTGGGCCATGCCAGCCAGCAACAGGGCGAGCAGACCGGCACCGCGGTGGTCAGCCAGTTCAACGGCCAGGGCGTGCAGCTGGACGTGGCCGGCGCGCTGAAGGACCAGGGCACCCGCTACAACGCCAACGGCGGCGCGCTGGACATCAAGGCCGGTTCGTTGCAGGCCGACGCGGCCAGCAACACCCACAGCCGCAGCGAGCAGCAGGTGAACGCCGATGTGTCCGCCCGGATCTACACCAAGACCGGCGAGGACCTCAACGTGACCGCCAACGGTTCCGGTGGCAGCAAGCACCTGAGCGAAGATACATCCACTGCCGTGGTCGGTACATTCAGTGGCAACCAGGGCCTGAACCTCCAGGTCGGTGGCGATGCCCGCTTCGAAGGCAGCCGTCTCGACGGTGGCCAGGGCGCGGTGGCGGTCAACACCGGCGGCAAGCTGGCCCTGGACCAGGCCAGCAATCATGCGCGTCGCGACACCGGCAGCCTCGCTGGCAGCGGTTCGTTGACCGTGGGCACCTTGCCGGTGGGGGACAAGGTCGACCTGGGTGCTGGGTTCCAGCTCGACCATGCCGGCGAGCACAGTGTCGACAGCAAGGCCCAGGTGGCGAGCATCAGCGGCAACGGCCTGGTGCGCCTGGGCAGTGCTGGCGACCAGACCTTGCAGGGCACGCGCATCGACGCGAACGGCCCGGTCGAACTCAAGGCCGGTGGCGCCCTCGACCTGCAGGCCGCCAGCGACACCCGGACCGTCAGCGGCAGTCATCTGGGCGGTGGCCTCAACCTCGGCGGCAAGGCGGCTACCGGTGAGCAGGGCCGTGACCTGAGCGGCAAGCTGGGCGGCAACTTCAATGTGGGCCAGACCAACGAACGCTCGCAGACCCTGGCCGGCGGTCAGCTGAACAGCCGTGGCAACGTGGACCTGGCCGGCCAGTCGGTGCATCTGCAGGGCACCCAGGTCGGTGCCACGGCCGTCAACGTCGGCGCAGGCGAGGGTGGCCTGGCGCTGGAGTCGGCGCAGTCCACCCAGGGCCGTACCAACTGGGGCGTCGAGGTGAAGGCCGGGAGCAACCTGAGCCGAAATACACCGGCGGACGCCGGGCAACAGGTCAGCTCGTCCCATGACTTCGACCTGGGCGGCAAGGTGCAGGTGGACCATCTGCAGGCCACCACCCAGCAGAACAGCCATATCACCGCTGGCGATGTGACTCTGAACAGTGCCGGTGCGGCGCAACTCAGCGGCGCCCGGGTCGACGGCCAGCAGGTCGGCGGCAAGCTGGCGGGCGGGTTGACGGTCGCGGAACGCCAGGACACCACCACCTCGGTGCGGGTCGACCTGGGCGCGGGCCTGGCCGGCAAGCCGGGCGAGGCGAAGGAAGGCCAGGAGAAGCCAGGCTTCGACTACACGCCATCGTTCAATGCCCAGGGCGAGTTCGTGCGCAAGGCCGGGGTCACGCAGGCTTCGGGCATCGCGGCGCAGCGTGGGCTGGGGCTGCAGGTCAAGGGCGTGGAGCAGGGCGGTACCACGCTCGGGGCCGAGGTCAAGCCGCTCGGCTACCAGGTCAAGGCAACCCTCGACCTGCCCAAGCTGCCGGAGGCAGGCCTGCCCAGCGTGTCGCTGGAAGGCGGCAAGCTGAAGGTCGGGCCGGTGACGGTCGAAGGCCAGGTTGACGGCCTGACCAACAAGGGCTGACAGGGCCGCCTTGCGGCCCATCGCGGCACAAGGCCGCTCCTACAGGCGAACGCGTACCCCTGTAGGAGCGGCCTTGTGCCGCGATGGGCTGCAAAGCAGCCCCGGCAAGCCCAAGTCGGACGCCAATTTTCAACACCTTTAAAGGGCTGCCTGTTGCTGCTTGCCCTGCGCAGGATTGTCCGATCCCACCCCCCTCGCTGTCCGCCATTGCCCTGAACCCCCAGCCTGTCCCCGCCTTACTGTTGCTTCCTACCCACCACAAGAAAACGCCGTGCCCAAGCACGGTAGAAGAGGGGAGCACCATGCCGCTTTTCCCACCGCTGCTACCTGCAGCCGTCCTGACCACCCTGGCCCTGCTACTCGGCGGTTGCCGGGACGACAGCAAACCCGCCGTCACCCAGGCCCCCCCCGCGGACCCTGCGTTGGCCGCGCTGTACGCCAGCACCTGCCAGACCTGCCACGCCAACCCAGCGTCCGGCGCCCCCCTGGCAGGCGACGCGGCGGCCTGGGCCCCGCGCCTGGCCCAGGGCGTCGACCGCCTGCTGGAGCACAGCATCAACGGCTACCAGGGCATGCCGCCCATGGGCCTCTGCATGCAGTGCAGCGAGGCGCAGTTCCTTGCCCTGATCGGCTACATGTCCGGCCAGCCCCTCCACTGAGCGCAAGGTACTCCCATGACGATTCACCTTTCCCGTCGTCGCTGGCTGCAACACTCCGGCGCGGCCTGCGCGTTGCTCGCGCTTTCCGCCAACCCGGCACTGGCGCAACTGCTGCGCGCGCCGCGGCTGATCCCCTGGCGCAACTGGTCCGGCGCGCAGAGCTGCCTGCCGGAGGCGCGGCTGGCGCCGCAGAGCCTTGACGAACTGGCCCAGGCCATCCGCCAGGCCCCCGGCAGGGTGCGTCCGGTCGGTTCGGGGCATTCCTTCAGCGCCCTGGTGCCCAGCGACGGCACTCTAGTGTCGCTCGGCTATTTCAGTGGTTTGCTCGACCACGACCCCGCCACCCTGCAGGCCGAGTTCGCTGCCGGCACGCCGATGTCGGCGATGGGCGCGGCGCTCAAGGCGGTCGGCCAGGCGCTGCCGAACATGGCCGACATCGACTACCAGACCCTGGCCGGCGCGATCGCCACCTCGACCCATGGCACCGGCGTCGGCTTTGGCTCGTATTCCTCGAAGGTCACCGGCCTGCAACTGGTCACGGCCAGCGGCGAGGTCCTCGACTGCGACAGCCATCGCCACCCCGAGGTGTTCGCCGCGGCGCGGGTGTCCCTCGGCGCACTGGGCGTGGCCACCCGGATCCGCCTGCAGAACCGCGAGGCTTTCCGTCTGCGCGAGCGGCAATGGATCGCTCGCACCGACGAGTTGCTGGAGGACGTGGAGAAGAACACCCGGGAAAACCAGCATTGGGAAATGCTGGTAATCACCCATTCCGACTATGCGCTGTCCATCGCCCTCAATGAAACCAAGGATGCCGCCACCGCTGACCAGGATACGGCCGGCGGCAGTGGCAACGAATTCGTCAGCCTGATCGAGAAGCTCGACAAGTACGGCAGCGACTTTCCCGAAGCCCGGCGCGTACTGCTCAACAGCCTGCGGCATGTCGCCAGCTTCGACGAGCGGGTCGGTGACTCGTACGAGATCTTCGCCAATGTGCGCAACGTGCGCTTCAACGAGATGGAGTACTCGGTGCCCGCCGAGCACGGCCCGGCCTGCCTGCGCGAGATCCTCGCGCTGATCCGTGAGCGCGACCTGCAAACCTGGTTCCCCATCGAGTACCGCTACGTCAAGGCCGACGATATCCCGCTGAGCATGTTCGAAGGGCGCGACAGCTGCTCGATCTCGGTGCACCAGCACTACAGCATGGACCACCACAACTTCTTCGCCGCCATCGAGCCGATCTTCTGGAAATACGCCGGGCGCCCGCACTGGGGCAAGCTGCACACCCTCAATGCGCGCACCCTGCAGCCGCTGTATCCGCGCTGGAAGGCATTCACCGAGGTGCGTCAGGCGCTGGACCCGACAGGCAAGTTCCTCAATGGCCACCTGGCCTCGATCCTCGGCGTTGCCTGAGCACAAGGAGAGGTGATGAACAGACGCAAATTCCTGGTCGGCGCAGCGGGCGCCGGTGTGCTGCTGGCCGCTGCCGGCGCCTGGCTGCGCCCTGGCGCCCAAGGGGCACCGCACGATGACTATTTCGCCAGGTTGCAGCGCGAGCTGCGCGAACACGGGCCGATGCGCCCGGTGATGCTGATCGACCTCGACCGCCTGGACCACAACATCGATGTGGTGACCCAGTCGGTGCGCCGTGCCGGCAAGCAGCTGCGCCTGGTGGAGAAGTCGCTGCCCTCGCCGCAGTTGCTCGACTACATCGCCCGGCGTGCCGATACCCGCCGGCTGATGTCGTTCCACCAGCCGTTTCTCAACCACGATGTGCTGCGCTTCCCGGAGGCCGACATCCTGCTGGGCAAGCCGCTGCCGGTGCGTTCGGCGCAGCTGTTCTACGAAGAGCACCGCGGCGCTTTCGACCCGGCCAGGCAACTGCAATGGTTGCTCGACACCCCCGAGCGCCTGCAACAGTACCTGGCGCTGGCCCAGGGACTGGGCACCCGGCTGCGGATCAACATCGAGCTGGATGTCGGCCTGCACCGGGGCGGAGTCAAGGACTCGGCGCAGCTGGAGCGGATGCTGGCGATCATCGCCGCCAATCCCCGGCACCTGGCCTTCGCCGGCTTCATGGGCTACGACCCCTTCGTCGGCATGGGCGTGCCGGGTATCCTCGGATCGCCACAGGCGCTGTTCGCCAAGGTCATGGGCTTGTACGACGGCTTCGTCGACCACGCCCGCAGCCGTTATCCCGGGTTGTGGCGTACGGACCTGACCCTCAACACCGCCGGCAGCCCTAGCTACCGGATGCACGAGTACGAGCGCACCAGTAGCGAGGTATCGGTGGGTTCGGCTTTGCTCAAGCCCACCCACTATGACCTGCCGTCGCTGCAGGACCACCAGCCGGCGGCCTATATTGCCACGCCGGTGATCAAGCGCACGGGTGCGGTGCAGATTCCGGCGCTGGACGGCAAGTCGGCGTTGTTCGCCTGGTGGGACCCGAATCAGCGCGAGACCTTCTTCATTTATGGCGGCAACTGGCTGGCCGAGCCCGAGTCGCCCAGGGGACTGCGTTTCAACGGCCTTTATGGGCGCAGCTCCAACCAGGAAATGCTCAACGGCTCGGCGGCGGTGGGCCTGCAGGTCGACGACCAGGTGTTCCTGCGCCCGACCCAGTCCGAGGCCATCCTGCTGCAGTTCGGCGACCTGCTGGCGGTACGCGATGGGCGGATTGTCGAGCGCTGGCCGGTGTATGCGTAGCGGGTTGCTGCGCAGTCCATAAATTCATGCATTTCCCTGAATGGGCGGCCATCCCTTTCGCGGCACAAGGCCGCTCCTACAGGCGACCGCACTCCCTGTAGGAGCGGCCTTGTGCCGCGAAAGGGCTGCAAAGCAGCCCCGGCGATCAAGACGTAAACGCTGAAATTAGCAACTGATCGGGCCTCACAAACTAAACGGCAAACTCAGCTTGACCCACAACATCTCCCCCTCCGGCCTGTTGCGCACCGCGAACTCCTTGGCCCAGCGCGCCTCGATGCTGGCGTACTCAAGAAAGGTGTAATGCAGCGCCGGGCCAATGGCGAACACCTGCCCGCGCACCCCATCATCGACATCCTCACCCATGAAGCTCACGGTCCGGCCGAACTGCTTGTCGTCGGTGGTCTGCTTCACGTAGTAGCCATTGACCCCCAGGCGCAGGTTGTCGGTCACCCGATAGCTGGCCGAATAGTCGAAGTGGAACAGCTGCCCCGAGCGATAGTCGGTGTCATGGTTCTCTTCGTTGAAGCTGTAGGTGGCCTTGACCGACAGCTCGCTACGCTCGCTGGGCAGCCAGGTCGCCGACAGCAGCGGCTTGTAGGTGTAGAAGTTGTTGCTGGTGTTGGCCATGCGCGTGGCTTCGTAGTCGCCGGTGGGCAGGGTGATCTCCAGCGCCGCGCCCAGGGTGAGGTCCGCGCCCATGTCCCACAGGATGATCGGTGCGATGGTGACGTCGCCCTGGCTCTCGCGGCGGCTGCGCTGGCCGAACATCGCCACCTGCTGGCGCATGTAGGGCTGCGCCACGTAGCCGCCGACCCGCCCGCCGAACAGGCGCAGCGGGCTGAGGTAGTCCAGCCGCGGGATGATCGCATCGGAGGTGATCTTCACCTGCTCGACCTTGCCGCCGAGCGAGCTGATGTCCAGTTTTCGCGCCTGGTAGTGGTTGTAGTAGAGATTGAAGGCGAACATGTGCGCCGGCAGCTGGTCGACGTTCAGCGGCAGGACGAAGAAACCGTCGGTGCCGGGGCCGATGTTGTCCACGCCGTTTTCGGTGGCATGGGTCGGGAGGGCGAGGCTGGCGCTGAGCATGCAGGCGGCTGCCGGGGGCAGCCAGGCGAGGCGGGTCGGGTTCATGGTCGGGCTCGTTCTTATTGTTGTGGGCGAGCGGCGTTGTGCCGCCCTATACAAATAAGCGCTGGCCGCCTGGGGGCGCAGGGCCGTGCCGGACAGGCAGGGGGGCTTTGCCGGACACTCTGCAATATTTTGTTACTCTCGCCGTCGGGGCGCGTCCCTGCGCGATATCATGACGGCGCCGAGCGCAGTGCCCCCGACAACAAGAACCTCAGGCGCCTCGGCCCGGGAGCAGCCTTTCATGCCCAGTACCCCCCTTGACCCGCAACTCGACCTGGCGCTGGCCTCGCCGTTCATGTTGCAGACCTTGCTCCAGCTCGCCAGCGACCGTGGCCTGGACGGCGAGCGGCTGTGCCGAGGCCTGGGCTTCACCCCGGCCGAGCTGCAGGACCCGGCCCAGCGCATCGCCTGTCGCCAGGCCGTGGCACTGATCCAGCGCACCCTGCAGGCCTTGCCCGGGCAGGGCCTCGGCCTGTGGGTCGGGCATCGCAATGTACTGGGCACCCTGGGCCTGCTCGGCCACGTGCTGTCGTTGTGCAGGACCTTGCGCGATGCCTTCGAGGTGGGCGCGCGCTACCAGCACGCCAGCGGCGGCATCGCGGTCTACAGTCTTCACGAGGACGAGCGGGAGACCTTTATCGAGGTCGACTGCCGGCTGCCCTACGCCGAGATCCAGGTGTTCGCGGTGGAGGAGTTCTTCGCCAGCCTGATGGTCTACGGCCGGACGCTGATCGGTACCGAGTTCCAGCCGCTGCGTTTCGAGTTCACCCATCCCGCGCCGGCCTACCGGGACACTTACGTGCATCTGTTAGGGCCGGCAGTAGCGTTCGGCTGCCTGCACAACCGCATGGTGATCGCCAGCCGCTGGCTCGACCAGTCGTTGCCCGGGCATCAGCCGGTCGCCCTGCGCCAGGCGCTCAAACTGCTGGAGCTGGAGTGCGCGCCGCTGCAGCACAAGGCCAGCCTGCTGCAGAGCGTGGAGCGCGCCATCGCCCGCGACCTGCCCGACGGCTGCCGGATCGACAGTGTCGCCGCCGACCTCAACATGAGCAGCCGTACCCTGCGCCGGCACCTGACCGAGCACGGCGTGACCTTCGAAGGCTTGCAGGAGCAGGTGCGCCAATCGCGGGCGACGAGCCTGCTGGGCAACCCGAACATGCCCATCGAACGTATTGCCGAGGCGCTCGGCTACAGCGATGTGCGCGGCTTTCGTCGGGCGTTCAAGCGCTGGACCGGACAGAGCCCCTCGGCCTGGCGCGACAGCCCGGCCCTGTAGGGGGCGCTCAGACCGCCGAGAACACCGACCCGGTCATCCGCTCGCTCAAAAGCTCCAGCGCCCGCAGCCCCGCCAGCGAGTTGCCCGAGGCGTTCAGCGCTGGCGACCACACGCAGATGCTGTAGCGCCCTGGCACCACCGCGACGATGCCGCCGCCCACGCCGCTCTTGCCTGGCAGGCCGACCCGGTAGGCGAAGTTGCCGGCCTCGTCATACAGCCCACTGGTGGCCATGATCGCATTCACCTGCTGTGCCTGGCGCGGGCTGAGCACCTGCTCGCCGCTGTGCGGGCAGTAGCCGCTGTTGGCCAGGAAGGCGAAGCCGCGGGCCACGTCGGCGCAGCTCATGGACAGCGCGCAGTGGTGGAAGTAGCTGCGCAGCACCGCGTCGACATCGTTGTGGAAGTTGCCGAAGGCCTGCATCAGGTAGGCCATGGCCGCGTTGCGCGCGCGGTGCTGGTATTCCGACTCGGCCACCACCGTGTCGCTGACGATGCGCGGGTTGGCCGCCAGGCGGCGGACGAAGTCGCGCATCGACAGGGTGGGCGTGGCATAGCGCGACTGGTTGATGTCACAGATCACCAGCGCCCCGGCATTGATGAACGGGTTGCGTGGCCGGCCTTTTTCCACCTCCAACTGCACCAGCGAGTTGAACGCCTGGCCCGAAGGCTCGTAGCCCAGCCGCGACCAGATGTCCTCGCCGCTGTGGTTGATCGCCTGCACCAGGCTGAACACTTTGGAGATGCTCTGTATCGAGAACGGCGTGTGGGCATCGCCCGCGCAGTGCAACTGGCCGTCCAGGCTCTGCACGGCGATGCCCAGCTGGTTCGGGTCGACCTGGGCGAGGGCGGGGATGTATTGCGCCACCTGGCCCTGGACGAGCAGGGGGCGGACGTGGTCGAGGATCTCTTGCAGGAGTGCTTGCATCGGGAAACCTGGTGCGAAGGAAAGGCGCGTTCGAAAACGTTCAGGTAGACGATGGTTGCTGGCTGCGGAGCACATCTGTTCGCGTTGGCTCGCGTGCTGATGCGCAACCTGTAGGAGATCACACAGCCCTTCCGGGCTGCGCTGTCGCGCAGGGAACAGGGTTTCAGCGTGGGAGCGGGCTTGCCCCGCGATAGCGTCGGCACGGGTGACAAGGTTGTGGCTGCCGACGCCGTCGCGGGGCAAGCCCGCTCCTACAGTGATCGCGTTTACGCGTTGGCGGTTGCCTCGAACGCCGTGGAGTATTGCACGCTGCCCTTCGGCACATCACCGCTGAAGGCCAGGGCCTGGAAGTACTCGGCCGGCACGCCCGGCAAGCTCAGGCCCGGTTGGGCCTTGAAACCGAAGCGGCCGTAGTACCCTGGGTCGCCCAGCACCACGCAGCCCTGGCCACCCAGCCCGTGCAGGCGGGCCAGCGCGGCGTTGATCAGCGCCGAGCCGATGCCCTGGCCCTGACGCTGCGGCAGCACCGAGACCGGTCCCAGTCCGTACCAGCCCTTGGCGCCCGACGACAGGCTTACCGAGGAGATCGCCACATGGCCGACGATGGCGCCGGCCTCCACCGCCACCAGCGACACCGTCAGTTGTCCGGCCTGACGCAGGGCAGCGACGATGAACTGCTCGGTGTGGCTGCTGTGTTCGGCGTTGGCAAAGGCGGCCTCGGTCAGTTGGCCGATGGTGGCGGTGTCCTCCGGGCGCTCGTCGCGCAGGCTGATGCCATTGTCGAGATGCCGGCGCGTGTCGGCGTCGATCAGGCCGCGCAGGGCCTCGAACAGCGGCGTGGCGGCGGTATAGCGCTTGCCGTAGTCGAGGTTGAAGGCATAGTCGAAGCCCGGCGGGTTGCGGCCCTGGTTGTGTTGCAGCAGGGTTTCCAGCTTGTCGAGGGCCTTGACCGCCTGCGCCTCGACCGAGGTGGCGGCCTCGTATTCCTCCCACAACGCCATGATCTCGTCGCGCAGGGCGGCGTCCAGGCTCGACATCAGGTGCAGCAGGTCTTCGCGTTCCTGCCGGTTCTTGTCGGGGAAGCCCTGTTTGCTGACGGCCGGGACGTCGCCGCTGATGGCCTCGCCCAGGTCGTGGACCAGGCACATCTTCAGCACCTTGAGCAGGTCGAGATCGCCCAGTTCGTCGGCGAAGGTGATGGCCATCAGGCACAGCCGCCAGGTGTGCTCGGCGGTGCTTTCGGCGCGGCCGCTGGAGGTGTGGGCGCTGCGGATCACGCTCTTGAGTTGTTCGGCCTGGCGCAGGAAGGCGAGGCGGTTCTGCAGTTTTTCGATGTTCATGGTGACTCCATGTCCTGGGGCGGGTTCAGCGCGTCTGCATGACGAACAGATGATACCCGTACTCGCCCAGGTGGTTTTCGTGGATCTTGAGTTCGCGGCGGATGTCGGCCAGGGCCTGGGAGGCGAAGTCCTCGTCCGCCAGGCTGGCCACGCGTTCGCGCAGCGGCTCCAGATAGTGGCTCCAGGCCTGCACGCTCAAGGGGAAGTGCGACAGGGTGCGATAGCCCAGGCGGGCGATGGCGGCCAGGCGCGTGTCGACGCTGTGCAGGTCGGGGTAGGCGGCCTGCCAGAACGCCTCGACCGAGGGAGTGAGCCGGTCGGCCACCCGCACCAGGTCGCTGACCACCAGGTAACCCTGGGGTTTGAGAAAGGCGCGCCAGTACGCCAGGGCGTTGTCGAAGCCCATGATGTAGGCGCAGCCCTCGGCCCAGATCGTGTCGAAGTGCCGGGGCGCGAACGGCAGCTGGGTCATGCTCGCGCAAATCGGCGTGACCCGCGCCTGCAGGCCCTTGGCGACCAGGGTCGCGCGCAGGCAGCCCAGGCTGTGCTCGTCGTTGTCCAGCGCAGTGATGTGCGCCTGGCTGTGTTCGGCCAGCAGCACGCTGGAGGCGCCACGACCACAGCCGATGTCCAGCAGTGTCGCGGGGGCTTGGGGCAGGGCGTGCAGTGCTTTGAGTGAATCCTGTGCCGAGCCCGGGCCGAGGTAATCGAGGCCATCGAAAATGCGTTCGAAGTCGGCCATGTAGCGGTCGTGTTCGTTCATGTCGCGGGACAGCCATTTCAGGCGCAGGGCCTGTTTTTCATTGAATCCCTGCCGGCGCAGCCACGCCAGGTGGGCGCCGGGCGCCTGCCGCTCGAGGGCCTGGTGCCAGGGGCGCATGGACGACAAGCCGAGCATCGCCGCGAGCAGGTCACGCGAGCGTTGCCGGGCGGCGATCTCCTCGTCCAGCGTGTGCAGGCGTTCGAGCAGGGCTGCGCGGTCCAGGCGCGCTTCCAGGCAGGCCTGGCATTGCTTCAGGCTCAGGCCGCCGGACTGTAGTTGCTGCAACAGCCGCAGTTGCTGCAGGTCCTGTTCGCTGTAGGTGCGATATCCATTGGCCTGGCGCCGTGACGTCACCAGCCCGAGTTTTTCGTAATAGAGCAGCGTGGAGCGGCTCAGGCCCACCTTCGCCGCCAGTTCGGAAATGCGATACACCGGTCTTCCCCTCATGCAGTGGGGCGATGATGAACCATGAAGTTATAGACAGGTAAAGCGGGTTCTCGCAGATACGGGTATTTTTTTCAGGCGTTCTCCCAACCTTTGGGATCGCGCCATTACGCAGGCAACGGCGTTGTCGGCATCACCTGCGTGGGAGCGGGCTTGCCCCGCGATGAGGCCTGGCCGGCGGCACTCAACCCCAGGCCTGCTGTCGTGCCAGCACCGACGCTGCCGTCTCGCCCACCAGCTCTGCGTACAGGCTTGGTGCCGTGGCCCCTTCGGTGCTGATCAACAGCACCCTCGAGTTGCGACCGAGTCCCACCTGGGTTGCCAGGCCAGGCTGTGCCATCAAACGGGTCAACCCCGCCAGTCCGGCCACCGCCGACTCACCGGCGAGCAACGGGATGTCTCGGGCGCTGCCCTGTGCCAGGCGGCGCATTGCGGCAACCGCATCGACGTCTTCCAGGGTCATGAAGAAATCGACGCTCGGTTGCAGGAATCGCCACGCCAGCGGCGATGCCTGCCCGCAGGCCAGTCCGGCCATCAACGAGTCCACCGAGCCGCTGGCGGCACGCGCTTGCCCGGCCATGGCGCTTTGCAGGAGGCAGTCGGCTTGCTCGGGCTCAACCACGATGAAGGTCGGGCGTCCCTCGCCATGAAGCTCCCAGAGGTAGCTGACGACGCCCGCCGCCAACCCTCCCACGCCCCCTTGCAGGAACACATGGGTGAAGGTCGGAGCCTGCCCGGCGGGCTCGACGAGCTCGGCGACCAGGGTACCGTAGCCCTGCATCACGTCCCCCGGGATCTGTTCGTAACCATCGTAGGATGTGTCCGAGACCACCTGCCAGCCATGGGCCTGGGCCAGTGCCGCGGCATGCGCCACCGATGCGTCGTAATTGCCCTCGATCCGCACGATCTGCGCGCCATGGGCGGCGATGGCCTGTTCCCGTTCGACGCTGACCTGGGCGTGCAGGACGATGATGCAACGGCAGCCGATGCTCTGAGCGGCGGCTGCCAGGGCTCGTCCATGGTTGCCGTCGGTAGCGCTGACCACGCTGAAACCGTCCAGCTGAGTGGCGTGCTGGCCAGCGAACAGGCCGGCGGCGCTGAAACCAAGCTCGGGGAAGGTGCGCAGGATCAGGCGTACCAGGGCGTTGGGCGCCCCCAGTGCCTTGAAGCTGCCCAGCGCCGAGCGCACCGACTCGTCCTTGACCAGCACCTGCCCGACACCCAGCTCGGCGGCAAGGTCTGGCAGGTTATAGAGCGGGGTGCCGGTGGCGCGCAACTGCGGCCAGTGCGACAGCCACTGACGGCTTTCGTTGGCCCGGCGAATGCTCATCAGGGCTTGCAGGGAGGCGGGGTAGGGCGTGCGTATGGCGTTGGGGTTGGCGAACAGCATGGGGATCTCCTTTCGACAGGCGGCGAGGGGGCAGGCTTCAGCGCATGACGCTCAGGCGTTGAACGACCACGTCCAGCAGTAGCCGTGCGCCATCGAGCAACTGGTCGTCGTCGGTGTGCTCACGCGGGTTGTGGCTGATACCGCCACGGCTGGGCACGAAGATCATCGCCGCTGGGGCGATACGCGCGATCATCTGCGCATCGTGGCCGGCGCCGGAAGTCATGCGCCGGTGGCTCAGGCCCAGGCGCCCGGCGCTGGCCTCGATGGCACTTGCCAGCGTGGCATCGAAAATCACCGGCTCCAGACGTACTTTTTGCTCGGTTTCGATGACCACGCCTTCGGCTTCGGCAAGTTGCCGCAGAAGATCTGCCAGGTGTGTCTCGGCCTGTTGCAGGCGCTGTTCGTCCGGATCGCGCAGGTCGACGGTAAAGGTGGCGCGACGCGGGATCACATTGATCACATCGGGCTCGAAGCGCATGCAACCGGTGGTGGCCAGCGTCGTGCCGCTGTCGCGCGCCTGGCGCCGCAGTTCGGTGACCACGGCGCAGGCTACGTAACCTGCGTCATGTCGCAGCCGGGTCGGGGTGGTGCCGGCATGGTTGGCGTTGCCTGTCACCGTCACTTGCTGCCAGGAAATCCCTTGCAGGTTTTCCACCACCCCGATCAGCGTTTGCTCGGCTTCGAGGATCGGGCCCTGTTCGATATGCAGCTCGAGATACGCGTGGGGCACGATGGCACCAGGCTCCAGGTCGCCGGCGTAGCCGATGCGTTGCAGCTCGTCGCCCAGGCGCGTGCCATCGCTGCCGAGCGTGTCCAGCGCCGCCTGTACCGCCAGCCCGCCGGCATGAACCAGCGAGCCCATCATGTCCGGCTGGTAGCGCACGCCTTCCTCGTTGCTGAAGGCCGCCACGGTGATCGACCGCGCTGGCAGCACGCCGGCTTCGCGGTAGGCACGCTGCACCGCCAGCCCGGCCAGTACGCCGTAGCAGCCGTCCAGCGCGCCGGCGTTGGTGACGCTGTCGATATGCGAACCGATCATCAGTGGCGCGATATCGTTGGAGGCGCGCAGGGTGCCGAAGATATTGCCGATGCGATCGACGTCGATCTCCAGTCCAAGCTCGCGCATCCAGGCCACCAGCTGGTCGCGGCCGGCCTTGTCGGCGTCGGTGAAGGCGATGCGGGTCCGACCGCCGCCGAGTGTATCGGCACCGATCTTGCCCAAATCTTGGATTTGCTCCAACAGTTTCGGACCATTGAGGTGCAGCTCGCTCATGGGGTTCTCCGGTAAGCGTTTCATGCGGTGTTGCTGAAATGGTATTTAGTAGTTGCGAACTGAAATATTGATTTTTGGGTATGAAACGTAATTTCATTGCGTTTTCGTACACCTTTCAGGACTCATGCCATGAGCCTCGACGCCTTCGACCGCGCACTGCTCGACGCCGTGCAGCGTGACGCCAGCACTTCGCAGATCGAGCTGGGCGCGCAGGTGAACCTGTCGTCAGCTGCGGTCAATCGCCGGCTGAAGAAACTCACCCACGACGGTGTGATCCAGCGCACCGTGGCCCAGGTGGACGCTGCCGCCTTGGGCTACAGCCTGACCGTGATCACCGAAGTGGAGGTGGAGAACGAGCGACTCGACCTGCTCGACGCCATGAAGCGCACCTTCATGGCCTGCCCGCAGGTGCAGCAGTGCTATTACGTGGCGGGGGAATGCGACTTCGTGCTGATCATGCTGGTGCGAGACATGGAACAGTACACCCAGCTGACGCGAGCGCTGTTCTTCGAGAGCAACAATGTCAAGCGGTTCAAGACACTGGTGTCGATGAGCAATGTGAAGACAGGCATGCAGGTGCCTGCGGCCTGAGTCGATGCCGACGTGATCGATTCAGCCGCTTTGCAAAAGGTACACGAAGCGCTCCGCAGGCCACTCCTTGCGGTCGTGCTCCTGGCCGTTGCCCAGTTCCACGAGCAGTAGACCGGGACGGGTATCATTCCACCCCGATTTCCTCCATGAATTCGGCCAGGAACGACGCCAGCCGCTGATGCCTGAGCGCGGCCAGGCGCGCGCCTTCACCGGTCTGCAAGCCCGAGGCAAGCTTGAGCAGCTTGGTCTGGAAATGCTCGATGGTGAAGCGGTTGTCGCGATAGTCCCGGCCTGCGGCGGTGGGGTTCTCGACGTCGTAGAGCGCCGACCCCATGCGCCCGGACACATAGAAGCAGCGGGCGATGCCGACGGCGCCCATGGAGTCCAGGCGATCGCTGTCCTGGAGGATCTTCGCTTCCAGGCTCTGCGGCGAAAGGCCCGCCGAGTAGCTGTGGGTCATCACCGCATGGGTCACCTGCTCGATGCGCGGTTGCGGCCAGCCCATGTCGGCAAGGATCGCGGCGGCGCGTTCGGCCGAAAGCGTCGAGGCCTGCGCACGCAGGGGCGAGTTCTTTTCCACCGCCACGCAATCGTGCAGCACGGTGGCGGCGAGCAGCACTTCGAGGTCGCCGCCCTCCCTGGCCTGGATACGCCGGACATTGCTCCAGACCCGTTGCAGATGGGCGAGGTCATGGGAGCCGTCGTTACTGTCGGCGGGCAGGTGGGGCAGCAACTCGGCTGCGAGGGCCTGCAAGGGGAAGAAGGGCGTGTTGGTCAACGAGGGCTCCAGCGGATCAGGGGAAAGGCGCAATGTCGAATTGTCCCAGCAACAGCATCAGTAGCAGCAAGAGTACGACAAGGCCGATGGCAGCTGTCCACTCGGCCTCGGCGCGCTCGGTGTACCAGGCGCCCCTGGACGGATACCTGCCCAGCGTGGCCAGCTTCACCAGTGGCCAACCGAGCGGATAGCACAGGCTGCGGAACAGGACATGAACGGACAGTTCGCTGATCATCGGAGGCTCCTGCGGCCATGGTAAGGACGGTGCCAGGCAGCCCACTGCCGTCAACTGGCGTACTGGGCGATACCGTTGCCGAACGACCAGTTCTCCTTGCGCACCTCGACCAGGTTGATGAACACGTCCTGCGGCCGCACCCCGGCCTCGCGCTCGAAACCTTCGGCGATGGCCTGGTACAGCGCCTTCTTCTGCTCCAGGGTGCGGCCTTCGTTGAGGGTGATCTGGATGAACACCTGGCCGTCGGAGCGTTGGATGCCCAGGTACTGCGGGTCGCTCACCAGGTGTTCGCCATCGTGTTCGGTAAGGATCTGGAAATTGTCGTGTTCGGGCACATTGATCGTTCGCCGCATGCAGGCGTAGACGATCTGGCCGAGTGTGCGCAGATGAGCCGGGTCGGGGTGGCGCTTGATATCGATGCGTACCAGTGGCATGTGGACTCCTTGGACGATGGCCAGGCGAGACGCAGAAGCTGGTAGGGCAGGATCAGGCATGAGCCCGGACAGGCGCCGGGCTCGGGAAGGCAACTACCGTTACTGTGGCAGCAGCTTGGAGGCGCGCTCGCTCGCGTTATTGAAGACCTCGATCAGCCTTTTCGCCAGGGCGTCTTCGATGGCCGCGGCGGTGAGCAGGCCCTGGGTGAAACCGATGCCCTGCTCCTTGGCGACAGCCAGCTGCTGGCTGTTCTCTGCCTCGGCCATGTCGCCCAGGTAGTGGGCAGCACGATAGGCGTAGCGCTCGGGGAGTGTCAGCTGTTCGAGGTCCTTCAGCGAGAGGGCGAACTGGCTGGCGGCGGCGGGCTTCAGGCTGAGTTGCTCGAACTGGAGCAGGCTCAGGCGATCGGTAGTCAAGGCGAATCTCCGTTTCATTGCGGGAACACCCGGTTACTGTCCTGCCTTTTGCCGGTCAACGCAAGGGTGGCCAGGGCAGTGGCGCGAAAAGAATCCGCTTTCCCACGGCATGGCTGGTCCTGCTGGAGGGACAAGGCGGTGCTTGGCTCAGGTGCTAAAACGTTCTAGCCTTCGCGTTTTGCTCATTTTCTTAAGGAATGCCTGCATGATCCCCACCCTCAGCCGCCGCCGCGTGCTCCAGGGCGCGCTCGGCTGCTCGGCCCTGCTGACCCTGCCCACCTGGGCGGACAATTCGCTGCGCCAGGCGATGCAACAGCTCGAGGCGGCCAGCGGCAGTACCATCGGCCTGTGGGCCCTGGACACCGGCAGCGGTCGGCAATTGGCCTGGCGTGGCGAAGAGCGCTTCGCCTTCTGCAGCACCTTCAAGGCCGTCCTTGCCGGTGCCGTCCTGCACCGCAGCGCGTCCGAGCCGGGTTTGCTGGCGCGGCGCATCGCTTATGGCGCCGAGCAACTGGTGGTCTATTCGCCGGTCACCGAAAAGCATGTCGGGCCTGGCATGACCGTCGCCGAACTGTGCGCCGCCGCGGTGCAGTACAGCGACAACACCGCCGGCAACCTGCTGCTCGAGCTGGTCGGTGGTCCACCCGGGCTGACGGCGTTCGTCCGTGGCCTGGGCGATCCGACCTTCCGCCTCGACCGTAACGAGCCGACGCTGAACACCGCCTTGCCGGGTGATCCGCGTGACACCACGACGCCCCTGGCCATGGGCATGACCCTGCAGCGCCTGCTGCTCACCGATGGCCTGCCCGCCGCCGCGCAACAACAGCTGCAGGCCTGGCTCAAGGGCAACACCACCGGCGACACGCGCATTCGCGCCGGGCTGCCGAAGGACTGGGTGGTGGGCGACAAGACCGGCTCGGGTGACTATGGCGTGGCCAACGATGTCGCGGTCATCTGGCCCAAGGGCCGGGCGCCGTGGATCCTGGTGGTGTTCAGCCGTGCTACGAAACAGGACGCGCCGTGGAACAGCGAGACGATTGCGGCGGCCACGCGGATCGTGGTGGAGGCCTGGAAGGGCTGAGCAAGTGTGCGGGCCACATCGCGGGGCAAGCCCGCTCCCACGAGTGGTTGCGCGTGCTCATCAGCGTGGGAGCGGGCTTGCCCCGCGATGAGGCCACAACAGGCCATCACCCCACCCGCACTCGCCGCCGCTTCTTGCGGTACATCTCGCCATCGGCATGGCTGAGCAGGGTGTCGGCATCCTCGCCATCGCTGGGATAGCAGGCCACGCCGATGCTGCAGGACGGCATCCTGACATCGCCGAACTCGGCCCCGAGCGGCTCCTCCATGACCATGGCGATCTGCTCGACCACCTCGTACACGGCGTCCTCCGACGGCACATCGGTCAGCAGCACGATGAACTCGTCGCCGCCGATCCGCGCCACGGTGTCTGCTTCCTGCACGCTGTCCTGCAGGCGTCGGGCGATGGTGCACAGCACGCGGTCGCCGGCCGCGTGGCCGTGCACATCGTTGATGCCCTTGAAGTCGTTGACGTCCAGGAACAGCAGGGCCAGCCGTCGCTGCTGCTGACGGGCGGCGCGCAGGGCGGAGGCCAGGCGGTCGTTGAACAGCGAGCGGTTGGTCAGCTTGGTCAGCGGGTCGTGATGGGCGAGAAAGCGCAGTTCCTGCTCGGCCTGGGTGAGGGCGGTGATGTTGCGCGCGACGCCGATCCGCGCGCCCACCTCGTCGGACCAGAAGGCCGCCCAGAGGATATGCACGATCTCGCCATCCTTGCGCACATAGCGGTTGCGAAAGTCGAAGTGCGGGGTGCCGTCCATGACCCGGACGATCGAGGCGCGGGTGGTTTCCAGGTCGTCCGGGTGCATGTAGCGGGTGATCGGGGTGCCGGTCAGTTCGTCGGCGCGATAGCCGAGCAAGGCTTCGCAGGCGTTGCTCACGAACACGATGGTGTCGTCCCGGTCGACCACGAACACGGTGTCCAGCATCAGGTGGATCAGCCTGGGGTAGAGCGCTTGCAGGTCGACGGGCATAGGGCAGGGGTGTCCGATACGGGTAGCCCGGTCATGGTCCGATCACGCAGGGCGGCGGCGCGAGGTCCTGCAAGCCGCCGGGGGCCGCTTGCCGCGCCCGTGCAGCATACACAGGCTCGGGGGCGCGGCACACTACCTGTGGGCAAGCAGACTGTCGGCTGCTTCAGTGCCCCTGTCGGGTGGAAACGGCAACCGCCCCAGCAGCTCGACGATGGTTGTTGCGCAGGCGGGTGCCGGGTTATGCCTCGGCTGAGTAGACCGGGCGTGGCAGAAGTTGAAGGAACGCGTTTGTACGACGCTCATGTTGTGTGCAGGTTGACTCGTGGAGCAGCGCCGGATCGCCCATGTTGCCTCACCTAGCCACCGAGGAACGGGCAATTGTCGAACGTGTCGCTCGCCGGCAAGTAACGCATGGGCTGATGCTGTTCGGGAATCATGTCCGGGAAGCCATCTCCGTTCACATCCTCGAAGTGTACGCCGGTCTTGGTGCTTATCGTGCAAAGCGCCTTGCCACGCATCGAGATGAGGTTGAAGTTCTCGCTACCACTGGACCACAGGTACGCCTCGGTGAGGCCGTATCGATCCAGGTGGACATAGTCCATTACCGCCTGCGACGCCTGAAGAGCCAGGGCCGAGCAGGCCAGCAGGGTGATCAGGCGCCGGCTGCGGCTGTGGAGCGTATGCACCGGCTCACGGCGCAGGACACCGATGCCCCAGAGCAGGCACGCCGGCAAGGCAACGAGGGCCAGGCCGAGGATGATCAGTCCAAGGTAGTAGAACTCTTCCCCTTCCTTGTAGAACACCCACAGGTTGTTCAGGTAGAGGAGGGCGTTCGCCAGCGTACAGACACCGATGAGGGCCAGGTATTTCGCGGTCAGTTTGAACACGTGCAGCGTTTTCCTAGCGTTCAGGAACCATCGGCCTGGCTGGCCTGGCGTTCGACCAGGCGCAGCAACCCTTGCTGGTGAAGACCATGAAATATGCGATCCAGTGCTGCCATGACTCCCTTGAACATCCTGTTGCTTAGATTGCCATTTTCCCTGGGGTTCGACGAGCGTGTTGCGGCGCCTGTGAGATCGAGCGCCGCCCGCGCGGCGCATCGCGGCACAAGGCCGCTCCTACATTTGTTGCAACGTGCCGAACCTGTCAGGCCATGGTTGCCCGCCTTGGTGCATGTCTTGAAACAGGTGAGGCGGCAGTGGTGCCCACGCTGAAACCGCGTCGTAACCACAAGGCGGACCAGGTAATGGCACAGATTTGACTGGCCCGAAACAGATGTAGGAGCGGCCTTGTGCCGCGATGCGCCGCGTGGGCGGCGCTCGATCTCAAGAACGCTGCAAAGCTACCGTCGAACACCTCGAAAGGACCAGCGCTCAAAGCCTGCCGATCTTCTCCAGCTCAACCGCAAGCTGATCGCGCCCGAGGCTGGCCAATGGCAGGGCCAGAAACGCCCGGCAGCGCCGTTCGATATGCGCCAGGGTGGCGCGGAAGGCGGCGTCGATGGTCTGCTCGTCGCCCACCACCTCGGACGGGTCCGCCAGTCCCCAGTGGCACTTCAGCGCCGGGCCGAAGTACACCGGGCAGGTTTCTCCGGCGGCCTTGTCGCACACGGTGATGACGATGTCCGGCGGGTTGTCCGCGAAGGCGTCGTTGCCTTTGCTGCTCAGCCCCTCGATGGCGATGCCGGCCTGTTGCAGGGTGCTCAGGCTGCGCGGCAGCACCTGGCCCCGGGGAAAGCTGCCGGCGCTCACGGCCTGCAAGCCCGGCGGCGCCAGGTGGTTGAACAGGGCTTCGCTGAGGATGCTGCGGCAGCTGTTGGCTGTGCACATGAACAGGACTCGCATGGGGCGCTCCGGGTATCAAAGGCTCAGGCGCAAGGCCAGGGCCGAGAGGGTGATCAACAGGACCGGCAGGGTCAGCAGGATGCCGACCTTGAAGTAGTAGCCCCAGGTGATGCGCATGCCCTTGCGCTCCAGCACGTGCAGCCAGAGCAGGGTGGCGAGGCTGCCGATGGGGGTGATCTTGGGGCCCAGGTCGCAGCCGATGACGTTGGCGTAGATCATCGCTTCGCGTACCAGACCCTGGGCATCGCTGGCCTGGATCGACAAGGCGCCGATGAGCACGCTGGGCATGTTGTTCATCACCGACGACAGCAAGGCGGCGAGCAGGCCGGTACCGAGGGTGGCGCTCCACAGGCCGTGCGCGGCCAGGCGGTCGAGCAGTTGCGTGAGCAGGTCGGTGAGGCCGGCGTTCTTCAGTCCGTACACCACCAGGTACATGCCCAGCGAGAAGATCACTACCTGCCAGGGCGCCTCGCGCAGCACGCGACGGGTGGAGATGCGATGGCCGCGGGCGGCGACGGCGAACAGCATCGCCGCGCACACCGCCGCCACCGCGCTGACCGGCACGCCCAGCGGTTCCAGGGCGAACAGCCCGACCAGCAGTACCAGCAGCATCCAGCCGCCGACCACGAAGGTGGCGCGGTCATGGATCGCCGCCTCGGGGGCCTTGAGCGCATCGAGGGCATAGTGACGCGGCAGGTCGCGACGGAAGAACAGCCACAGCACGCCGAGGGTGGCGGCGACGCTGACCAGGTTCACCGGGACCATCACCGCGGCGTACTCGCCGAAGCCCAGGCCGAAATAGTCCGCCGAGACGATATTGACCAGGTTCGACACCACCAGCGGCAGGCTCGCGGTGTCGGCAATGAAACCAGCGGCCATGACGAACGCCAGGGTCGTGGCGGCCGAGAAGCGCAAGGCCAGCAGCATCGACATGACGATGGGGGTGAGGATCAGCGCGGCGCCGTCGTTGGCGAACAGCGCCGACACCGCCGCGCCCAGCAGCACGCAGAAGGCGAACAGGCGGTAGCCGCTGCCATTGGCCCAGCGCGCCACATGCAGGGCGGCCCATTCGAAGAAGCCGGCTTCATCGAGCAGCAGGCTGATGATAATGATGGCGATGAAGGTGGCCGTGGCGTTCCAGACGATGGCCCAGACCGCCGGGATGTCCTGCAGCGAGACCGCGCCGACGGCCAGGGCGATCAGCGCGCCGAGTGCCGCGCTCCAGCCCACGCCCAGGCCACGGGGTTGCCAGATCACCAGCACCAGGGTGAAGACGAATACCGCGATCGCGATCAGCATGGGTGTTTTCCGGGGGCAGGTTCAGCAGCAGGCGGCGCGTTGCGGGCGGCCGTCCATGTGCTGCAGGCGGGTGGTGTTGTCGTGCAGCCAGGTTTCGTTGGCTCGCAGGGTCAGTTGCAGCAGGTCATGCACCCAGGCGGGGAGCTGTGGGGCGAGGCGGTAGTACACCCACTGGCCCTGGCGGCGGTCCTGCAACAGGCCGCAGTTGCGCAGTTGGGCCAGGTGGCGGCTGATCTTCGGCTGGCTGTCGCCGAGGGCGCACATCAACTCGCAGACGCACAGCTCGCCCGACTGGGCGATCAGCAAGGTGGCACGGGCGCGAGTCTCGTCGGCGAGGCATTTGAATACCTCAGGAGGCGTGAGCATGGTGATGGCCTATACATATGGAAAATCGAATATACGTATTTTCGTATGTATCGCGCAACCCCATCGCGGGGCAAGCCCGCTCCCACGCTGTGCAAGCTAAATCAGCACGTTATGTTTTGTTCCAGAGGGAAGCAGGCAGCGCGTGGGCTGTTCAGCGGCGATAGTAGCGGTGGTCGTCGTCATAGCGATGACGCAAGGCGCGCTCGTGATGGCGTTCCCAGTAGCGTTGGCGTTCCATTTCCCGGCGGTGCTGCTCCCGGCGCCATTGTTCGCGGCGCCACTGTTCCCGACGCCAGTCGTCGCGGTGATCGTGCCAGCGCTCGTCGTGCCGGTAGCGGTCGTCATGGGCCAGCAGCGCTGCCGAGGGTGCGCTGGCCAGGCTTGGCCAAGGGTTTTCGCTGGCCTGGCGGTCCGCCAGGTCGAGGGTGTGAGGTGTCGACGTCTTCATCGGTGCGGCGGATGCCGAGCCTGCGGCCGCGAGTGCGAACAGGCCAACGAGCAGCATGCATGGGGCAGGGAATTTCATGAGAGAAGACAACCTCTGAATGGCGGGTGAGCGTGCGTTCGGTGGCTGTTGGAGCAACCGAGGAATGCACTCACCCAATAGACCGGGAAAATGGAAAAAGTTCTGGAGGGGCGTTTGTCCCGATTCTTGTCCTCAAGGTGTTCGCCGTAACCGTTGCAGCGCCTATCAGATCGAGCGCCGCCCGCGCGGCGCATCGCGGCACAAGGCCGCTCCTACATCTGTTTCGGACCAGTCAATCCTGTGCCATCACCTGGTACGCCTTGTGAGTACCGCGCGGTTTCAGCGTGGGCACCAAGGCAGGCAACCATGGCCTGACAGGTTCGGTACGTTGCAACAAATGTAGGAGCGGCCTTGTGCCGCGATGCGCCGCGCGGGCGGCGCTCGATCTGATAGGCGCTGCAACGGTTACGGCGAACACCCCCAGAGCGAGTCAGAGCAACTGGCAAAAAGTAAATGATAAGAATTATCATAAGCACCTTTCGCCCTCCCCAGAGAGTCGCCGCATGTCTTCAACCCACCGCGACCCGGCACTGGACCTGATCCAGAACCGTGACTCCCAGCCCCAGGGTGGCCGGGCGAAGGTGTCGCGGCGAACGCTGCTCGGCAGCCTGACCGCGACCGGCGTACTTCTCGCCAGTGGCTATGGCGTGAACCAAGGTGGCGCGCTGCCAACGCTGTTCAGCGATTGCGCCACCGGCACCGGACAACGACGCGGTTGGCGACTGGCACCGGGCCTTTCGGTGCTACTGGACAGCCGCAGCGCACTGGACAACGCTGGCCGCGCCGTGACCTTGCAACGTGGGCGGGTGCTGCTGGAGGTGACACAGGGCGCCGGTGTCAGCCTGCGAACCACCCAGGTACGGATCATGCCGGGGCAGGCGGCGCGCTTGATCGTCCAGCAACAAGCATCCGCGACCCTGGTGCAGATGCTTGATGGCGTGGCATCGATCGCGTGGGGTTCGGCCGCTCCGCTGGCACTGGAAGCCGGGTGGCAGCAACTGTTCGGCGACACGGGCAGTACCCCGAGGGTCGCACTGCCAACTGGGGCCGGAGCCTGGACCCATGGACACCTGGTGGCCGAGCGCATGCCCCTGGCCGAGGTGCTCGAGGAACTCGACAACTATCGCCCAGGCGTGCTCAGGTGCGACCCGCAGATCGCGCGATTGCAGGTCAGCAGGTCATTGTCCCTCGACCAACCGGATGCCAGCCTGATGCTGCTGACCGAGACCCTGCCGGTTCGGATCCAGCGGGTACTGGGGTACTGGGCCAACGTGGTGCCGGCCTGAGCCCACTCACTTCACCTGGCCGTTGTACACCACGGTCGCGGCGCCATCCTTCTTGATGGTCAGCTTGTTGCCTTCGGCCATGCTTTCGACCATTTCCGAACAGCCGTCCACCTCAGCCTTGCCGTCCACGTACTCGCCGCTGGTATCGAAGCTGAAGACATAGGTGGACGCCGGGCAGGCATTGCCGCCTTCGCCCGTGGACACCACCAGCACATAGCGGCTCGGGCCGAAGGCGTAGGCTTTCTCGATGGCGACGTAGCCGGTGCCTTCGGCGTCGGCGACGACGGACTCCATGACGTTCATCACGCCTGCCCGGGACTGGTAGTTCAACGCGGTGCCCATTTCCATGCCCTGGACGCTGAACGGACCGGCACCTTCGTCGCTGATCGGCAGCGGCTCATAGGCAATGCTCGGCGCCAGCGGTGCGCTGACGGTAGGCTTGGCCAATAGCGCGGCCTGAGGCTGCGGGTTGACGCACTGGCCGCTTTCACAGATGCGCTCACCCTTGCAGTCGGTGTCCTTGGCGCATTGGCCGGTCGCCGCGGTGGTCTGGTCGGCCTTGTCGCAGCCGGCGATGGCCAGGGTGAGGAGGGTGAGGGCAAGCAGTCGCTTCATCAGCGAAGTCCTTTTCATGGATGAGGGCTGAGCAGTATCGCCAAACTGTGGGCCGATGTCGCGGGCTGTATCTCAATCTAGTTGTTCACCAACAACTCCGGCCCCAGGTACCGGTTGATCTGGTCGATGTCGTCATCCCCCAGGCTGCCCACCGCCGAGGCCAGGCGCAGGCGCGACATCAGGTAGCGCAGCTTGGCCTCGAACAGGTCATGCCGTGCCACGAACAGCAGCTCCTCGGCGTCGAGCACATCGGCGTTGGTGCTGGTGCCGCCGGCACTGAAACCCTTGCGTGCCGATAGCAGCGAGCGTTCGTTGGAGGCCACCGCCTTTTCCAGCGCGTGCACGCGCAGGGCGCCGCTTTGCACGCCGCGAAACTCGCGGGTGGTGCCAGTGATGACTTCCTGTCGCGTGGCATCGAGCTCGTCCAGGGCCTTGGCGCTGTTGGCGCTGGCCTGGCGGCTCAGCGCGCTGACGCCGCCGCCGCTGTACAGCGGGATGTTCAGCTCCAGGCCGATCGAACTGTAGTGGTTGCGCTGGTTCAGCTCGGAGATCGACTGGCTCTTGCCAGCGGTGTAGCCGGCGACGAAGTCCAGGGTCGGCCAGTGGCCGGCCTTGGCGCGCTTGACCTCTTCCTCGGCCAGCGCGTAGCTGTGCCGGCGCGCCTGGATCACCGGGCTGTCGGCCTGGGCCCTGGCCAGCCAGTCGCGCAGGTTGTCCGGCAGCAGCGGCGGGGTGGCGAAGTCCGCCTGCAAGGTGGTCAGCGACACGGGTGTCTCGCCGATGTACTCGGCCAGTTTGCGGCTGGCGTTGGCCAGGTTGTCCTGGGCCTCGATCAGCTCGGCCTCGGCAAGGTCGCGCCGGGCCAGGGACTCGTCGATGTCGGTGATGGTGCCGGCTCCAAGCTGCATGCGTCGCCTGGCCGAGCCGAGCTGCTCCTCGAAGGCACCGAGCTTGGCCCGGGCCAGGGTGATGGTCTCGCTGGCCAGGAGCACGTCGAAGTAGCTGTCGGCCAGGCGCACGGCGGCGTCCTGGCTCTTGGCGTCGAATACCGCCACGCTGTAGTCGGCGCGTTGCTGGCCCTGGCGGTATTCGGCCATCTTCTGCTTGTTGAACAGCGGCTGGCGCAGGCGCAGGTTGGCGCCGGTGGCGTCATAGTCGAGGTCGTAGTCGATGCCGTGCTGGCGCTGGCTGCCGTCGATGCGGTTGGCGTAGGCCGAGGCGTTGACCTGCGGCAGCAGGCCGGCCTGGCCGATGGCGCGGTTTTCCAGGCCGGCCTGCTGTTCATGCACCGCGGCGCGGTAGATCGGCCCCTGGTACTGCAGCAGGTCCCAGGCCTGCTTGAGGTCCATGGCGCCGGCCGGCAACGCCAGCGTCAGCAGGCACAGGCCAAGGCAATGGCGATTCATCTCATTGCTCCTTGAACGCGGCGTCGACGCGTTCGAGCAGGGGTTTGAGCAGGTAGCTCAGCAGGTTGCGCTCGCCGGTCTTGATGGTGACGGTGGCGGGCATGCCGGGGCGGATATGGTTGCTGCCGAGTAAAGCCATGCCGTCGGCGGTGACTTCCACCTGGGCCAGGTAGAACGGCTGCTTGCTCTCCTCGTCGAGCAGGCGGTCGGCGGAGACGGTCAGCACGCGCCCGGGAATGTTCGGCGTGCTGGCGTGGTTGAAGGCGGGGAAGGCGATGTCCACGGCCAGGCCCGGGGTCATGCGGTCGATGGCCTGCACCGGGATCATCGCGTCGACCTGCAGTGGCTCGTCGAGCGGGACGATCTCCATGATCCGGCTGCCGGGCTGGACCACCCCGCCGACGGTGGCGATGCTCAAGGCCTGGACCATGCCGTCGATGGGCGCGCGGATGATCGTATGGGTCACTTCGTAGTCCAGGGCGCGCAGGCGGTCGGCCAGGGTGGTGCTTTCCTTGGCGGTGTCGGTCAGCTGCGACTGCACCTCCTTGAGGTAGTCGTGGCGGCGCTGCAGGACGCGCAGCCTGAGCTCGTTGATCTGGCTGCGCACCCGGGCGATGTTGTTGAGGTTCTCGGCCTGGCCGGCGGAGAGGTCGGCGTTGCTGCGCTCAAGCTCCAGCAGGCGGTTGCGCGGTACATAGCCTTCGGCCGCGAGCATGCGCGTGCCTTGCAGTTCCTGGCCGAGGAAGCCGATCTGCGAGGCGCGGGCGCCATACACCTGCTGCAGGCCCTTGAGCTGCACCGCCGAGGCGGCGATGTTCTCCTCGAGGATGCCGATTTCGCCGGCCAGGCCCGCGCGCCGGGTCGCCAGCAGGTGCTGTTGCAGGTCCATGGCCGCCAACAGCCGCGGATCGTCTTCGAACTGGCGCAGCAGGGCAGGGGCGAAGGTCACCGTGTCGTGGCCGTCGCGTTCGGCCTCCAGGCGATTCTCCACGGTCTTGCTGACGATGTACTGGGCGCTGACCGCGCCTTGCTCGGCCAGCGCATGCAGGGCGTCGAGGCGCACCAGCGCCTGGCCTTTGTTCACCCGCTCACCCTCGTGCACCAGGATCGCCTCGACGGTGCCGCCGGTCAGGTGCTGCACGGCCTTGCGATTGCTGGTGACCTTGACCGTGCCGGTGGCGACCACGCCGGCGTCCAGGGGCGCCAGCCATGACCACAGGAGGAAACCGCCGAAGCCGGCGAGCACCAGCCACAGGCCCCAGCGCACGGGTTTGCCGACGTCGAGGTCGATCGGGTTGGCGTCGGCCGGAAGCAGTTCGGTTTGCATGGAATGGATCATGATCGGTCACTCCCGTACCTTGACGGCGGCCAGCGGGGTCGCGGCGCCAGCGGGGATCACGCTGGCCGTGCGCAGGGCGGCGAACACTTCTTCACGGCTGCCGAGCATCTGCACGGCGCCGTCGCGCAGCATCAGCACCTTGTCGACGGCGCAGAGCACGTTGGGGCGGTGCGAGATCAGCACCACCGTGGCGCCGCGGCCCTTGAGTTCGGCCAGGGCGTCGACCAGGGCTTTCTCACCGAGGTCGTCGAGGTTGGCGTTCGGTTCGTCCAGCACGATCAGGTTGGGTTCGCCGTACAGCGCGCGGGCCAGGGCGATACGCTGCTTCTGACCGCCGGACAGCGGGCCGCCGTCGCTGTCCAGGCGGGTGTCGTAGCCCTGGGCAAAGCGCAGGATCATGTCGTGCACGCCGGCGCTTTTGGCGGCGCGGATCACCGCCTCGCTGTCCACCTCGGCGAAGCGGGCGATGTTGTCGGCGATGCTGCCTTCGAACAGCTCGACATCCTGGGGCAGGTAGCCGAGCCAGGGGCCCAGTTCACGCTTGTTCCAGGTGAAGATGTCGGCGCCGTCCAGGCGCACCTTGCCGGCCTGGGCCGGCCACACCCCGACCAGCAACCGCGCCAGGGTCGACTTGCCCGAGGCTGACGGGCCGATCACCCCGAGGCTTTCACCCGGGGTCAGGCCCAGGCTGACACCGCGCAGGATGGTGCTGCCGGTGCCGGGCGCGCCGGCATACACGTTCTCCACCGCCAGCATGCCCAGCGGCCGTTGCAGCGACATGCTCGGCGGGCGCTGCGGATAGTCCTGCAGCAAGCCGTTGAGCCGGCCCCAGGCCAGGCGGCAGCCGAGCAGTGGCTTCCACGCGGCGATCACCTGTTCCACCGGGCCCAGGGCCCGGCCGGTCAGGATCGAGCAGGCGATCATCATGCCCGGGGTGATCTTGCCCTCGATCGCCAGCAGGGCCCCGGTGCCGAGGATCAGCGACTGCAGGGTGATGCGCACGAAGCGCCCGATGCTGCCGATGACGGCGGCGCGGTCGGAGGCCAGGGTCTGCATCTGCAGGATGCGCAGGTGGCTCTGGAACCAGCGCTGGCTGATCGACGCCAGCATGCCCATGGCCTCGATAACCTCGGCGTTGCGCAGGTTGTTGTTGGCGTAATGGGCGCAGGCGAGGGCGGCGTGGTTGGCCTCGCCCAGGGGCTGCTTGGTGGCCTTTTCGGTGAGCCAGGCCAGTGCCGCGAGGATCAGCGAGCCGACCAGCGTGACCAGGCCGAGCAGCGGGTGGATCAGGTAGGCGACGAGCAGGTAGATCGGTGTCCAGGGCGCGTCGAAAAAGGCGAACAGGCCGTTGCCGGTGAGGAACTGACGCACCTGCGCCAGGTCCTGCAGGGCCTGGCCGGGGCTGCCGCCGGCACGGCTGAGGTTGCGCTCGAAGGCGGCGCTGAACAGGCGCCGGTTGAGCGCCATGTCCAGGCGGTTGCCGACCCGCACCAGCACCCGGCTGCGCAGCATCTCCAGGGTGGTCATCAGCAGGAACAGCCCCACCACCAGCACCGTCAGCATGCCCAGGGTCGTGAGGTTGCGGCTGACCAGCGCGCGGTCGTATACCTGCAGCATGTACACGGCGGGCGTCAACATCATGACGTTTATCACCCCGCTGAACACCGCCAGGGCATAGAAACTGCGTCGCAGTTGAAACAGTGCCTCGGCCAGCTCGGAGCGGGTACCTGTCTGCCTGGTCATCGGGGGAGCCTCCCTCTGCGAAAAATGCCGGCCGCCGTTGCGGTGGTCGGGCTAAAAGCCTTGTGGTTGCTGGCCTGCAGAAGGTTTTGTCGCTCTTTTGGCGGGTTATTCCAAATACGCTGCAGGGAGCCCACAAACAGCAGAGTAGGTTGCGTAGAAATATCTTGTAATATCTTTTTGCTCTATTGATTCCTTCAAGTTCCTATTAAAAACAGTGGCTTGATAAGCATTATCGATGCGCGACATTTTTTGCTGACGAGATATTGACAATATTTTGCCACGCAACTTTAGTCTTAATCAGTTCGTGGGAACTTTCGCCGCAGGCCAGCTGTCGCCCCGACCCCTCGCGAATCCTTGTCGACATTCCTGTGGGAGCAGAACATGACTCGTCTCCTGTTCTTGTACCGAGTGAATGGGCTCTACAGGACGTTCCCCTGCCATTCGAGAAACCATGGCCCGCCCCGGGCCCGGGAGCGCCGCGCCTGAGCGACGGCGAGCCCTGAACCTTCGCGAATCCGAGGCACGTAGCCCGCACGACGGGTAACGCTGTCGCGCACCCGTATTCGCCATAAAAAAACCAACTGCATGACCGTGCACGCCACCGACCGGGCGCGACGGGCGCCTGCGCCTCGCTCCCGACAGACAGAGGTCAACCATCATGGCCAATTTCAGCAAGTCCGACCTGCAATTCATCCTCCAGCAGATTTTCATCGCCGAGGCCCACGCCAAGGGCGCCAGCCTCATCGACCTGCTGCCCAACAGCCAGGTGCCGTTCGGCCTGCGCACCGTCGATGGCAGCTACAACAACCTGGTGACCGGGCAGAGTGAGTTCGGCGCCTCGGACAACGCCTTCCTGCGCCTGATGGATGCCCAGTACCGCGCGGCGTATGCCGGCACCGGCACGGTGAGCGACAGCCAGCCGCGCACCATCAGCAACCTGATCGTCGACCAGACCGCCAACAACCCGGCCGCGGTCGACGCCAACGGCGGCGCCGCTCCGGTGCTCAGCCCCGGCATCGACGGGGTGTTCGGCACCGCCGATGACAAAGAGGTGTTCTTCATCCCCAACCAGTCGCCGGACGTCGGCCTGACCGCCGGCTTCAACGCCTGGATGACCTTTTTCGGCCAGTTCTTCGACCACGGCCTGGACCTGGTCACCAAGAGCAGCAGCCAGATGGTGTTCATCCCGCTGCAACCGGACGACCCACTGTACGTGGCCAACAGCCCGACCAACTTCATGGTGCTGCCGCGTGCCGTGCGCACTGCCGGCGCCGATGGCGTGGTCGGTACCGCCGACGACGGCCAGCCCAACACCACTTCGCCCTTCGTCGACCAGAGCCAGACCTACAGCTCGCACCCCTCGCACCAGGTGTTCCTGCGCGAGTACGCCCTCGACGCGGCTGGTCACCCGGTGGCCACCGGGCGGCTGATCACCAACCGTGACCTGGGCGCCGATGGCAAGTTCGGCACCAGCGACGATGGCAACGGCGAGAACGGCGGCATGGCCACCTGGGCCGTGGTCAAGGCCCAGGCCCGCGACATCCTCGGCATCAACCTGACCGACGCCGACGTGCACCGGGTGCCACTGCTGGCCACCGACGCCTATGGCAACTTCCTGCGCGGACCCAACGGCATGCCGCAGGTGGTGATCCGCGTGGGCAATGGCGCCGACGGTATTGCCGGCACCGCCGACGACGTCACCCAGCTGGTCGAAGGCAACCGCGCCGCGCCCATCAGCCTGGTCAATGCCGTGAGCAGCGGCCATGGTTTTCTCGACGACATCGCCCACAACGCCGAGCCGGTGCTGGTCGGCGGGGTGCTGCAGGCCGATGCCGACAGTGCCGTGGGCAATGCCCAGCCCATGGGCCCGGGCGGCAACAACCTGACCTACGACAACGAACTGCTCGACGCCCACTACATTGCCGGTGACGGCCGGGTCAACGAGAACATCGGCCTGACCGCCGTGCACCACGTGTTCCACGCCGAGCACAACCGCCTGGTCCAGCAGACCAAGGACACCATCCTCGCCTCGGGCGACCTGGCGTTCCTCAACGAGTGGCTGATCGACGATGTGGCCGCCTTGCCCGCCACGCCCGCCGAGGTGGCGGCGCTGGTGTGGAATGGCGAACGCCTGTTCCAGGCGGCCAGGTTCGGCACCGAGATGCAGTACCAGCACCTGGTGTTCGAGGAGTTCGCCCGCACCATCCAGCCACAGATCGACGAGTTCCTCGCCCCCAGCGGCTATGACACCTCGATCAACCCGGCGATCCTCGCCGAGTTCGCCCATGTGGTGTACCGCTTCGGCCACTCGATGCTGACCGAGACCGTCGACCGCTTCGACCCGGCGTTCAACCCGATCCTCAGCGACCCGGACAACCCGGACCAGCAACTGGGCCTGATCGCCGCCTTTCTCAACCCGCTGGCCTTCGCCGGCAGCGGCGCCACCGCCGATGAAGCGGCCGGGGCGATCATCCGTGGCGTGACCCGCCAGCTCGGCAACGAGATCGACGAATTCGTCACCGAGGCGCTGCGCAACAACCTGCTCGGCCTGCCCCTGGACCTGCCGGCGCTGAACCTGGCCCGTGGCCGCGACACCGGCATCCCCTCGCTCAACGAGTCGCGCCGCGAGTTCTACGCCATGACCGGCGACAGCCAGCTCAAGCCCTACATCAGCTGGGTCGACTTTGCCGACCACCTCAAGCACCCCGCGTCGCTGGTCAACTTCATCGCCGCCTACGGCACGCACGCCTCGATCACCTCGGCAACCACCCTGGCCGACAAGCGCGCCGCCGCCCTGGCCCTGGTGCTGGGCGGCAGCGGCGCGCCGTCCGACCGCCTGGACTTCCTCAACGGCAGCGGCGCCTGGGCCAACGTGACCAAGGCCGGCAAGGATGGCGTGCTGGGCACCGCGGACGACCTGAGCGGGGTGACGGTGACCGGGGTCGACGCCATCGACTTCTGGGTCGGCGGTTTGGCCGAGCAGAAGATGCCTTTCGGCGGCATGCTCGGCTCGTCCTTCAACTTCGTCTTCGAGACCCAGCTGGAGGCCCTGCAGAACGGCGACCGCTTCTATTACCTGTCGCGTACCGCGGGCCTTAACTTCGGCGCTGAGCTGGAGAACAACTCGTTCGCCAAGCTGATCATGGCCAACTCCGATGTCACCCACCTGTCCAACACCGTGTTCCTCACCCCGACCTTCACCCTCGAGGTCAACCAGGCCAACCAGTTCACCGGTCTTGGCGGCGACGGTCGCGCCGACCCCACCGGAGGGATCGAGATCAACGGCGTGGAGATCGTGCCGCTGGTCATTCGCGACAACCCCGACACCGTCGGGCCGGACGACAACTACCTGCACTACACCGGCGAGGACCACGTGGTGCTCGGCGGTACCTCGGGTGATGACATCATCCTTTCCGGCGAAGGCGACGACACGCTCTATGGCGATGGCGGCAACGACTACCTCGAGGGCGGCGCCGGCAACGATGCCGTGCTCGGTGGCGCAGGCGACGACATCATCACCGATTCGTTCGGCGACAACCGCCTGGAAGGTAACGCCGGCAACGACGTGATCGTCGCCGGCAGCATGCTCGCCGCCGGCAACCTGATCCTCGGCGGCGACGGCCAGGACTTCATCATCACCACCGAGGACATCAGCACCACCTTCGGCGGCCAGGGCGATGACTTCATCCTCGGCGCCAAGACCAACCTGCCGCCCACCGGCAACGAAGGCGATGACTGGATCGAGAAGGGCACCCAGGACGGCGCGCCGGGCGACAACTTCGCGCCGCTGCTTACCGATGAAGTGGTGGGCAACGACATCTTCGTCGGGGGCGGCGGCTTCGACGAAATGATCGGCGAGGGCGGCGACGACATCTTTGTCGGCAGCGATGCCCAGGACAAGATGGACGGCATGTCCGGCTTCGACTGGATCACCTACAAGAACGACCAGGTCGGCGTCACCGCCGACCTGAGCCTGGCCGCGCTGGCGCAGCCCCATGGCAACGCGCCGAACCAGAACGCCGGGGTGTTCAACCCGGTCGGCGCTTCGCCAGCGTCGATCCTCGATCGCTTCGCCGAGGTCGAGGGGCTGTCCGGTTCGCGCTTTGCCGACGTGCTCAAGGGCGACGACGTCGATGCGGTCACCATCCTCAACCATGGCGGCACCACCGGCAGCGCCCTGAGCAATGTCGCGCTGATCCGCGGCTTGGCGCAGTTCCTCGCCGACGCCGGGCTGCCGACCACCGGCTTTGCCACCGGCAACATCCTGCTGGGCGGCAATGGCAGCGACCTGATCGAGGGCCGTGGCGGCGACGACCTGATCGACGGCGACAAGTGGCTCAACGTGCGTATCGCGGTCTACGCCGCCGATGACCTCGACCACACAGGGCCAGAAATCGCCAGTTTCGACAGCATGGTCGAGATGATCCCGTTCATGCTCGACCGCACCTACAACCCCGGCCAGCTCAAGGCCATCCGGGAAATCCTGCCCGGCACCTCGACTGGCGGCGCGGCCTTCGACACCGCGGTGTTCTCCGGGGTGCAGGCCGAGTACGTGGTGACCCAGGACACCCGCGGCACCGCCGACCTGGCGGACGATGTGTGGACCGTGGCCGATACCGTGGCCGGGCGTGACGGCACCGATACCCTGCTGCACATCGAGCGCCTGCAGTTCGCCGATGCCCAGCGCGTGCTGGTGCCGGGGCTGAACGCGCAGCCGACCGGCAGCCCGAACCTCAGTGACGGCAACGGTGGCGCGATCACCGTGGGCGATATCCTCAGCGTGAGCATGGCCGGGGTGCGCGACGGCGACAACGTCACGGCGGGCAACCCGCTGGGCACCCTGGCCAATGCTTCGGTGTCCTACTACTGGCAGTTCGAGGCCGACCCCGGCAGCGGTGTGTTCGAGGACATCATCCTGCTGCCGGCCGGCGACCTGGCGTTCCAGAGCGCCGATGGCACCGCGTTCAAGGTGTCGCCGGACCTGGTCGGCCTGTCGCTGCGGGTCAAGGCGATCTACCAGGACGCCCACGGCACCACCGAGGTGCTGTTCAGCGCGCCCACCACCGTGGTCGAGGCCGGCGCGCCGGTGGTGCCGACCGCGCCGACGCCGGTGGTCGATGCCAGCGCGGGGGGCGAGGGCCTGCACATGGTCCGTTCCGACCTCAACTTCATCCTCGCCCAGATCAAGATCGCCGAAGCGGATGCCGCCGGGCAGGACATCCTCTCGCTGATCCCCAACATCCGCGCGCCCTTGGGCCTGCGCGCGGTCGACGGCTCTAACAACAACCTGATGAACCTCAATGGCCATGACCATACCGAGTATGGCGCCGCCGACAATGTCTTCCCGCGCCTGACCGACCCGGTGTTCAATACCGCCGAGGGCGCGCCCGCCGGGTTCTTCGGCCCCGGCTCGCCGGCCATCCCCGGCTCGTCGTACCAGCAGACCAGCGGTTACGTGTTCGACTCAGAGCCGCGCACCATCAGCAACCTGATCGTCGACCAGACCTCGAACAACCCGGCGGCCTACGCCAGCGCCTACGACCCCGGCGCCAACGGCGTGCTGGACTTCGGCACGCCGGGCAACGACGACCAGCTCAAGGACGGTGTGCGGGTCGTCGCCAGCCCCGGCATGGACGGCCAGTTCGGCACCGGCGACGACCATGATGTCTTCCTGTTCGAGAACACCTCGGCGGATGCCGGGCTGTCGGCGCCGTTCAACGCCTGGATGACCTTCTTCGGCCAATTCTTCGACCACGGCCTGGACCTGGTCACCAAGGGCGGTTCGGGAACCATCTTCATTCCCCTGCAGCCGGACGACCCGCTGTACGTGCCGGGCGGCGCCGCCAACTTCATGGTGCTGACCCGGGCCACCAACCTGCCGGGGCCGGACGGCATCCTCGGCAACGCCGACGACATTCACGAGCACACCAACACCACCACGCCGTTCGTCGACCAGAACCAGACCTACAGCTCGCACCCCTCGCACCAGGTGTTCCTGCGCGGCTACCAGCTCAGCGCCAGCGGCCCCATCGCCACCGGCCGGCTTATCACCAACCGCGACCTGGGCGCCGACGGCAAGTTCGGCACCGCTGACGACAGCGAGATCGGTGGCATGGCCACCTGGAAGGTGGTCAAGGCCCAGGCCAACGACATCCTCGGCATCCACCTGACCGACGCCGACGTCGACAACGTGCCGCTGCTGGCCACCGATGCCTACGGCAACTTCATCAAGGGGCCGCATGGCTATCCGATGGTGGTGATGAAGGGCGCCGACGGCTTGGGCGGCACCGCCGATGATGTGCTGGTCGAAGGCAACCCGTTGGCGCCGATCGACCTGACCAATGCCGTGCGCACCGGCCATCAGTTCCTTGCCGACATCGCTCACAATGCCGTGCCGGTATCCATCGGTGGCGTGCTCGCGCCGGATGCCGACAGCGCCACCGGCAACGCCGTGCCGGTCAATCCGCACACCGGTGCCAACCTGGCCTACGACAACGAACTGCTGGACGCCCACTACATCGCCGGCGATGGCCGGGTCAACGAGAACATCGGCCTGACCGCCGTGCATGCGATCTTCCACTCAGAGCACAACCGGCTGGTGGCGCAGACCCAGGACACCGTGCTCGACTCGGGCGACCTGGCCTTCCTCAACGAGTGGCTGCTGACCCCGGTCAGCGCCTTGCCCGTCAGCCAGGCCGAGATCGACGCCCTGGTGTGGAACGGCGAGCGACTGTTCCAGGCGGCCAAGTTCGGCACCGAGATGCAGTACCAGCACCTGGTGTTCGAGGAGTTCGCCCGGACCATCCAGCCGCGCGTCGACCTGTTCTTCGCCCCGACCCAGGTCTACGACGTCGACCTCGATGCCTCGATCGTCGCCGAGTTCGCGCACACCGTGTACCGCTTCGGCCACTCGATGCTGACCGAGACCGTCGACCGCTTCGACATCGACTTCAAGGTGATCGGCGACCCGGCCAGCGCCAACCCCGAGCAGCAGATGGGCCTGATCGCGGCGTTCCTCAACCCGCTGGCCTACGCCGCCAGCGGCGTGACCCCCGAGGAGGCAACCAGTGCCATCGTGCGCGGGGTGACCCGCCAGGCCGGCAACGAGATCGACGAGTTCGTCACCGAGGCGCTGCGCAACAACCTGCTCGGCCTGCCGCTGGACCTGCCGGCGATCAACATCGCCCGTGGCCGCGATGTCGGCATCCCCTCGCTCAACGCCGTGCGCCGCGACATCTTCGGGCAGACCGGCGATACCCAGCTCAAGCCGTACACCAGCTGGGTCGACCTGGTGCAGCACCTCAAGCACCCGGAGTCCTTGATCAACTTCATCGCCGCCTACGGCACCCACGGCTCCATCACCTCGGCCACCACCCTCGACGGCAAGCGCGCCGCGGCCCTGGCCCTGGTGTTCGGTGGCGCGGACGCGCCGTCCGACCGCCTGGACTTCCTCAACGGCAGCGGCAGCTGGGCCAACGTGACGCTGGCGGGCAAGGACGGGGTGCTGGGCACTGTCGATGACCTCAAGGGCGTGACCGTGACCGGCGTCGATGCCATCGACCTGTGGATTGGCGGCCTGGCCGAGGCCAAGACCCCGTTCGGCGGCATGCTCGGCAGCACCTTCAACTTCGTGTTCGAGAACCAGCTGGAGAAACTGCAGGACGGTGACCGCTTCTACTACCTGGAGCGCACCGCCGGCCTGTCAATGAACGCCGAGCTGGAAAGCAACTCGTTCGCCAAGCTGATCATGGCCAACACTTCGGCCACGCACCTGCCGGGCCTGGTGTTCTCCGACCCCGGGTTCTACCTGGAGCTGGACCGCAGCAAGCAGTACAACGACGGCCTGGGCAACGCCGACCCGCTTGGCGACAACGGCCAGCAGGTGGTGTTCCGCGACAGCCCGCTGACCGAAGGGCCCGACAGCAACTACATCCGCTATGCCGGTGACCAGCACATCGTGCTGGGCGGCACCCAGGGCGACGACATCCTCGTCTCCAGCGAAGGCGACGACACGGTCTGGGGCGACGGCGGCAACGACCGTATCGAAGGCGGCTACGGCAACGACCAGCTGCGCGGCGGTGCCGGTGACGACATCATCAGCGACATGGGCGGCGACGACAACATCCAGGGCGGCGACGGCAACGATGTGCTGCATGGCGGCAATGGCGTCAACCTGATCATCGGCGGCTTCGGCAATGACTTCATCGTCACCGGCGAGGATGCTTCCGAGGCCATCGGCGGCCAGGGCAACGACTTCATCCTCGGCAGCAAGGCCAACGAGCAGGACATGGGCAACGAAGGCGACGACTGGATCGAGAAGGGCACCTCGGACGGCGCCCCCGGCGACAACTTCGACCCTCTCGGCAACGATCCGGTGATCGGCAACGACGTGTTCGTCGGCGGCAACGAGAACGACAAGTTCAACGGTGAAGGCGGCGACGACATCATGGTCGGCAGCCTCGGTTTCGGCGATCGCTACATCGGCGGCTCCGGCTATGACTGGGCGACCTTCAAGGGGCTGGCCCAGGGCGTGACCGTCGACTACAGCGACCGCTTCTTCGATGTGCCGCCGGTACCGGGCTCGGGGGCTTCGGCGCTGGTGCGCTTCGACATCATGGAAGGCCTGTCGGGCTCGGCGCACGGTGACTTCCTGCGCGGCGACAACGAGGACGCCACCTCGCTGCCGACCGCCGGGGCCACCGGCAGCGTCCTCACCAACATCAGCCTGATCAACGGCCTGGCCGGGCTGCTGCCTGTTGGCGCGACCTTCTACGACGGCGGCAACATCATCCTTGGTGGCAGTGGCAGCGACCTGATCGAAGGGCGTGGCGGCGACGATATCCTCGACGGCGACAAGTGGCTGAACGTGCGCATCAGCGTGCGGGCCAACAGCGACGGCAGCGGGCCGGAGATCGCCTCGTTCGACAGCATGGAGCCGATGGTGCCACTGATGCTCAAGGGCACCTACAACCCCGGCCAGCTGGTGATCGTGCGGGAGATCCTCAGCGGTACCGACCAGTACGACACCGCGCTGTTCTCCGGCATCGCCACGGACTACCGCATCGTCGTCGAAGGCAACACGGTGATCGTCACCGACACGGTGGTCGGACGCGACGGCGTCGATCGCCTGACCGGCATCGAGCGTCTGCAGTTCGCCGACGGCGCCCAGGCTTCCGGCGTGGGCAGCGCGCTGAACAACGGCCCCAGCGGCCACCTGGCGATCGTCGACGATGCCACCGGTCTGCGCGATGACACGCCCGTGGCCGGGCAGTTGCTGCGGGTCAGCGACCTGGCGGTGCATGACGCCGACAACCAGGGCGCGAGCAACCCCAGCGGCGCGCTGAGCGGGCCGGTGGCCTACTACTGGCAGGTGGAGAACATCCCCGGCACGGGCGTCTACGAGGACATTACCTTCGTCGCCGCCGGCGAGGTCTCGCGGGCGATCGGCAGCACCTACCGGGTGGCGGACGATGTCGCCGGCCTGAACATCCGCGTGCGGGCGGTGTACCAGGACGCCAAGGGCACCCTGGAGATCGTCGACTCCTCGGCCAACAGCGCGCCCAGCAGCGGGCCCGCCGTGGCCGGGCTGCTGGTGCAGAACCAGGTGCTGAGCGCCAACCCGGCGACCATCGTCGACGCCGACGGCATCGGCAGCGCGCCGTTCACCTTCCAGTGGCAGATGAACAACGGCGCGGGCTGGGTCGATATCGCCGGTGCCACCGCCAGTACCTTCACCCTTGGCCAGCCCCAGGTCGGCCAGCATGTCCGGGTGCAGGTGGGCTACGTGGACACCTTCGGCGTGGCCGAGCGCGCCGCCTCCGACATCCTCGGCCCGGTGGCCAACGTCAACGACGCGCCGACCGGCACGGTGCTTATCAGCGACACCACGCCGGACCAGGGGCAGTTGCTGACCGCCTCGACCGCCGGCATCGCCGACCTCGACGGGCTGGGCGCCTTCAGCTTCCAGTGGCAGCAGGGCGTGGGCGGCATCTTCGTCGACATCGCCGGCGCCACCACGGCGAGCTACACCCCGGGCTTCGCCCAGGGCAACCAGCAACTGCGGGTGATCGTGCGCTACACCGACGGCTTCGGCGCCCAGGAAACCGTGACCTCCGCCGCGACCACGGCGGTGCGCCTGCTGACCGGCGTCACCCTGGTGGGCACCAATGCGGCGAACACACTCACCGGCGGCGCTGGCAACGATGTGCTGCGCGGCCTGGGCGGCAACGACACGCTCAATGGCCTGGGCGCGGTGGACCAGCTGTTTGGTGGGGCGGGCAACGACATCCTCAACGGCGGTGACGACGCTGACTTGCTGTTCGGCGAGGACGGCAACGACACCCTCAACGGTGGCCTTGGCGCGGATGCCATGGACGGCGGCCTCGGCAACGACACCTTCGTGGTCGACAATGCCGGCGACAGCGTTGTCGAGGCGGCTGGGGGTGGTACCGACCTGGTGCAGACCAGCCTGCTCAGCTATCAGCTCGGCGCCAACATCGAGAACCTCACCTTCACTGGCAGCGGCAACTTCACAGGCTTCGGCAACACGCTGGCCAACACCCTCACCGGCGGGGCCGGCAATGACCAGCTCGATGGCGGTGCCGGCGGTGACCGTATGGTGGGCGGTGCCGGCAACGACACCTATATCGTCGACTCCACCTCGGATGTGGTGGTCGAGGCGGGTGGTGGCGGCATCGACACCGTGCTGACCGCGCTGGCCAGCTACAGCCTGAGCGCCAACGTCGAGAACCTGACCTACACCGGCGTCGGCAACTTCATCGGCAGCGGCAACGGGCTGAACAACGTCATCACCGGTGGTGCCGGCAACGACACCCTCAGTGGCGACGGCGGCAACGACACCCTGGTCGGCAACGCCGGCAACGACACGCTCAACGGCGATGCCGGCAACGACCAGCTGATCGGTGGCCTCGGCGCCGACAGCCTGAACGGGGGCGGCGGCGACGACAGTCTCGACGCAGGGGAGGGCGATGACACGCTCAATGGCGGTGTCGGCAACGACACGCTGCAGGCCGGAGCGGGCAACGACAACCTCGACGGTGGTGTCGGCATCGATGTGGTGGTCGGCGGCGACGGCAACGACACGGTGCTGGGCGGTGGCGGCAACGATGTCGTGCAGGGCGGCAACGGCAACGACTTCGTCAATGGCGGGGCCGGTGACGACATCGTCAGCGGTGGTGCCGGCAACGACTCGCTGGTGGCCAACGACGGCAACGATATCTTCCAGTTCGCGGCAGGCTTCGGTACCGACCAGGTGTTCGGCTTCGACGCCGCCCCGGCAGGGGGGCAGGACCGGCTGGATATCACGGCGCTGAGCATTACCGCGGCGAGCTTTGCCGTCAGTGTCAGCATTGCCGATGTGGGCGCCGATACGCTGGTCAGTTTCGGTGGGCCTGACTCCATCCGCCTGGTCGGGGTGGGGGATGCGACCAGTGTGACGGTGGCGGACTTTATTCTCGCGTCTTGAGGGAGGGCGATGTGTTTGGCGAGAGAGTTGTAGCGCCTATGCGATCGAGCGCCGCCCGCGCGGCGCATCGCGGCACAAGGCCGCTCCTACATTTGTTGCAACGTGCCGAACCTGTCAGGCCATGGTTGCCCGCCTTGGTGCATGTCTTGAGACAGGTGAGGCGCCAGTGGTGCCCACGCTGAAACCGCGTCATACCCACAAGGCGTACCCGGTAATGGCACAGGATTGACTGGCCCGAAACAGATGTAGGAGCGGCCTTGCGTCGCGATGCGCCGCGCGGGCGGCGCTCGATCTCGAGAGCGCTGCAAGACTATCGCCTGGCACCAGCCCCCCCACACCCGCTCAAAAGTCATAACTCAGGCTGGTGTAGTAGAACGCCCCCTGCGCCCCTTCGGGGCTGGTGATCGAATACTTCTGCACACCATACAGCTGCGCGCCCTCGAGCTTGTCGGGGTGGCTGTCGAACAGGTTGATCGCACCCACCGACAAGGTCAGCCCCAGCCCGAAACGGTAGGCCACGTCCAGGTCGGTCACCCACTGCGCGCCGAAGGTCTGGTCCAGCGCCGGGTTGGCGGCGTTGCGGTTCTGCCACTGGCCGTAGCGGCGCTGGGCCACGGTCACGCTCCAGCCCTGGTACTGCCAGTTGGCGCTCAGGGTCAGCTTGTCCTTGGGCGTGCCGTCCTCGATCAGCCCCTGGGTGTTGCGGCCGATGATCTGGTTGCCGGCAATGCCGCCGACATCGTCCAGCCCGGTGATGCGGGTGTTGGTGCGGGCATAGCCGCCGTTGAGGTCCAGCCGGCCCCAGGCGCCGAGGTCGAGCTGGTAGTGCCCGGCCAGTTCGATGCCGTCGGTGCGGGTGTCGGCGATGTTGCTGTAGAACGCCGCGCTCTGGATATTGGCGTAGGGCGTGCCGGCGAAGATCGGCCCGACCACCGACGCCGGCAGTTGGTCGGACAGGGTGATGCGGTTGTCGATGTCGATGCGATAGGCGTCGACGGTCAGCGACGCGTTGGCCAGCGGGCGCCACACCAGGCCGACCGAGAAGTTGGTCGACTCCTCGGGCTTGAGCGCCTTGCCGCCCAGCAGTTGCGCTTCGGGGCTGTCGGCGCGCAGGGTGCGCTGTTGCACCTCGACCCAGTTGCCGCTACCCGGCGGTTGCTCGACCACCTGCACGCTGAACGACGACAGCCCCGACTGCACCAGGGACGGTGCGCGGTAGCCGGTGCTGGCGCTGGCCCGGGCGGCGATCTCGGGGGTGAAGTCGTAGCGCAGCGACAGCTTGCCGTTGGTGGTGTCGCCGAAGTCGGAGTAGTGCTCGCTGCGCAGGGCGAAGCCGGCCTGGAGTTGCTCGGTGATCTGCCCTTCGAGGTCGAAGTAGGCGCCGATCACCCGGCGGTCGAGGGAGGCGGCGTCGACCTGGGTAATGCCCGAATAGTAGCCGGGGATGCGCCGCCCGGTCAGTGGGTCGACGGTGTTGAACAGCGGCCCGTTCTGCCAGCCCTGGGCGTCGCCGGCGCTGAGCTGGTAGTTCTCCTCGCGCCAGGCCAGGCCGGCGGACACCGTCAGTGGCTTGAACAGCAGGTCGGTGGCGAAGTCGCGGGTCCAGTCCAGGGTCAGGTTGGTCTGGTCGGCCTCGCGCCGGCCGGTGTAGATCGTCGAGGCGCTGGCCGTCCCCCAGCTGGGGTTGATGGCATCGCGGTCGGTGGAGTCGAGGCGGTTGTTGCCATGGTTCAGGGCCAGGTCGAAGTGCCCGAGGGTCTCGTCCTCGTAGCGCAGGCCGCCGGTGACGGCATGGTCCTCCAGGCCGTAGCGAGTGATCGGCAGGCGCCCGTCCGGGTAGCGCGCCAGGGCCACACTGCCGTAGTTGCTGCGCAGGGTGGTGGGCGGGTCGAAGAAGTTCTCGGCGTCGGTGTTCTTGTGCGCGTAGGTGGCCAGGCCATAGGCGCTCAGGCCATCGCCCAGGCCCATTTCGGCGTTGGCGGTGAAGTTGTACTGGTCCGAGACATTGCCCGAGCCCCAGCGCCAGTTGCGGTAGCGGTTGTTCTGCTCGCGCGCAGTGTTGGTGCTGGTGGAGCCGGGGTAGAAGATCCGGTTGTCGTCGCGGGTGTCGCTGGCCGGGTCCTGGCTGCCGGCGTCGAAGGCCAGGGTGAGGAAACCGTCGTTGGGCAGGGCGAAGCCTTTCCAGCCGCTGAGCTTGCGCTGCAGGCCGTCGCCCTTGTCGTAGCCGCCGAAGCGGTAGCCGAGGTTGCCGCCTTCGTCGCGCTCCTTGAGCACGATGTTGATCACCCCGGCGATGGCGTCCGAACCGTACTGGGCGGCGGCGCCGTCGCGCAGGATCTCCACCCGCTCGACCGCCGCCAGCGGAATCAGGCTCAGGTCCACCGCCGCCGCGCCGCGGCCGTTGGCCAGGCCCTGGCGGGTGACGTTGGCGCTGGTGTGGCGGCGCTTGCCGTTGACCAGCACCAGCACCTGGTCGGAGGCCAGGCCGCGCAGCGAGGCGCCCTGGGCGATGGAACCGGCGAAGGCGCCTTGTGGTGATTGCGGGTAGTTGAACGAGGGTGACAGGGCGGTGAGGGCGCCGGACAGGTCGCGGGCGCCGGTTTCCTGGAGCTTTTCGCCGCTGAGCACGTCCACCGGGGCGGCGCTTTGCAGGGCGGTGAGGTCGCTGCGGTGGGTGCCGACCACGACCACGGTGTCGAGGCGGTCGGTGGATTCGGCGGCCAGCGCGGGCACGGCGAGGCTGCCGATGGCCAGGCTCAGGGCCAAGGGGGTGTGGTGGGGCATGGGGATTCCTGCTGAGAAGATGTGTGGGCTGTGCCGGCCCTATCGCGGGGCAAGCCCGCTCCCACGCCAGACCTGCAACGCCAGCGTTGGCGTGGGAGCGGGCTTGCCCCGCGATAGGGCCGTAAAGGGCGACCTAGAACCGGCTGGTAACGCTCATCCCCACGGTGCGCGGGTCGCCGTAGGTGATCACGTACTGCCCGGCACCACCGTTGGGCCGGCCATGCACCTGGTAGCGGCGGTCGGTAAGGTTGTTGACGAAGCCGGTGACGCTGAGCTTGTCGTCGGCGCTGAACCAGCTCAGGCGCGCATTGGCCAGGGTGTAGTGCGGCTGGCTGAGGGTCTCGTCGGCACTGCTCTGGCGGTCGGCGAGGAAGTACTCCTTGTCGCGGAAACTCACGTCGCCACCAGCCACCACGCGCCCGGGCACGTCCAGCGCCAGGGTGTAGTCGGCGCCCAGCGACACCACGTTGCGTGGTGAGCGCACGAAGCTGTTGCCGCTGTAGTCACCGGTCACCGCGCCAGTGGTGGGGTTGGTGTTCTTGAAATCGGTGTACTCGGTGTCGAGGAACGACACGGCCGCGCGCAGGTGCAGGCGTTCGGTGGGCTGACCCTCGATCTCAAGCTCGGCGCCCTTGACCTTGCCCTTGGCGCCGTTGGTCAGGGCGGTGGTGAGCACGCCGTTGTTGACCGTCAGCAGGTTTACCTGGATGTCCGAGTAGTCGTAGTAGAAGACGTTGGCGTTGACCGTCAGGCGCCGGTCGAACCACTCGGACTTGAGCCCCAGCTCGTAGGCGTCCAGTTCTTCCGGATCGACCGTGGTCAGCTGCGCCAGGCTGGTGGAAAGCCCCGTGTTGAAACCGCCGGAACGGAAGCCATGGGCATAGCGGAAGAACACCCGCAGGTTGTCGTTGATGCGGTATTCCGGGGTCAGGTCGTAGGTCCAGGCTTCCCAGGTCTTGTCCTGCTGGCGGTTGCCGTTGCTGCCAACGCCGGCGATGGGGATCAGCGGGCCGTTGGCGCTGGCGCGGGTCAGCTGCACCAGGTCCAGGTCGATGTCCTTCTTCTCCTGGGTCCAGCGCAGGCCGCCGGTCACGCTGAAGTCGTCGGTGAAGTCGTAGGTGACGTTGCCGAACAGCGCGTAGCTGTCGGTGCGATGGTCGAAGCCCAGGTCGCGAAACGCCGTGCTGCCGACCTGGTTGGAGCCGCTGCCGTTGGGTGTCGGGCCCGGGGTGACGATGCGCTGCGAGGCGCTGTCGAGGTCTTCGTGGAAGTAGTGGGCGCCGAGCAGCCAGTGCAGAGAACGGTCCTCCGGCGAGGCCAGGCGCAGTTCCTGGGACCACTGGCGATAACGGTTGTCGGTAATCGAGGCGCCATTGACCTCGTAGGGGGTGTAGTCGGCGTCGGTGGTGGAGCGGTTGCGGATGTCGTCGTAGGCGCTGATCGAAGTCAGGGTGTAGTCGCCCAGGTACCAGTTGAAGGTCAGCGAGGCGCCGTCGTGGTCGAGGCGGTAGTCCTCGTTGACGTTGAGCGAGATGTCGCGGCCGTTGGGGCGCTGGTAGCCGACGTTGTAGTAGCTGCCCACCGGCAGCGAGCCGTTGCTGCCGTCGCCCTTGAACTGGCGGCTGTGGATCTTCAGCAGGGCGTCCAGGTCCGGGTTGAGCTGGGCGAGGAACTGCAGGCGCACGGCCTTCTTGTTGACGTCGCCGTAGCTGTTGCCGTCGAAATCGTTGTGCTGGAAGCCGTCGCGTTCCTCGGAATACAGCGACACCCGGCCGGCCAATTTGTCGTCCACCAGGGTACCGCCGAGGGCGCCGTTGAGGATGCGCTCGTTCTTGCTGCCGAAGCCGACCGTGCCATAGCCGTCGGTGTCGAAGGTCGGTTTCTTCGAGATCACGTTGACCGCGCCGGCGGTGGTGTTCTTGCCGTACAGGGTGCCCTGCGGGCCGCGCAGGATCTCGATGCGCTCCAGATCGAACAGCGGCCCGCCGCCGGCGATGGGCGCGTTGAGGTAGACGTCGTCGGCGTAGATGCCCACCGGGTAGACCGTCGCCGCGCCGGTGTCGCCGGTGCCCAGGCCACGGATGTACCAGCGCGGGCGGCCGTCGCCGTCGGGGTTCTTGGCCGAGGCGTTGGGCACGAAGGTGGTGATGTCGCCCATCGAGCGCACACCGTCGGCGACCAGTTGCGTGCCCTTGATCGCCGACACGGCCACCGGCACTTCCTGCAGGGTCTGTTCGCGGTGCTGGGCGGTGACGGTGACGGTCTCCAGGGCCGGCTCGGTCTTGTTCTCGTCGGCGGCGAAGGTGTGGCTGGCGGTGCTGCCGAGCAGTAGCGCGAGGCTGATCTGGCGGGCTAGTGGATGGCGCTGGTGCATGTGGAATCTCCCCGAGTGAACGCGTTGTTGGGGAGGACAGAGCAGGGACTGTGCCAAGCTCGTAATACACTGTTTTTATTCGTATTTATTGGTCTTTCAAGCGGCCGGTGCGGATGCTGCAGCAGTGGGGTGTTTGGCGGGTGTTGCTGGGGCAGCAGGGCCGCCCCAATCGCGTGGCAAGCCCGCTCCCACGCCCCCCGTGATGCGATCAGACAGCCAATCGCGAGGTGGAGCCGATCACCTGCTCCAGCACGCTCGAATCGATCCACTCGCGCACATCGATGCGCCGCGGGATGAACCCCCAGCGATGAAGGAACTCGCTGAAGTCCTGCAACGCCGCGATGGAGCGGCCATCCAGCGCCGTGCGCAGGCGCCGGTGGGCATCCTCGCCATAGGCCGCCGCCACCCAGTACTCGCTGGTGTTCAGCTCGCGGGCGAGAAAGCGCCGGGTGTCCTCGGGGTTGGCCCAGGCCCATTGCTCGGTGCGCAGCACGGTGTCGACCAGGGTGCGGCTGGCCTCGAAATGCTCGTGCAGCAGGTGGGTGTCCACTGTCAGCGTGCGTGGCGTGCCGTTGTTGCTGCGGATCAGCGGGTCGGGGTGGCTGCCGGTGTCGACCACCACCCGCAGGCCGAACTCGTGGGCCAGTTGCACCGCGTGGGCGCCCTTGAGGAAGATCGCGTCGATGTCGCCGCGCAGCAGGCCGATCAGCTCGTTGTTGCGCCGACTCACGCGGCGGGTGTCCAGTGCCACCTCCGAGCCGTACAAATGCTGCTTGGGTTCATCGCTGTAGGTGCCGCCGTAGGGGTAGTCGACCAGCTCGACGTCGGCCACGTTCAGGCCTTCGAGCTTGAGCGCGTTCTCCAGGCCGCGCAGGGCCTGGGCGCGGGTGAAGTCGATCTGCACGTTGGCCCACTTGGGCAGGCCGAAGCGGCGGTTCTTCAGGTCGCGGATGCCGCGTACGCCGCTTTCTTCAGTGGTGAGGATCAGCTGTACCTCGTCGATCCAGCTCAGCCCCAGCACCCGGGTCTCGACGCCGCTGGCGTAGGCCCAGATCGCCGGGATGCTGCCGCCGTGGCGCACCGAGTTCTGCAGGTGGTGGTCGTAGTGGGCCTCGCGCACCTCGCGCTCGCTGGACTCGCGCAGCGACTGGATGCGCGTGCCGAACGGCGCGAAGGCCTGGGCCAGGCGCCCGGACTGCACGGCGATGCCAAGGCCGGTGGGTACCGGGCTGTGGGTGTACCAGAGGGTTTCCAGGGGCTTGCTCATAAGGCGACGGGTTTCCTGTCCATGGCAGAAGGGGCGGCAAGCAGCGCGTCCAGCGGCTGCCGGTCGATCCAGTCGCGCACCGCGAAGCTGGCCGGGATGAAGCGCCAGCGCGCGAGGAACTGCACGAAGTCCTGCAGCGCGTCGATGGCCTGTTCGTCCAGGGCGGTGCGCAGGCGCAGGTGGGCGTCATTGCCATAGGCCACGCCGACCCAGTATTCGCTGCTGTTGGTTTCGCGGGCGAGGTAGCGACGGGTCTCGTCCGGGTGCTGCTGCGCCCAGTGCTCGGCGCGCAGCACGCTGGACAGCAGCGTGCGGGCCACCTGCGGGTGCCGTTCGAGCAGATGGCTGTCCACCGCCAGCGTGCGCGGCGTGCCGTTGTTGCTGCGGATCAGCGGGTCGGGGTGGCTGCCGGTGTCGATCACGGTGCGCAGGCCGAAGGCGTGGGCCAGTTGCACGGCGCTGGCGCCCTTGAGGAAGATCGCGTCCACCTCGCCGCGCAGCAGGCCGGCCAGCTCCAGGTTGCGGCCCTCGCCCTGGCCGGTGGACACCGGCGTGCCGGCGACATTGCGCACCGGACGGTCGCTGAAGGTGCCGTGGTAGCGGTAGTTGACCAGTTGCAGGTCGCCCACCTGCAGGCCGTGCAGCTTCAGGGCGTTTTCCAGGCCGCGCAGGGCCTGGGCGCGGGTGAAGTCGATCTGCGCCGCGCTCCAGTCGGGCAGGCCGAAGCGCCGGCCCTTGAGGTCCTGCACCGTGTGGATGGCGCTGTCCGGGCGGGTCAGGATCAGTTGCGCCTCGTCGGCCCAGGACAGGCCGATCACGCGGGTCTCGCGGCCCTGGGCGCGGGCCCAGATCGCCGGGATGCTGCCGCCGTGGCGCACCGAGTTGCGCAGCGTGTGGTCGAAGTGCGATTCGCGCACGGCCTGTTCGTCGGCTTCGCGCAGCGACTGCACGCGGGTACCCAGAGCGGACAGGTCCTGCTGCAGCCAGCCTTGCTGCACGGCGATGCCCAGGCCGGTGGGCACCGGACAGCGGGTGTACCAGAGGGTGTCGAGGGGTTGGCTCATGGTCGTTCTCCTCAGGCGCTGGCCTTGAGCGGCGTGGCGGCGGCCTGCTGCACCAGCGGCAGGACTTCCTGGCCGATGCGCAGGGCCTCTTCCAGGTGCGGGTTGGCCGCCAGGATGAAGGTCGAGAAGCCGGCGTCGCGGTATTCGGCCAGGCGCTCGGCGATGTTCTGGTGGCTGCCCACCAGGCCCACGGTCGGGCCGGGCTTGGCCTTGGCGAAGCCGGCCCAGAGATTGCGCGCCAGCTTCAGTTCGTCAAAGTCCTGCAGGTGCTGGTGATAGGCTGCCTGGCGCGCGCCGCCGACCGAGTCGGAGCCGCTGGCGAAACCCTTGGCAATGGCGCTGCTTTTGCCTTCGAGGCGTTCGAACTGCTGGCGCAGCTCGCGCCAGGCCTGCTCTTCGGTTTCGCGGGCGAACAGGTCGACGCGCAGGCCGAAACGCACCGTGCGGCCCTGCTTGTCGGCCAGTTCGCGCACCCGCTCGAGATGCGGCTTGAGCTTGTCGATCGGCTCGGCCCAGTTCAGGTAGACGTCGGCGTGGCGGGCGGCGACCTCCAGCGCGGCGTCGGAAAAGCCGGAGAAGTACACCCCGGGCTTGCGCTCGTGGGCCAGGCCCGGCGGCAGGCTGCCGTGCTCCAGGCGGTAGATGTCGCCTTCGTAGGAGAAGCTGTCGTTGGCCCACAGGCCCTGGATCACGTCGAGGAATTCGCCGGTGCGCTTGTAGCGCAGGTCGTGTTCGAGGAAGTCGCCGTTGGCGCGCTGGCTGGCCGGGTTGCCGCCGGTGATGATGTTCCAGTCCAGCCGCCCGCCGCTGAGGTTCTGCAGGATCGCCGCCTGCTGCGCGGCGTAGGCCGGCAGGGTCCAGGTGGCCTGGAAGGCGATCAGGAAGCGGATGCGCCGGGTTTCGCGGGCCAGGGCCGCGGCGGCGATCCATGGCTCGGGGCCGGTGGGCAGCAGGGCGCCTTCGAAACCGGCCAGCTCGGCGGCCTTGGCCACCTGGGCGATATAGTCGATGTAGGTGAAGCCGTCGGCCTCGCCGCTGGGCAGGCGGCCGGGGGCGATGTGGCCCGGGCGGTGCTGCGGGTTGCCACGGGTGTGGCGATCGGTGGAGAGTTGCGGGCCGTCGGTGCCCAGGGGCAGGCGCCAGAAGAATTCGGTGGTCATGGGGGCTCCTGAAGGGGAGGTGGTCGATGGGGAGGGTGGTGCAACGGCTGTGCCATGGCACTGCAGGGCCGGAACGGCGTGGGGTGGCAAGGGTGGGGTGCTGCTGTGGCAGCAGTCAGGCAGCAGCCGTTGCCCGGTGAGCAGCAGGGGAACGCAATTTCCCTGTAGGAGCGGCCTTGTGCCGCGAAAGGGCTGCGCAGCAGCCCCGGCGATATGTGCGTTACCCTGAGATCCTGGGGCTGCTGTGCAGCCCTTTCGCGGCACAAGGCCGCTCCTACACGGGTTGCGTGGTTCCGCCAACCTGCTCCCCGGCACTGCGCAGATACGCCGCGTACAACCCTGCATACACCCCGCCGGCCTCCACCAGCGCGGCATGCCGGCCCAGCTCGACCACCCGCCCATGGCGCACCACGGCGATCCGGTCGGCGTCGCGAATGGTCGCCAGGCGGTGGGCGATGATGATCGCCGTGCGGCCCTGGCACAGCCGGCGCAGCGCCTGCTGGATGCGCCGCTCGGTGTGCACGTCGACCGCCGAGGTCGCTTCGTCGAGCACCAGCACCGCAGGGTCGGCCAGATAGGCGCGCACCAGGCACACCAGCTGGCGCTGACCGTGACTCAGGTGGCTGCCCAGCGGGCCGGCTTCGGTGTGGTAGCCCAGCGGCAGGCGCTCCAGCACCTCGTCGGCACCCAGTTCGCGGGCGGCGGCGATCAGTTGGGCGTCGTCGGCGCCGGGCCGGGCCAGGCGCAGGTTGTCGAGAAGCGTGCCGCTGAACAGCACGTTGTCCTGCAGCACCACGCCGACGTTGCGCCGCAGGTCGTGCTGGGCCAGCTCGCGCAGGTCGATGCCGTCGAGCTTCACCGCGCCGCGCTGCACGTCGTAGAAGCGCGTGAGCAACTGCACCAGGGTGCTCTTGCCATGCCCCGAGGGGCCGACGATGGCCAGCACTTCGCCCGCCGGGATATGCAGCTCGAGCCCGTCGAGCACCGGGCGTGCGCTGGTGTTGTAGGCGAAGCCGACCTGCGCGAAGTCCACCTGGCCACGGGCCCGGCCCAGCGCCTGTGGTTGCGCGGGGTCGAGCACCTGGGCGCGGGTGTCGAGCAGCAGGAAGATGCGCTGCGCCGAGGCGCTGCCGGTGGCGTAGCGCTCGAACAGGTCCGACAGCTCCTGCAGCGGGCCGAGGAACAGGAACACGTAGAACAGGCTTTCGGCCACCTGGCCGACGCTCACCCGGCCTTCGGCCAGGCCGAAGGCGCCCACCAGCAACAGCACGGCCATGCCCGCCGTGCCCAGCAGTGCGGTGAACGGCGCGAACCAGCCGGTGCGCAGGCTTCCGCGGATCAGCGCCTGGTTGAACACCTCCAGCAGCTGCCGGTAGCGCCGCTGGTTGCTGGCCTCGCGCCCGCACTGCTGGATCAGCCGCACGCCGCTGACGCTTTCGACCAGGTGCGCGGTGAAGCGGCTGCGCTGCTCGGCGACCTTGGCCCAGTTGCGCTGCGACACCCGCTTGAAGCGCCAGGTGGCCAGTGCCAGCAGTGGCACGGTGGCCGCCAGGCTGTAGAAGAAGCTCGGCTCGATGCGCCACAGCATCACCCCGGCCAGGCCGCAGCGCAACAGGGCGCCCAGCAGCTCCGGCGGGCCTTGCACCAGCAACGGCTCCAGCGCGTCGACGTCGCGGTCGGCACGGGCGATGATGCGCCCGGCGCGGGTCTGGTCGAAGTAGCTCACCGACAGCGCCTGGACATGGGCGAACACCTGCACGCGCAGGGTGTTGAGCACGCCGATGGCGGCACCGCCAGCAATCAACTGCGAGATGCCCGCCAGCAGGAAGCGGCCCAGCCAGCTGGCGGCCAGGCCCAGGCCGAGCCACAGCACCAGGCGCTCGTCCAGCAGCCAGTGGCCGGCGTTCTGGATCAGCCCGCGGTCGAGCAGCTCGCGGACGAACCACGGCCGCAGGAACACGGTGAACACCAGCAGCAGCTCCAGGCCGATCACGCTCAGGATCGCCCCACGGATCGGCCGCAGCAGCGGCAGCAAACGGCCCAGCATGCCGCGGTCGAGGGCCTGGCGGGCCAGGCGCTGTTCGATGTCGATATCGCTTTCAGCCATGCTCGATCCCCAGCAGGTCGCGGTAATGGGCGTTGTTCGCCGTCAGCTCGGCGTGGCTGCCGCTGGCGCTGATGCGCCCGCCGTCGAGCAGCAGCACGCGGTCGGCCAGCAGCAGGGTGGACAGGCGGCTGGTGATCAACAGCAGGGTCGGCGCACGGCCGGTCTGGCTGCGTTGACGGCGCAGGTTGTCGAGCACGCGGCGCTCGCTCTGGGCGTCCAGGGCGCTGGTGGCGTCGTCCAGGCACAGGATGTCGGGCGCGCCGAGTAGGGCGCGGGCCAGGCACAGGCGCTGGCGTTGGCCGCCGGAAAGGGTCACGCCACGGTCGCCCAGTGGCGTATCCAGGCCGTGGGGCAGGCGCTCCAGCACGTCCTCGGCGGCGGCCTGGCGCAGGGCCTCGCGCAGCTCGCTGTCGCTGGCGTCGGGCGCGGCCAGGCGCAGGTTGGCGGCGAGCGAGTCGGAAAACAGGAAGCTTTCCTGCGCCAGCACCTGCACCCGGCGGCGTAAGGCCGCCAGGTCGAGGTCGCGCACATCGTGCCAGCCGTGAGCGTCGCTGCCGACCCGCACGCTGCCACCGTCCACCTCGGCCAGGCGCGGCAGCAGGCTGGCCAGTAGGCTCTTGCCGCTGCCGGTGGCGCCGACCAGCGCCACCACCTCGCCGGGGCGCAGTTGCAGCGAGCAGCCGTGCAGCAGGTCGCGGCCGGCCTGCGGCGCGGCCACGCGCACCTGCTCCAGCTTCAGGCCCAACGGCCCTTCGGGCAGTGCGCACTGACCGCTGATGATGGCGGGGCGTTCGTCGAGCAGTTGCCAGATGCGTTCGGCGCTGGCGCGGGCGTCGGCGAAGGTCTGCATGACCCGGCCGATGCCTTCGATGCGGAACACCAGGGTGGTGGCTACCAGCAGCGAGGTCACCAGCTCGCCGAAGCCCAGGCGGCCGGCGGCCACCTGGTGGGCGCCGTACACCAGGATCCATACATGGCCGAGGGCGACCACCGCCTGCGGCAACGGAATGCGCGAGCTGGCGTAGGCCAGCGCCGCACGGGCGTGGCCGCTGAACAGTGTCACCTGCTCGGCGAAACGAGCGATGCGCCGTTGCTCGAGGCCGAACGCCTTGATCACCCGCACGCCGCCGATACCTTCGGCCAGATCCTGGCTGACCTGGTCATACGCCGAGGCAACTGCCCGATCAAGGGTGACAAGGCGCTCGGTCTGACGTACGAACAGCCACAGCCCGGCACCGGTCAGCAGCAACGGCACCAGGCCCAGCAGCGGGTCGTACCAGCCCAGCAGGCCGACCGCCGCCAGCACCACCAGTGGCGTCTCGACGATCTGCCGCCAGAAGGTGATCAGCGCATCGCGCACCTTGTCGGCATCGCGAGTGGTGCGGGTCACCAGCTCGCCCATGCCATGCTGCCAGTGGTAGCCCAGGTGCAGGGCCTGGACCTGTTCGAGAATGCGTTCGCGCAGGCGCGTCAGCAGGGCCTGGCTGAGCACCAGCGACAGCACCACGGCGGCGTACTGCAGCAGGCCGCGGGCCAGGGCGATGGCCAGCAGGGTCCACAGCCAGTGCCAGCCCAGGCTGGCGTCGAGGCTGCCGTCGGCCAGGCGGGTGACGGCGCGGCCGGCGCCGACATCGTCGACCGCGTGGCCGATCAGCCATTGCTGCCAGGCCAGGCCCAGGTTGCCGGCGATGTACAGGGTGGTGACCAGGGTGAAGCGCCAGGGCATCTCGCGGTAGATGGCCAGGGCGCGCAGGAGGGGGTGTCTGGAGGTCATGCAGGGCTCGGGTCTGGTGGTGGCGGGAGGTCTTCGAGGTCGCCGGGGGCGCTGCGCGCCCCTTTCGCGGCACAAGGCCGCTCCTACAGGAATCGCGCGGTCTCTGTAGGAGCGGCCTTGTGCCGCGAAAGGGCTGCGCAGCAGCCCCAAGGGCGCAACCTCTCAGCGACGTGTAGCGCCTTGCGCTTCCTTGGCATTGAGCACCGCCGTGTACTCCCCCGGATCCACCCCGTTGAGGTAGTAGTTACCGACGTTGTGCAGGCGCCAGCGGATCGGGTCATGGGTGGTGTGCACCCGGGCATCACGCCAGAACCGGTCCAGGTTCCACTTGCTCAGCGAGGCGCTGGCCCCCAGCAGCGAGAACAGGTCACTGGCGATCTTCAGCGCGGCGCCATCGGCATGCGCCCGGGCGGTGGCCACCGAGAGGATCAGCTCATCCTCCAGCGCCTTGTCCGCCGGGTCGCGCTCATGGGCGTCAAACACCCGCGCCGCCTCGCGCAGCACCGACTCGGCGCCGCGCAGGGCCACGGCGTATTCGCCGACCTGGCGGATGATGTGCGGCTCGTCGCTGGCCCGTTCGACGCCGCTCTCGACCCAGGCCCGGGCGTGCTCGCGCAGGTAATCCACCGCCGCCTGCAGGGCGCCGGCGGCGATGCCGCTGTCGATGGCGGCGTGAAGGATTTGCGGGAAGGTCAGGCCGGTGCGCTTCATCGGCCCGCTGCGCAAGGTGACGAAGCGTTCGTCGAGGACGATCTCGTCGAACTTCACCGTGCCGCTCACCGAATGCTGCTGGCCGAAGGCGTCCCAGTCATCGACCAGGGTCAGGCCGGGGGTGTCGCGGTGCAGCAGCACGCCGGCGCCACCGTCCTCGCTGGCGGCGGTCAGCGAGATCCACTCGGCCAGGTAGGCGCCGGTCGAGTAGAACTTGCTGCCATTGAGCACCAGCTTGCCGTCGGCGCGGCGTTCGACGCGGGTCTTGAGGGCGAACTTGTTCTTGCCGCCGACCTCGGCCAGGGCATTGCCCAGGCGCTTGCCGGCCAGCACATCGGCCAGCACGCGGTCGCGGACCTCGTCGGGGTAGCCGCCGAGCACGCCGCGCAGCATCACGTTGTGGATCTGCAGCAGCTGGCCGACGCCGCCGTCGGCGGTGGAGATCAGGCGCACGGTCTCGACGATGGTCGCGACCGAGGCGCCGAGGCCGCCGAACTGCGTGGGCACGCCGATGGCGGTGAGGCCGCTGCTCGACAGCAGCTCGGCCTGGCGGCGGGGCAGTGGCCGGTTGTTGCCCGGGTCGGCGGCGAGGGCGGCGATTTCGCCGGCGACCTGGCGGGCGATGTCGATGGCTTCGGATTCGCGGGTGATGCGCCGGGCTGGCGGGTGTTCGATGGTGGTCATGGGTTACCTCGGTGGCAGTGTATGGCCCATCGCGGGTCGGTGTGGGAGCGGGCTTGCCCCGCGATGCCTGCAAACGCCAGAGCAACTTCTTTGCCACAGCCCTGAAGTCCACGCAGTACCGGGCTTTCAGCGCACCCTTGCTGCTCCAGCAGCACCTCTGATCGTCGCTTCTGCTGATCAGGCAACACCCGCGCCGCAATCCTGCATCCTGGTCAGCAGTCGCCACCCTGGCCATCACCGAAAAGCCCGGTATTCCGGGCATCCCAGCCCTTGGCACGAGCGCTGCAACGGTCCTTGCACGACGTCCAAGGAGCCACCCATGACCCTCGCTCAAGCCACTCCCAAACCTGAGACCCTGGAGCGCCTCTGGTTCACCCGCTGCCCGGTACCCACTGCCTCGGGCATCGCCTACAAGCTCGGCTGGCTGCAAGATGAATTCGCCGCCGACGGCCTGCCCATCGATACCCTGCAGGAGGCCCGCCAGCTCGGCCATCACCATTACGATCACCAGCTTCCCGGCCTGTTCCGCGAGGGCGGCAACCTGCCGGCCCTGGCCGCCCGCGCCGCCGGTGCGCCGACACGGCTGATCGGCCTGACCTGGATCGAGGAGTGGCAGACCATCCTGGTCCGCCCCGACAGCGACATCCGCCGCCCTGAAGACCTGCGCGGTAAGCGCCTGGCCCTGCCGGCCTGGGGCGACAACCGCCCCGGCAGCATCGCCCGGGCCATGAGCCTGCATGGCTACAAAGGCGCGCTGGCCTCGGCCGGCCTGGGCTTCGATGACGTGCATCTGGTGGAGGTGGCGCTGCTCGACCAGTTCGATGCCGGCACCCCGCAACTGGGCCTGCAACGGCTGTGGTCGGGCCTGGATCCGCTGGTGCGCGGTGAGGTGGATGCGGTGTACGTCAAGGGCGCCGCCGCCGCCGATGCCGCCCGCCGCCTGGGCCTGGTGGTGGGCATCGACCTCGATGCCCTGCCTGATCCGCGCCACCGCATCAACAACGGCACGCCGCGGCCGATCACCGTGCACCAGAGCCTGCTCGACGAGCATTTCGACCTGGTGACGCGCTTCCTCGCCCAGACCCTGCGCGCCGCCGACTGGGCCGCCGGCAACCGCGACGCGCTCAACGGCATTCTCGAGGACGAGACCCGCGCCGGCAGCCAGGGCGTGGCCGAAGCCTATCGCGGCGACTTCCACACCACCCTGGCACCGGACCTGTCGCCCCAGCGCCTGGCCTACCTCGACACCCAGAAGACCTTCCTCAACCTGCATGGCTTCCTGGAACGCGACTTCGACCTCGCCGACTGGGTCGACCACCGTCCCCTGCAAGCCGCCCATGACCTGCTGGCCCAGCGCCGCGCCTGATACCGGAGACCGACCATGACCGTACTGATCAACGAACGCCCCCTCAGCACCGAGCTGCAAGCCTTCACCGACCAGGTGCTGGCCGAGGCCGAAGCGGCCTTCAGCGTGTTCCGCGAAACCCGCACCATCACCGCCAACGGCACCGTCGGCTTCATCGAGCGGGTACCCGGCGAGGAACTGCTGGTGTCGGTGAACTACGGCGGCCCGTGGAGTTATCGCAAGCCGCTGGAGGCGACGGTCAGCGACTTCGCCGGCAATGTCCTACTTGGCAAGGGCAAGGGAGGACTGGGCCGCTACACCAAGCTGTTCCAGACCCACGCCGACATCACCACCGTGTCCCACGTGCACAGCCCGTACCTCGGCGCCTGGGCCCAGACCCACCGCAGCCTGCCGTTCCACTACGTGCCGGTGCAGCGCTACCAGCTGGCCCGCGAGCTGCCGGTGTACATCGACCGCCGCCAGGCCGAGGTGGATTTCATCCTTGAGCAGATCGCCGCCAACCCGTTCAACCTGGCCATTCTCGAGGCCAACGGCGGCGCCACCGTGTGGGGTAAGCAGGGCCTGCGCGCCACCGCCGAATTCATCCTGCTGCTGGAGGAGGGCGCGCAGATCCAGCTGCTCGCCGACGCCCTCGGCGGCTCGCGTCCTTACGGCCCGGGCGTGCTCACCCAGCAGTGGAAGATGAGCGGCCTGTACGAGCGCGCCAGCGAACTGGGCCTGGTGCCCGGCATCGACCGTCGCAACTGATACCCCACCTTTCGCGCATGGAGGTCAAGATCCTCGAGAACCTCACCACTCCCGACTGCCCCTATTCCTGGCACTCGCCGAGTGTGCATCGGGGGAGGTGATTGTTCCGCTCGCCCGTGAGCGTCGTCCGTTCAGCGGGGGATATCTTGCGGGAGGTGCTTCGACAGCTCCATCGCGTCGTGAAGGACACGTACGACTTCGACGACCTGATCCATCTGTTGTCGATAGAGGATCAGGTGCCTGGGGCGTGCGACTCGTCCTGCCTTGGACACGCTGCGGCAATGCATCAGGTGAAGGCTGCGCAGGCCAGCCGCGACCTCCGCACGTTTGCAACTGCCCGCTTGCTCCGGTGCTTCACTGATCGAACGCAATGCCGCCTGGAGCAGCCCTTGGTAGCGTCGCCGTGCAGCGTCACCGAACTGCACCTGGGTGAAACGAAGAATTTCGCTGATGTCATTACGAGCCGCGTGAGACAGGCGGATCGTTGCTGTGGTCATTCTTTGTCAGCCTGCCCCAGGCTCCCCAGGTACTCATCCAGATTGTCCAGGTCGACCTCATCGAACTGACCGGCGTTCAGTTGCATGATGCCGATGCTGGCAGCGGTACGCAGGGCCTCGAGGCGCGCCTGCTCCTGAGCTTCGTGATCGATGAGCATGCGCAGGCCCGCACGCACCACTTCGCTGAAGTTCTGGTAGCGACCCGTTTGCACAAGTTCTTCGATGGTCTGCTCCATGGGGCCTGGGACAATCACATTGTGAGTGGCCATGCTGTGCTCCAGGTAATGAAGGGATATGGCGATTTATGCCATATCCCTGCCTCAAACGCCAAAGGTGACGGCAGAACAACCGATCTATGGCATCCTGCAGGCCACCTGCGCCTGCGGTTGGGCGCACTGTAGGAGCGGCCTTGTGCCGCGAAAGGGCTGCAGAGCAGCCCCGACAATCTAGGCCAGTGCGCAGCTCCCGGGACCGCTGCGCGTCCTTTTCGCGGCACAAGGCCGCTCCTACAGGGGGCAGTGCCCAGCCTTTTAGCCAGATATTCCCGAAGCGCCAGGCACTGAACAGCGAGCGCTCTGGCTGCGCCGAGGTCAGGCCTGGCTCGGACGGGTGAGCGGGGCGCGTTGCTCACGGAAATGCGGCAGGATGTGTTCGCCGAGGCGGTAGGCCTCCTCCAGGTGTGGGTAGCCGGCGAGGAAGAACAGGTCGATGCCGATGGCATGGTATTCGCGGATCCGCGCCACCACGTTGGCGTGGCTGCCGACCAGGGCGCAGCCCGGCGGGATGCCGATGTAGCCGAAACCGGTCCACACGTTGGGATGGATGAAGAAGTCGTCGAAGGCCCGCGCTTCGTCCTGCTCGGCGTATTCGTGCTCGTAGCTCAGCTTGCGCGCGGTGCGCAGCCCGGCATGGGCGGCGCGGGCCTTGACCGTGCCCTTGGCCACGCCCTCGTCGAGGAAGCGCTTGGCCTCGGCCAGCGCGGCGTGCTCGGTGTCGCGGGTGATGACATCGATCGACAGGCCGAAACGGATATCGCGGCGCCCGTGCTTCAAGGCGCGTGCGCGGATGTCGGCGATCAGCGCGGCGATTTCGTCGGGGTGCTCGGCGCGCATCAGGTAGAAGTCGGCGTGCCGGGCGGCGAACTCCCGGGCCGCCTCGGACGAGCCCGCGGTGCAGATCAGCGGCAGCTCGGCCTTCTTCAACGGCCCGCGCAGGCCACCGCCTTCGGCGCTGTAGTAGCGGCCCTGGTAGTGGAAGTCGGGGTTGTGCCAGTAACCGCGCACCACGTCCATGAACTCGGTGGCGCGGGCGTAGCGCTCATCGTGCCCTTCGAAGTCGCCGACCTGGCGCTGGATCGCGTCCGAGCCGCCGTTGATGATGTTCCACACCAGCCGGTTGCCGGTGGCGCGCTGGTAGGTGGCGGCCTGCTGCACCGCCACCCAAGGCGTGTAGTGGTAGGGTTGGAAGGCGGTGACGAACTTCAGCGTGCGGGTTTCGCGGGCCAGCAGCGAGCACACCGTCCACGGCTCCTCGCCGGTCGGCGCGTTGACCATCAGCGCGCCGCCGAAGCCGTTGATCTCGGCGGCGCGGGCCACCTGGCCGAGGTAGTCGATGTAGCTGAAGTGATCGCCCACGGCGAAGCCCGAGACGGCCCCGGTGCTGGGGCCGCCGGCATGCCAGTCGCCGCGGTTGCGCGGGTCGCCCGGGAGGAACTGGGTCTCGCCGTGCAGCGGCAGGCGGGTGAAGAATTCAAGGCTCATAGTCGCGCTCCTGGCTTACTGGACACTGGGGTTGCAGATCGGGGTGACAGGCTGGCCGCTGATGACCTGGCGGGCGAACGGGATCGAGTCCCTGAGCGAGGCGTTGACCGTCTCGCTGTGGCCCAGGCCCTTGTACAGGTGGCCCTGGACCACGGAGCCGGCCTTGCAGGCGTCCTGCATCAGCGCCACCTGGGTGCTGGCGGCGGGGGTCTTGTCCTCGGCGCCGGTGCCGATGAAGATCGGTTGCGCCAGCTTGAGGGTGGGGTACGACACCTGGGCCAGCCAGGCCTTGAGCTGGTCGCCCTGGTAGTCCTTCTTGGCATTGGCCGGGGTCAGCCCGCTGCCGACCACATCGCTGACCAGGGCGGACAGGCAACTGCTGCGCGCCTGCTCGAACAGCGGCAGGGCCTTGTCGGTGTAGAAGTCGCGCGGGTCGATGCTCGGGTCGTACTGCTGCGCCGCCAGCAGGGTGTAGAAACCGTAGGCCAGCGCCGGGTCGACCTTGTTCACATCCTGCTCGCCAACGTTCTTCGCGCCGATGGTGTAGATCACCCCGGTGCCGATGCTGCCCTTCACCCCCAGGTCCGGCGCATAGGTGGCCGCATAGGCACCGGCAGCGAAGGCCCCGGCGCCGCCTTGCGACTGGCCGACGATCAGCACCTTGTTGGCCAGGCCCGGCACGCCGGCGACCACGGCCCTGGCCGCGTCGAGGATGCCGTAGGCGGCCATGCGGTTGTTCAGCAGCGGGTGGCCGCCGGGCACGCCCAGGCCCTGGTAATCGGTGGCGACGATGGCATAACCCTTGTCGAGCCAGCGGTTGAGGTACTGCACATCACGGTACGAACGGCCGGCCCAGGACGGCGCGCAGATATCGGCGACGCCTACGGTGCCATGGCCCCAGCTGGCCACCGGCCAGCCGCCGGCGGGCGCCTTGCCCTTGGGGATGAACAGCGCGCCGGAGACCACGATCGGCGTCTTGCCGTCGATGCCGTCCAGCGAGGTGTAGAGGATGCGTTGCGCGCTGGCGGCGTTGGGCAGGCTCAGGGCGCTGTCCAGCGGCTCGCTGCGCAGCAGCTTGCCGGGGGTGGCCGGGATGGCCTTGCTCCAGGTGTAGAAGGCCGAGACCCGGCCGTCGCCCTGCTGCGGGTCGGGCTTGGGAGCGAAGGTGTCGGCGGCCACGGCGGCGATGGACAAGGCCAGGGCTGACAACCCCAGGGCGAATGTAACGGGCAGTTTCATGGGCGGATCTCTTGATCAGTGTTGGCTGAGCTGGGCGTCGAGGGACGGCCAGTAATGGGTGAGCTGCAGGTCGCTCAGGGCCTGGCGGGTGAAACCGGTGGCCAGGTCCGGGCCGATGTCGTAGGGCGTGCGGATCAGGCGGTTGTCCAGGGCATAGCGGGCCAGCGCCTGGTAGTGGGCCTTGAGCTGGGCATCGCTCTTCGGCGCCCAGCGCGCCTGCCAGGCCACCGGGTCGTCCTGGTCGTCGCGGCGCAGCACGCTCTCGGCCACGCCGGCGCGGGACGACAACTTGTAGTAGGCGTCGCGGTTCTGCTCCTGGGAGATCCACCAGGCGGCCTTGACCCAGGCGGTGGCCACCAGCTGGGTGAGGTCGGCGTGCTGCTCGACGAAGCGGTCGGTGGCCCACAGGTCCGAGACCAGCCGCCAGTCGTCGGCACCTTGCTTGGTCGACCAGAGGATGCGCGCCACGCCCTTGTCTTCCAGGGCATAGGCTTCGTTGAGCAGCACCGCCGCATCCACCTTGCCCGCCGACACCGCCGCCGCGCCAACCTGCGGGTTGAGGTTGGCGATCTTGAAGTCGTTCAGTTGCAGCCCCTGGCTTACGAGGAAGTTGCTGAAGGCGAACTCCCATGGCCGGCCACGGTGCAGGGCCAGGCGCTTGCCCTTGAGGTCCTGGATGCTGCGGGCGCTGGAGTTGGCCGGCACCACCAGGTACACGTTGTTGCCGCTGCCACCGGGCACCACCAGCTTGCCCGGCACGTTGCCGGCGCCGGCGATCACCGACGGCAGGTCGCCGCGCACGGCGAAGTCCAGGCTGTCGTTGCTGAAGCCTTCGTTGATCTGCGGACCGGCGCCGGCGTGGGGCAGGGCGACCCAGTCCAGGCTGATGCCGCGCTGGGCGAGTTGCTGGGCGAGCCAGCCATCCTCGATCACCCGCCCGGGGATGCCGCCGAACACCGGCACGCCTCCCTGGGTGAAGGCAACGATGGCGATACGCACGGATTTGGGCGCCTCGCCGGCCCAGGTGGTGAGGCTCAACAGCAGGCCGAGCAGGGCGAGGCCATGGCGCCAGAGGATTTTCATGATGTTGCGCTCCCGACAGTGTGCGGGCCGCGTGTTTGGGCGGCCCAGGCGTTTGTCAGGCAGGAGCGAAATGCATGCCAGGGCGCTGCGGGCAGGGCTGCAGCCCTTGTGCGACAAGGGCTACGCGCTACAGCGAAGGCATTGGCGCGCGGTCCGGGGTGCTGATCGGCAGGCAGGCCGTTGCTGACCGGTTGCTGCTCCAGCAGCACTGCAACGATTGGTTTTCTATATATTCACTAATCGAATATATAAATATTTATTAATAATTTTTCGGTCTAACTTGTTTCATGCACTATGAGGGCGCGCACACACTGCCAGGAATGCCCCCATGTCGCTGATTACCCATCCCAATGCCCGCGAGCTGACCAAATCCGTGCGCGCCACCGTGCTCGTGTTCAAGGACCCGCGCTCCCAGGAGCTGCTCAGCCGCATCGAGCGCCTGGCCCCCAGCGAAGCCAACACCCTGATCATTGGTGAGACCGGCACCGGCAAGGAGCTGGTGGCCCGCCATATCCACAAGCTCAGTCGCCGTCATGGTGAGCCTTTCGTCGCGGTGAACTGCGGCGCCTTCGCCGAGACCCTGGTGGAGAGCGAGCTGTTCGGCCACGAGAAGGGCGCCTTCACCGGCGCCACCTCGAACAAGGCCGGCTGGTTCGAGGCCGCCAACGGCGGGACGCTGTTTCTCGACGAGATCGGCGACCTGCCGCTGAACATGCAGGTGAAGCTGCTGCGGGTACTGCAGGAGCGTGAAGTGGTGCGCCTCGGCTCGCGCACCCCGGTGCCGATCAACGTGCGCCTGGTGGCGGCGACCAACGTCAACCTGGCCGACGCCGTGGTGGCCGGGCACTTTCGTGAAGACCTGTTCTACCGCCTGCACGTGGCGACCATCCGTCTACCGCCGCTACGCGAACGGCCCGGGGATATCCTGCCGCTGGCCGAGTTCTTCATCGAGGAGCATTGCCGGCGCCTGGGTTACGAGCGCGCCAGCCTGAGCATCGAGGCCGAGCGCAAGCTGCTGGCGCATAGCTGGCCGGGCAACATCCGCGAACTGGAGAACGCCATTCACCATGCGCTGCTGGTGTGCCGCCAGCAGCAGGTGGCGCCGGGGGACCTGCACCTGGTGGACATGCGCCCACAGGCGCTGGGGCAGCCGGAGGTGACCGGGTTGCCAGCGCCGGGCGCGGTGGCGCCGGTGAGCCTGGAAAGCGCCTTGCTTGCATTGTTCGAGCAGAATATTCCGGACCTGTACGAACACATCGAGGAGACCGTGTTCCGCGCGGCGTACCGTTATTGCCATGGCAACCAGTTGCAGACCGGGCGGTTGCTGAACATCAGCCGCAATATCGTGCGGGCACGGTTGGAGAAGATCGGGGAACTCGGAGGGCGCTGAGTGTGGTGGCGAATGACAGCCCATGCGCGTTTCCCTGTAGGAGCGGCCTTGTGCCGCGAAAGGGGCGCGTAGCGGCCCCGGCGATATCAGCTTGAGGCACAAGTTCTGGGGGCGCTTCGCACCCCTTTCGCGGCACAAGGCCGCTCCTACAGGAGTCGTGGATGGCTTGGGATATCGTTACACCTCTGCCGGCCGCTCGACTTCATCCACATAGGATTCGAAGAACCAGTCGGGAATTTCTTCGTTACGGTATTCCAGCTGCACGCCATCGGTGATTTCTGCCAGCCAAACCGCGCTCTGGCCGGAGTTGTCGAACACGTAGGCGCGATGGCTGGCGGCGATGGCCTCGGGCAGCAGGTCGAGGGAACGTTCGTAGCGGCTGCGTACCAGGTCGTCCCTGACCGGATGCCCGCCGGCGCGCACGCGAATGGCGACCCGCTCGATATTGATCCGCGGGTTCTCGGTCGAGACGAAGTAGAGGTAGGTGCGATAGCCCTGGGCCTGGGCCAGGCGCATGAATTCGATCTTGCTCGGGTGCGACATGACGCTTTCGAAGGTGAAGCTCTGCTTTGCCTCCAGCAGGCGCTGGCGAATGAAATCCGCGATCACCGAGGCGAAGTACGAGTCCACCGGCACCGCGCGGTAGTCGATCCGGTTATCGAGCAGTTGCAGCAGCCGCGCCTGCGCAGCCAGCTGCCGGGATGCGATCAGATGATGCTTGAGATGGAAGGCGTGTAATTCGGCCTGGGTGGCCTGAATGCCGAACGGGGCGAGGTCGATGAAGCCGGTGTCTTTCGCTTCGTGCTCGAGTTCGTCGGCATTGACGAAAAGGCGTGTCAGCGCCGCAGGCAGGCTGGCCTTGATGGTGCTCTTGCCCGAGCCGTTGGGCCCCGCGAAAACTCGCAGTCTAGGCACGCCCGCCGGCCGTCTCGTCATCGACCCTGCGCACGCTGATCACCTCGCCGACCCGCACCTTGCGCCGGGGGCTGGCCTTGCCCAGCACGGTTCGGGCGCCATCGGCCTCGACGCGCACCAGTTCGCCCTCATCGACACACAGGACGCCGCGCTGGCTGGCCTGCAGGGCACGCAGGTAGGCCGAATGCGTGGCCTCGCTGGCGTGCAGGGGGATTTGTTGCTCAAGGGCATCGAGGTCTCGTTCGGAGACTTTCTTCGCTTTTGCTGCCATCGCTGGACACCTCCGCGCAACGCGAAACCGCTTGCGCACATGGGAAGCATCATAGCGCCGACACTGTAAAAAGGCATCAAGGAGGGTCATCGGGCTGTCCTGGAGTGGAGTTGCCCTGCAGTCTGGCACAACGCTGCGCTCACGGTTTCCCAGGCTCACGTAGTCCGTTTCCTAAAGCTGAAACGGGGCCGTCGAGCGGCCCCGCAGATCCGGCGTCGCTCCTCAGAAACCGAAGTCGCTCAGCCCAGGATGATCGTCCGGGCGGCGTCCCAGCGGCCAGTGGAACTTGCGCTCGGCCTCGCTGATGGGCTGCTCGTTGATGCTGGCGTGGCGGTTGCGCATCAGGCCGTCCTCGGCGAACTCCCAGTTCTCGTTGCCGTAGGCGCGGTACCACTGGCCGCTGTCGTCGCGGTACTCATAGGCGTAGCGCACGGCGATGCGGTTGTCGGTGAAGGCCCAGAGCTCCTTGATCAGGCGGTACTCCAGTTCGCGGTTCCACTTGCGGGTGAGGAAGGCCTGGGCCTCTTCGCGGCTGCTGCAGAACTCGGCGCGGTTGCGCCAGTGGGTGTCGAGGGTATAGGCCAGGGCCACCTTGGCGGCGTCGCGGCTGTTCCAGCCGTCTTCGGCCAGGCGCACCTTCTCGATGGCGGTTTCACGGGTAAAGGGGGGCAGTGGTGGGCGGGACATCGTGGTCGATCCTTGCGGGAAGTGGGTTTGCAGGACCGAGATTAGACCCGTCGCCGGGCAGGGAGAATCGGTGCGCCGGGCACTTCATAATTGTCCTCGGAGGAACAATCCGCGCGGGAGTGCCAGGCCTGGCTGTCTATAGTTACCGCACAAGTTACCGCCAGCCCCACTGGAGCCCACTCATGAACCTGATCAGCCGCGAACCCTGGTGGCTCGTCCCGCCCAAGCCCGGGCAGACCGAGCAGGACCTGCACTGGGGCTACCTGGAAATCTACGCCGACGGCCGCACCGTGTTCGTCGACCAGCGCCCCAGTGAGCGGGAGCTGGCCGAACGCAAGAGCTGCCGCAATTTCCCCGACGCCGAAAAGCCCTGAATCAACCTTCGAGCTGGGCCAGGCGCGCCTCCAGCGCCGCCACTCGGGCTTCCAGCGCTTCGATGCGCTCGTCCGCCGCGCTGGCGGAGCGGGTGCCGCCGTCTTGCTGGCGGGCGGCGAGAATCGCCTCGATCTCGGCCGGGTCGCCCAGGGCGTGGGTGTAACGGTCTTCGCGCTGGCCGGCCTGGCGTGGCAGGTGCAGGGCCAGACCGCGTGAAATCAGGCGCTCCAGCTGGTGCTGGATCTGTTCGGTGTCATCGAACTCGTGCAGGCGGTTGCTGCGGGTCAGCAGCTCACTGAGGGTCTGCGGGCCGCGCAGGAACATCAGCCCCATCAGCACCAGCTGCGCCGGTACCAGCTCCAGGGCCTTGTCGACCCGCTGCTCCCAGCGGTCGGCGCGGCTGCCCATCTGCAGGCGTGCCATTTCCTGGTTCTCCAGGGCGCGCAGGGCCTGGCCGACCTGGCCGGGGGAGAGGTTCATGACGGGTTCGCGGCTGGTCTTCTGGTTGCAGGCCAGGACCAAGGCATTGAGGGTCAGGGGGTAGGTTTCCGGGCTGGTGGCCTGCTTCTCGATCAGCGAGCCGAGCACGCGGATCTCGATGCTGCTGAAACGGCCTTCGCCGGTGGATTCGTGTTCTGACATGGCCCTGTCTCATTGCGAGGAAAAGGCCACTAGCCTAGGTAAAGCGCCGAGCTTAAGCAATCACCGGGGGCATCGCGGGTCAAGCCCGCTCCCACAGGGCGTGGGAGCGGGCTTGACCCGCGACAGCGGCCTCAGGCGCTGCGCTGCTCCATGGCCTGGCACGCCGCCGCAGTGAACAGCACGTCAGTGGAGGAGTTCAGCGCGGTTTCCGCCGAATCCTGCAGCACGCCGATGATGAAGCCGACCGCCACCACCTGCATGGCAATCTCGCTGGGGATGCCGAACAGGCTGCAGGCCAGCGGGATCAGCAGCAGCGAGCCACCGGCCACGCCCGAGGCGCCACAGGCGCAGACCGCCGCCACCACGCTGAGCAGCACCGCGGTCGGCAGGTCCACCGGGATGCCCAGGGTGTGTACGGCGGCCAGGGTCAGCACGGTGATGGTGATCGCCGCGCCGGCCATGTTGATGGTCGCGCCCAGCGGGATAGACACCGAATAGGTGTCCTCATGCAGGCCGAGCTTTTCCGACAGCGCCAGGTTGACCGGGATGTTGGCCGCCGAGCTGCGGGTGAAGAAGGCAGTAATGCCGCTCTCGCGCAGGCACAGCAGGGTCAGCGGGTAGGGGTTGCGGCGAATCTTCCAGAACACGATCAGCGGGTTCATCACCAGCGCCACGAACAGCATGCAGCCGATCAGCACACCGAGCAGGTGCAGGTAGCCGAGCAGCGCGTCCAGGCCCGATTGCGCCAGGGTGGCGCTGACCAGGCCGAAGATGCCCAGCGGGGCGAAGCGGATCACCACGCGCACGATCAGGGTGACGCCGTTGGACAGGTCCTCGACCACGGTGCGGGTGGTGTCGTTGGCATGACGCAGGGCCACGCCCAGGCCGATGGCCCAGGTCAGCACGCCGATGAAGTTGGCGTTGAGCAGTGCGTTGACCGGGTTGTCCACGGCGCTGAGCAGCAGGTTCTGCAGCACCTCGCCGATCCCGCCGGGGGCGCTCAGCGCGGCATCGCTGGTGGTCAGCGCCAGGTTGGACGGGAACAGCATGCTCGCCGCCACGGCCACCACCGCCGCAGCGAAGGTGCCCAGCAGGTACAGCCAGAGGATCGGGCGGATGTGGGTTTCCTGGCCATGGCGGTGGTTGGCGATCGAGGCCATCACCAGGATGAACACCAGCACCGGCGCCACGGCCTTCAGGGCGCTGACGAAGACCTTGCCGAGGAACGCCAGGTCACGGGCCACGGCGGGGGCGAGCAGGGCGAGGAGAATGCCGGCCACCAGGCCGATGCAGATCTGCGTCACCAGGCCGGTGCGGTTGATGAGGCGGAGGATGGGGGTCATGTGCAGCGCAATCCGATTACGTGAAAGCGCGCGACTTTATCACAGACCTGCGGGGCATAGCGTGGGAGCGGGCTTGCCCCGCGATCACTGGCCGAAGCGGTTTCGCCTGAATCGCGGGTCAAGCCCGCTCCCACGCACCCTGTGTACCCGTCGGGTTACCAGTGGAACAGCTCCCGCCGCGCGCCCTCGGTGATCGCCAGGATCCCTGGGTGCTTGACCTTGCGCTCCACCGAAATGGCGTAGAACGACTCGTTCACCGCCTCGGTCTGGCCGATCAGGCGCACCCCGTACTGGCGGCAGACTTCCTCGGCGATCACGCTGGGGGCGACGAAGATGCCGCTGCCCGACTGGCCGAAGGCCTGCATCAGCGCGCTGTCGTCGAATTCGCCGACGATGCGCGGCTGCACCTGCTGCTCGGCCAACCAGCGCAACAGCCGGCTGCGCACCACGGTCTCCTGGCCGGGGATCAGCAACGGCGCGTCGTCCAGGCAGGCGGGGAAGGGCCGGGCGAGGCGTTCGGCCAGCGCGGGCGTGGCGAAGAAGCTCAGGCCGCACTCGCCGAGCTTTTGGCTGTAGCCCTTGATGTCCAGGTGGCTGGGCATGGGGCTGTCGGAGATCACCAGGTCCAGGCGCTGGATCGCCAGGTCCGCCAATAGCCGTTCGAGCTTGTCCTCGCGACAGCTGATGCGCAGAACCTCGTCCAGCTCCATGGTCGGCGCCAGCAGGCGGTAGACGATGGACTTGGGCACCACGTCGGCCACCCCCACGCGAAACAGGATCTGCTCCTGCGGCCCGGCCCGCAGCATGGCTTCCAGCTCGCCGCCGATCTGGAACATCTGCTCGGCGTAGACCAGCGCCTGGCGCCCGGTCTCGGTCAGCTCCAGCTGGCGGCCGACGCGCTGGAACAGCTCCAGGTTCCAGGTCTGCTCGAACAGGCTGATCTGCCCACTGATGGTCTGCGGGGTGAGGTTCAGCTGCTCGCTGGCGCGGGCGATGCTGCCGGTCTTGGCCACGGCCCAGAAATAATGGAGCTGACGGTAGTTGAGCATGGCCTGTCTCAGTTCGGAAAAACCGAAGTATACACGCCGAAAAAACGAATTTTCCGGATGTTTCAGCCTCTTTAGAATGCCTCCCCATCAGGCGCACGACGCGCCGCCCGGAATTCGACAAGCGAGGACCTCATGCTACAACTCAAATCCATTGGTACACCGTTGGTGCTGGTATTGGCCCTGTTCGCCATGTCCGGCTGCGACCAGGCCGAGAAATCCGCCCAGCAGATGCTCGACCAGGCCGCCGAAACCGCCAAGCAGGCCATCGACAAGACCAACGACGCCGCCCAGCAGGCCCTGAGCGACGCCATCGGCAGCGATGCCGAGAAGGCCAAGGCCGAAGACGACAAGAAAGACACCCAGGACATCTGAGAGCAGGACTGACCAATGGAATATTTGCTGGAACTCGCCGCAAGCCCCACCGCCTGGGTTGCCCTCGCCACCCTGGTGGCCATGGAGGTCGTGCTCGGCATCGACAACCTGATCTTCATCTCGATCCTCACCAACAAGCTGCCTGAGGCCTACCGTTCCAAGGCACGCCGCATTGGTATCAGCATGGCCCTGATCATGCGCCTGGCGCTGCTCAGCACCGTGGCCTGGATCGTCCAGCTGACCGAGCCGGTGATCGAGGTGTTCGGCCACACGTTCTCGTGGAAGGACATGATCCTCATCGCCGGTGGCCTGTTCCTGCTGTGGAAGGCGACCAAGGAGATCCACGAAAGCGTCGACCCCCATGGCGCCAAGGAAGAGTCCAAGGCCGGCAACGCCGTGACCATCGGCTTCACCGCGGCGATCTTCCAGATCCTGCTGCTGGACATCGTCTTCTCGATCGACAGCATCATCACCGCCGTGGGCATGACCGAGCACCTGCCGATCATGATCATCGCCGTGATCAGCGCCGTGATCGTGATGCTGGTGGCCGCCGACCCGCTGGCCAAGTTCATCAACGACAACCCGACCGTGGTGATGCTGGCCCTGGGCTTCCTGATCATGATCGGCATGACCCTGATCGCCGAAGGCTTTGGCGCCCATGTACCGAAAGGGTATGTGTATGCGGCCATGGCGTTCTCGACGGCGATCGAGATCCTCAACATCCTGGCGCGTCGGGCACGTTTGAAGCGTGAGGCGGCCGAGGGCTGATCTCGACTGAGGCCATCGCGGGGCAAGCCCGCTCCCACGCTTTGCACCATTCCACGCCAGGAATCATTCTTGGTGGGGAATGGTGCAGGGCGTGGGAGCGGGCTTGCCCCGCGATGCTTTTCAGGAAGGTTTCAGGTCAATGCGCCCCGGCATGGCGTCGTGCGCGACGCACGGGCTGTTTGGCCACGGCTTGTGGTGGCAAGTGATGAGGATGGGAATGTCGGCGCACGATGCGCAACACCCCCCAGAGCATGGCCGCCGCGACGCTGAGCCACATGCCGACCAACACGAGAATTGCCATTGTCAGGCTCATGTGTGCCTCCTTCTCTCTGGCGAGCCGTGCTCGCCATCCAGACACAGCTTCAGTCTAGCCTGTCGGCTGTGACGTTCCATTGACCGAAGGTCTAGTCCTTGGGCCGTTTCGTTCCAAGACCGCGCCGGGCTATACCCGCGGACGCCGGCATCCTATGATCGGGGTTCTTGGTCGGGCGCCGCCTGCCTGGCCGCGGAACAAGCGAGTGTCCACGTTGCAAAAGCTCTCCAAGTTTCGGGCCCTGGGCCCACGTCGCCTGCTGGTCGCCTGCCTGGTGGCGGCGACCCTGTCTGGCTGCGCCGGCACGCCGCCGGCTGCGCTCAAGGGCCTGCCACAGCGGGTCGAGATCAGCAGCGTGCCGTTCTATCGCGGCAACGCCAACCACAGCGGCTCGATGGCCCTGGCTGCGGTGCTGTCGCAACAGGGCGCGCCGATCACCCCGGGCCTGCTCGACAAGGCGCTGGGCCTGCCCAAGGCCGCCGAATCGCTGGACACCGGCATTCCCCGGGTAGCCCGCGAGTACGGTCGGGTGGTCTACCCGCTGGACAAGCACCTGGACGCGCTGCTTGCGCAAGTGGCCGCCGGCTATCCGGTGCTGCTGCGTTATCAGGAAGGTTCGGCCTGGTGGAGCGAGCCGCGCTATGCGGTGCTGATCGGCTACGACCGCTACAAGCAGCGGGTGCTGCTGCGCTCAGGGATGCATCGGCGCCAGTTGATGGCCTTCGATGATTTCGAGTCGGCGTGGGCCAAGGAGGGCAATTGGGCGGTGCTGCTGCAGTCGCCACGGCAACTGCCGGCCCAGGTGGATCGCCAGCGTTGGTTGCAGGCGGCGGACGAGCTGGCCCGTGCCGGGCAGGAGATCGCGGCGAAGCAGGCGGTCACCAGTCTCGGGAATTGAGACCCAGCCCTTTCAATATGTTGATAATTGGCGTCCGACTTGGACTTGCCGGGGCTGCTTTGCAGCCCTTTCGCGGCACAAGGCCGCTCCTACAGAAGAATGCGATCCCCTGTAGGAGCGGCCTTGTGCCGCGAAAGGGCCGCAAAGCGGCCCCGAACTGTCTTAGAAGCCCAGACGATCGCGCAGGCTGTAGTACCAGGCACCAATGGCGCTGAACGGCACACGCAGCATCTGGCCACCCGGGAACGGGTAGTGCGGCAGGCCGGCGAACGCGTCGAAGCGCTCGGCCTGGCCGCGCAGGGCCTCGGCCAGCACCTTGCCCGCCAGGTGGGTGTAGGTCACGCCGTGACCCGAGCAACCCTGGGAGTAATAGATGTTGTCGCCGATACGACCGACCTGCGGCAGACGCGACAGGGTCAGCAGGAAGTTGCCGGTCCAGGCGTAGTCGATCTTGACGTTCTTCAGCTGTGGGAAGGCCTTGAGCATCTTCGGACGGATGATCGCCTCGATGTTCGCCGGGTCGCGCGCGCCGTACACCACGCCACCGCCGAAGATCAGGCGCTTGTCGCTGGTCAAGCGGTAGTAGTCGAGCAGGTAGTTGCAATCCTCGACACAGTAGTCCTGCGGCAGCAGGGTGCGCGCCAGCTCGTCGCCCAGCGGCTCGGTGGTGATCACCTGGGTGCCGCACGGCATCGACTTGGCCGCCAGTTCCGGTACCAGGTTGCCCAGGTAGGCGTTGCCGGCGACGATGATGAACTTGGCGCGGACCTTGCCCTGCGGGGTATGCACGACAGGGTTGGCGCCACGCTCGATGCGCACGGCGGGGGTTTGCTCATAAATGATGCCGCCCAGCGACTCGACCGCGGCGGCTTCGCCCAGGGCCAGGTTCAGCGGGTGGATGTGGCCGCCGCTCATGTCGAGCATGCCGCCGATATAGCTGTCGCAAGCCACCACTTCACGGATGCGCTTCTGGTCCATCAGTTCCAGCTGGTTGTGGCCGAAGCGCTCCCACAGGCGTTTTTGCGATTCCAGGTGGCCCATCTGCTTGCTGGTCAGCGCGGCGAACACGCCGCCGTCCTTCAGGTCGCACTGGATGTCGTACTTGGCCACGCGCTCACGGATGATACGCCCGCCTTCGAAGGCCATCTGGCCCAGCAGTTGCGCCTGCTTGGGGCCGACGGTGCGTTCGATGACGTCGATGTCGCGGCTGTAGCTGTTGACGATCTGGCCGCCGTTGCGGCCCGAAGCGCCGAAACCGACCTTGGCGGCCTCGACGATGCTCACCTTGAAGCCGTTCTCCAGCAGGAACAGGGCGCTGGACAGGCCGGTGTAGCCGGCGCCGATGATGCACACATCGGTTTCCACCTCACCCTGCAGCGCCGGACGTGGCGGCACCGGGTTGGCCGAGGCGGCGTAGTAGGACTGGGGGTAGGGGGTGTTAGCCATGCTCGAGGAACCTCGTGTTTTATATTTTTAACGAATGTACCGATGCTATCAATAATAATAAACACCCGCTAGTCGTCCGGTGAAAATCCTTTACGCCCCCCTGAAACCTGGCCTTCCTATAAATAGTTTAAGATTCAGTAGCTTAGCGTGAAAAAAAGTGTTGACAGGGTATCTGGATCGGGTAGAATGCGCCCCACACGACAGGCACATAGCTCAGTTGGTTAGAGCACCACCTTGACATGGTGGGGGTCGTTGGTTCGAGTCCAATTGTGCCTACCAAATCAGAAGAGGGCGATCCGCAAGGATCGCCCTTTTTGCATTCTGGTGCTCTACGGCCATGCACGGCCCCTGTAGGAGCGGCCTTGTGCCGCGAAAGGGCTGCGTAGCAGCCCCGGCAATTTCTGCTTTAACGCAAAAATACTGGGGCCGCTACGCAGCCCTTTCGCGGCACAAGGCCGCTCCTACAGGGATTGCGTCGCCTGGCAGGGCTGGCATTAAGCAGTTTCGCAAAGTTTTTGATTTTTTTGAAAAAAACGCTTTACAGGTACGCATTCGATCACTAATATGCGCACCACACGACAGGCACATAGCTCAGTTGGTTAGAGCACCACCTTGACATGGTGGGGGTCGTTGGTTCGAGTCCAATTGTGCCTACCAAATCAGAAGAGGGCGATCCGCAAGGATCGCCCTTTTTG
>NZ_JAJSRC010000113.1:0-314 GCF_021283245.1 Pseudomonas sp. NMI760_13 | reverse complement strand
CCCATCCTCCTATTACGTACCGCCTACGCCCCCAGCCCCAAGACCCTGAGCACGCGCAACCTGCCCAACTACAACGGGGTCGCCGGCATCCCCATGCACAACGAACAGTTGCGCATCCTGCGCCAGGGCTATGTCTACGTGCTGCTCGACCAACGGGTCTGGCACGCCTACCAGGTCACCCCCGAAGGGGCACTGCGCCAGTTCCCGGCCTTCCAGCCACCCCCGCAAGCCGGCAAACCCTTGTCCACGGCCTGCCGGCAAGAACATCACGATGTCATCGCGTCGTTCATCAACATCAACACCCTGCTGTACTC
>NZ_JAJSRC010000112.1:0-314 GCF_021283245.1 Pseudomonas sp. NMI760_13 | reverse complement strand
GATGAATGGAGCGAGGATTTTTTGGTGACTTTTTGATCCTTCAAAAAGTTACCCGCCGTAAGGGCGGAAAGGTGACTTTGCGTCACCATCGCAAATGAATGCGCATATAACTTTCAAAACAGACTATTTAAAAGTCAAAGTCAAAGTCAAAGTTGGTCAGTGCTGGTATTAATAGTTGTAGGTGCATTCATTTGCGATGTCGACGCATAGTCACCTTTTCGCCCTTACGGCGAGTTCCTTTTTGAAGGATCTGTAGAGACCGGACACATGGTGGACACGTGTACGGAGACATGGTTGACACTTCCTGGCAGCCC